>PMMM01000095.1 GCA_003162245.1 Phycisphaerales bacterium
GGGGCGCCGAGGGGCGCCGGGCAGGCTCCGGGGGATTCTGGTGGGCAATCTACGAGCGTGGGTGCGATGAAAACCGAGAACAGCGGGCGGAGCGCGGGGACGTTTCATGTGATTCGGTTGACGCCGGGGGAGGACCTGCGCGTGGCGCTGGCCGGGTACGTGCAGGGGCGCGGGATCAAGGCGGCGGCGATCGTGTCCGCGGTGGGCAGCCTCCGAGAAGCCGCGCTGCGGCTGGCCGACCAGAAGGACGCCACGCATTACGCCGGTAAGTACGAGATCGTGTCGCTGTCGGGCACGTTCTCGCCGGACGGGCCGCACCTGCACATCGCGATCGCCGATTCCGAGGGGCGGACGATCGGCGGGCACGTGGTCGAGGGGTGCATCATTTACACGACCGCGGAGATCGTGATCGCGGAGTTGACGGACGTGCGGTTCTCGCGCGAGGAGGACCCGCAGACGGGGTATCGCGAGTTGCGCGTGGCTCCGGCCGGCGGGGAGAAGCGATGAGCGGCGTAGAATAGCGGCACGCCGGGGGGCGGCGCGCGACCAAGAGAACACTGCTCAAGAGCAGTGGCACACGAGAGTGAGGTCGCGAGAAGGGAAGGCGAATCGGTGACTGGGTTGGGTTCTCCGCACTGTGCCGGGGACGCCGGGGAGGCGGTTGTGCGGCGATTCGAGCGGGCGATGATCGTCGGGATCGGCGGCGGGACGGGGAGCGGGAAGACGTTTGTGGCCGAGCGGCTCGGGCGGGCGCTGGGGGCCGCGGTGGCGGTGTGGGTCGAGCAGGATTGGTACTACCGGCCGGCGGAGGCGGGAACGACGGTCGAAGAGCGGCTACGGCGGGATTACGACGTGCCGGAGGCGGTGGACAACGAGCTGCTGGTGCGGGACCTGGCGGCGCTGCGGGCGGGGCAGGCGATCCGGGCGCCGAAGTACTCGTTCGAGGTGTGCGACCGCGTTGCGGGATACAACGAGGTGCCGTGGCGGCCGGTGGTGATCGTGGAGGGCATCCTGATCTTCGCGCGCGAGGCGTTGCGCAAGGTGTTCGATCTCAAAGTGTTCGTCGAGGCGGACGAGGAGGTGCGCATCGGGCGGCGACTCGAACGCGACGTCGCGCAGCGCGGCCGTGACCGGCAGGAGGTTTTGCGACGCTACGCCGGGCAGGTGCGCGCGGCGTACACGCTGTACATCGAGCCGTACCGGTGCGAAGCCGACGTGGTGATCCACAACAACCGCAGCGATCAGGGTCTACCGGCGGAGTTCGACGGGCTCGTCGAGTGGATTCGGGCGCGGCACGCTTTGAAAGCTGCGGAATAGACATCCAGCGAGACGGGGCGCGATCGAGGTGGTCGGCCGGGTGGCACGGACGGTGTGCCACTGCTCTTGAGCAGTGGCGATCCTCACGCAGATGGGTTGTCCAGGCGGGTGGGCACGAGCGGCCGCCGGTTCCAGCGTCCGATGATCTGCGAGAGACACCGTTCGTGCCGCCGGCCGCACTGCTCAAGAGCAGTGGCACGACGGGAGACCATGGTGCAGGCGGAGAACCACTGCTCAAGAGCAGTGGCACACTTCAGGCAAACGGGTCATCCATGCAGAGGGCCACGCTTGGCCACGTCTCCCAGAACCGGGCGCTGGACCACTCCCAATCGGTCGGTTGCGCGACGAAACCTCGACGAACGGGGTTCGCATGAATGTAGTCGACCACGGCCGGTACGGTCTTCTCGCGGAAGACGTTGTGGTCGAATCCGCCGCCCGACTGCCAGAATCGAAAGACCCGCCGCGACGGGTACTCCACGCTGAGCCGATCCAGCCATTTGTCGTCTTCACTCTGCTCCAGGTATTCACGCGCGGCGTCACTGACCGGGCGTTTCAGGGCAACCAGGATGCGCCGCATTTCGTAGCTGGGCCGTCGCGGGCAGAGCAGGACGTGCACGTGCTCCGGCATGATGACGTAGACCCACAGCGCGACGTCGAGCTCACGGCGCGTTGCGTCGAGGGCGTCCAGAACCCAGCGGCGGGTGCGGTCGCGCGTCAGCAAAGGCAAACGCTGAAAGCAGGAGTACGTGAGGAAATGAGCGTGACCGGGTTCGTTCCAGGAACGGCGGGTCTTGCGGGGGAGGGGGTCCATTGTGTGCTCAGGATACCACTGCTCAAGAGCAGTGGCACACGACACTGCTCAGGAGCATTGGCACATCGCCATCCATCGTGCACCCGGAAGACCACTGCTCAAGAGCAGTGGTACACCGCCTTACTTCGGCTTGCACTGCGGCGGCTCGGCGGCGGGGGCCGTCGTGGTCGCGGTCGCTTGCAGCGGCTCCCACAGCGCGAACTTCTCCTCCTCGACCTTCGCATAGCCCGTCATCTTGTAGCGCGCGAACGCGTTGTAGTCCCAATCCAGGTACTCCGACGCCCCGCCGCCCTCCGTCGTGATCAGGTAGCGATTCGACAGCTCGCCGAAGCCGCGCGAGCGGTCCACCGGAATCTTCTTGCCGCCGCGGCTGGAATCCACCGGCACCCAGCCGTAATTGGGCAGGTAGACCTGGGCCCAGCGATGGAACACGTCGTCGATGCAGGCGTCGTCGCCGCGGACCACGACACTGCCCTGGTAGCGGGCCGGCAGCCCGGTCGCCCGGCACAACGCGATGTATGCGAACGTGTACTCCGAGCACGAGCCCTTGCCGCGTTTGAGCACGACCTCGGGGATATCCCAGCCGCCGACCATCTCGTAGTCGAGGGCATCGACGACGTAGTCGTAGATTTTCCACGCGATGCGGGCCGGATTTTGCTCGTCGCCGACGACCTTTTTCACGATCTCCTTGAGCGCGGGGGAGGTGATGCGGTACCGCGCGCCGTCGGCGGTGTACTGCTGGCGAATGTCCTGGGGGATGTCGGCCAGCGTCCCGCACTCCTCCGGGAAGACCAGAAAGCGGATCGCCGACACCTTCGCCGTCACCGTGTAGCTCAGCACCTCGCGTGCCCCGGCGGCCAGGCTCGGCCGCTCGTACACGCCGCAGGGCTGGCCCCAGCAGTCGGGGACGGTCCGCGTGGGCGGCGTGGCGAACTCCGGCGGCGACAGCACTTCCAGGTTCGCGAGCTTCTGCGGCAGCGCGAAGCCGACGACCAGGTCGCGGACCTCGCCGGGGCCGTAGTTGTGGAGGGTCCAGAGCATTTCGACGCGCGCGGTGCGCGCGTCCGTGAGCCGGCACTTCTTCTCCGGCCCGCCGGGCTCGTGCAGAATCACCTGGTAGAGCTTCCGCGTCTGGAAATCGACGTTCCACAGGTAGCCGTCGAGGCAGGCGAGCCCGACGGCGTACGGGCCGGGGGCCGGGAGGATGCCGCGCACGGCGCCGGTCGCCGGCTCGATCATGTAGAGCTCGTCGCGCACCCGATCGGCGGACCACAGGTAGCGCCCGTCGTACGCGAGCGAGGTGCACGTCGCATTCGGGGCGGGGAAATACGCGAGGATCGTGCCGTCGGCCGGGTTGAGCTTGTAGAGCTGGCCGCCCTTGCGCTCGAGGAGGAAGAGGGAGTCGCCGACGTACGCGAGGCCGGTGGGCTGTTCGCCAGGGGCGACGAAGGACCAATCGACGATGCCGGTGTCGGGGTTGAGGGCGTAGACGGAACCGCTGCGGTCGTCGGAGACGAAGAGCCGGCCGTCGCCCCACGTGAGGCCCTGCGGGCGGAGGGCCGGGGCCGCGAACGAGCGCACGAGCTTGCCGTCGGCGGGCGAGATTTCGTGCACCTGCGCTTCCATCCAGTCGAGGACGAACAGGTGCCGGCCGTCGGTCGCGAGGCCGGTCGGGTATTTGCACGGCGCGTCGAACGACAGCTTGACGTCGCCCGGGGCGGCGTAAAGCTGGGCGACGCCGAGCAGCCCGAGCACGCCGGCCGCGGCCAGAGTGCGGGCACGTTGGGTCATAGCCGCGCGAAAGGCCGATTGCATGACGATCTCCTTACGCCAGAGCGTTCGTAAGAGGCGGCGAACAAGGCGTCCAGACGCTCCTGCGTGACGTGCTTGCGCCGCAGGCCGGCGCCGGACGGCGCGCGTCGTGGACTTCACACGACCCGGGGCGGCATCTGGCACGAAACGGGCGCCACTGCGTTGATAATTGCAACCGATACCGACACAATTGGAGTAAATCAAGCACAGAAGCGAATGCGGACCCGGCCGAAGCCGTCGTCGTCACGAATCGCGACGCGGACGCCGGGATGTGGGCGGGTTTGAGCCGGTCGGGCGTGACCGTCGAGGCCGCCGACGGTGACGCGAGGATACGCGATGGTCAGCGATTGGGAAGCGCGCCGGGAAATCTGCGAGATCGGGCAGCGGCTGTACGCCCGCGGGTTCGCGGCCGGCAACGACGGCAACCTCTCCTGCCGCCTGTCGGGCAACGTCGTCCTGTGCACGCCGACGCTGATCTGCAAGGGATTCATGAAGCCCGACGACTTGTGCACGGTCGGGCTGGACGGCCGGCAGCTTTCCGGCCGGCGGAAGCAGACCAGCGAAGTGCTGCTCCACCTCGAAATCTACAAAGCCGACCCCGCCGTGCAAGCCGTGGTGCATTGCCACCCGCCGCACGCGACGGCATTCGGCGTGGCGCGGGTGGACATCCCGACGTGCATCCTGCCGGAGGTCGAGGTGTTCCTGGGGGCCGTGCCGCGGGCCCAGTACGAGACGCCCGGCGGCGAGAGCTTCGCCCGGACCGTGCGGCCGTTCGTGGGCAAGGCGAACACGGTCGTGCTGAGCAACCACGGGACGGTGAGTTGGGGGCCGAGCGTCGAGCGGGCGTACTGGTACACCGAGATTCTCGACGCGTACTGTCGCGTGCTCCTGATCGCGCAGCAAATCGGCAACGTCGAGCGTCTGCCGCACGCCGAGGTGCGCGAGCTGCTGGACCTCAAGCAGCGCTTCGGGGCCGGGGTCGATCCACGGCAGGCCGGCGGCGAGTTGTGCGTAAACACGTCCTTCGGCCGGCCCACCGGCGCGGGAGCCGCGTGCCCAGGGGCGCCTCCGGCGGGTGGCGCCGGAGTGTCGCCGTAGCTGGCCACTTTGCGAGCGACTCATGAGCCCCATATCACCGCGCGGTTCCGCGACACTGCTGTTCTTCCTGCCGGTTGTCTGCGTCGGGGCGGCTTCGCCGCGGGCGGCGGCGGTTGGGGTGTGGATTCGCGCGAGCCAGATCGGGTACCTGCCCGGCGATCCGAAGATCGCGGTGCTGTCGAGCGATGAGCCGCTGACGGGGTCGTTTCGCGTGCGGGAGCTTCAGGGCGACAGCAGCGCTGACGCGGGTGCGTTTCAGGGCGACATCGGGGCTGACGCCGGGGCGTGGGGGCCGTTCAAGCACAACTACCGGCTGGACTTCACCGCCTTGCGCAAACCGGGGCGCTATGTGCTGAAATACCAGGACGCCGAGTCGCGGCCGTTCGCGATCAGCCCGGACGCGTACCAGGACGTGCCCGCGAAGCTGCTCGAATTCATGCAGCTCCAGCGCTGCGGCGATAACCCGGTCACGGGGCAGAAGTGCCACCAGCAGGACGCGATCGACACGGTCACGGGGCGGCACGTCGACCTCGTCGGCGGCTGGCACGACGCCGCGGACCGCATCAAGCACATGATCACGACCACCTACTGCGTCGCGGCGTTGCAACTGGCCGGGGCGCGGGAGGAGGCCGCGTACGGCGCGGAGCTGCTGCTCAAGCTCCACCCCGACCCGAACACGATCTACGTGCAGATCGGCGACGACCGCGACCACGGCGGGCCGCTGGGGCTGTGGCACGAGGACCGGACGGATTACGGCTGGGGGCCGGGTGGGCCGCGGGCGGCGTGGCCGGCGACCGGCCAGCCCGAGGGGCCGAAGTACCGGAATCAATCGAGCGGGCTCGCCAGCCTCGCGGGGCGCACGGCGGCGGCGCTGGCGCTGGCCGGCCACCTGGAGCAAGCCGAGTCGCTGTACGCGCTCGCGCGGGCGAACCCGGGCTGCGCGATGTCGGTACCGGTGAGAGAGGCGTACTACTACCGCGAGAGCGACTACTTCGACGATCTCGAATGGGCCGCGACGGAACTCTTCATCGCCACCAAGCGGCCGGAGTATCTCGCGCAGGCGATCGAGTGGGCCGACCGGGCCGGCGAAAGCCGCTGGATGGGCAGCGCTCGGCACGGGCATTACGAGTGGTTCCCGTACGTGAACCTCGCGCACTGGCGGCTGTACCCGCTCGTGGACCAAGCGACGCAGCAGCGGCTCGCCGGCTATTACCGTGCGGGGCTCGAACGGGTCCGCATGCTGGCCGAGAAAAACCCGTATCGCCTCGGCACGCCGCTGGTGTGGTGCTCGACGAACGACGTGATCGCGTTGGCAACGCAGGCCGCGCTGTACGAGCGTATGACCGGCGACGCGCAGTTCCGCCCGTTGGCCGCGGAAGCCCGCGATTGGATCTTCGGCCGCAATCCGTGGGGCGTGTCGTTCGTGCTCGGGGTGCCGGAGGGCGGCGACACGGCCAGCCGGCCGCACCATCTGTTCTACAAGCTCAAGAACCAGGTGCCGGTGGGCGGGCTGGTCGACGGGCCGGTGTACAAGGACATCAACGACCGCCTGAAGTTCACGGGCATCGGCGAGGACCGGCTGGCGCGGTTCCAGTCCGACATCGGCGTCTACCACGACGTGTTCGAGGACTTCTCGACCAACGAACCGATCATCGACGGCACGGTGGCGCTGCTGTTCTTGCTGCACGTCTGGGAGCAGCCGTGAGGAAAGCCCGCTATTCGTACAGGAGGTATTTCGCCCGTTGCGCGCGGAAGGCCTCGACGCCCTGGTTCCACGTGCTGAGGATTTCGCCGATCGGCCGCCCCGCCTCGAACAACTTCCGAATCTCGTCCGTCCCGCACACCTTGTCGAACATCCCGTCGCGCTTCGCGCCGAACAGCTTGACGGCCGGGTGCAGCTTGCACACCGCGTCCATCACGTGAAACTGGATCGGCGTCAGCTCCGCCCGGTCGCGGTCAGTCAGGTAGATTTGCACGCCGCCGCAGGTCTGGTTGGCATAGTGGCTGTAGTACGGCTGGAAGAAGAGGGGGCGGAAGAAGACGCCGGGCAGGTGCCGGCGGTTCAGCTCGTCCGCCAGCTTCTGCGGCTCGATTTCCGGCATGCCGGCCAGCTCGAACGGCAGTGGGTAGCCGACGCCCTCGCTGATGACGCCCAGCTCGCCCATGATGCCGGTGGCGGCGTAAAACGCGGCGGTCTCCGGCCGCGGTACGTGCGGCGAGGTCGGTATCCAGACGAGGCCCGTCTGGTCCCACCATAGGCTGCGTTTCCAGCCCTGCATCGGGATGACTCGCAGATCGCACGTCACGCCGTCCTTGAGCCAGTGCTCGCCATTGATCATCTGGGCCAGCTCGCCGACGGTGAGGCCGTGAACGTAGGGGATGGGCAGGTGGCCGACCGAGGAGCGGAACTTGAGGTCGAGCGGGCGGCCCTCCATGCGGGCGCCGCCGAGCGGATTCGGCCGGTCGAGGACGACGAACGCAACCTTGTTCTCGGCGGCGGCCTCCATCGCTAACGCCAGCGTCGTGATGTACGTGTACGAGCGCGAGCCGATGTCCTGGATGTCGTAGACCAGCACATCGACGCCCTTGAGCATCTCCGGCGTCGGCTTATGGTGCTTGCCGTAGAGCGAGTACGCGGGAAGGCCGGTGGCCGGATCGTTCGCGTCGTCCACTTCGGCCCCGGCGGCCGCCGCGCCGCGTACGCCGTGCTCCGGGCCGAACAGGGCGACGAGCTTGACGCCCTTGGCGTGGTGCAGGACGTCGATCGTGGATTGCAGGCTGCCGGTGACGCCGGTGGGGTTCGTAATCAGGCCGACGCGTTTGCCGGCCAGCGGCTTGAAGTCCTCGGCGATGAGGACATCGACTCCCAGGCGCACGGCGGGCCGGTCGCGCGGCATGACAGCGCCGCCGGTCGCGGGCTTGGGTTCGTCGCCGGCCGCGGTGCATGCGAAGAGACCGAGGCCGGCGATCAAGACGAGCGCCAGGCGGGATGTAAGGAGGACGAGCGGACACGGGCGGCACAGCCTGGCTCTCATCGCGGTTTTCCTCGACTCGGGTTTCGCAGGCGAGTATTCTGTCGGGACTCTACGCTTCGGCAGAAAGGTAGCACGCCATGCGCAGCTTTGCGAGCGGTTCGCGATTCGGCTCGGGACTGGCACTCGCGCTTCTGGTCGCCGTCGGGGTCGCGGTTGCGGCGGACGATGCGCAGATTCTCCAGGAAGCCCGCACCGCGATCGAGCAGGGACATTTCCGCGCCGCGGATAAGCTGCTGGCGGACCAGATCAAGGACCCAAACGCGCCGGTCGTCGATGAGTTCGCGATCCTGCGCGAGACCATGCGCCGCATCCGGCTCGACTTTGCCATGACGCCGGAGCAGATGCTCAAGAAGCTCCGGGGCAGCCTCCCCGACGCGACCGCCGAGGATGTGGACCACTGGCGGCAGCAGGGCGTTTTGCAGCACCGCGTCATCGACGACGACGTGCTCTACTTCGTCCGCGAGCCCAGCAACCTGTTCCGGTTCGGCGACGAAGCCAAGTCACGCCGGAAGCCGGTCGTCGAGCCGGCCGGCAAGTTCGATTTGCCGGCGCATCTGGCGCGCCTGCTTGAGCTGGCGAAGACGTCGGGCCAGCCGTACGTAGACCCGATCAAGCACCACATTCGCTACGAAATCCGCGTGAAAGAGGGCAACGCGCGCCTCAAAGCTGGCGCGAAGGTCCGCTGCTGGCTGCCGTTCCCGCAGGAGTACGGGCCGCAGCGCGACGTGCGGCTGATTTCCGCGACGCCGCCAGGCGGCGTGCTTGCTCCGAACGGCGGCGCGCAACGGACAGTCTACTTTGAGCAGGTACTCGATGATCCAGCCAAGCCGCCGCGGTTCGCCGCGGAATTCGAGTACATCTGCTCCGCGTCCGTGCCCGACCTCGACCCCGCGGCGGTCAAGCCGTACGACAAAGACAGCGCCGCGTACCGCGAGAACACCGCCGAGCGCCCCCCGCACATCGTCTTCACGCCCGAGCTGCAGGCGAAGGTGAACGAGGTCGTTGCGGGCGAGCAGAACCCGCTCTTGCGTGCCCGCCGCATCTTCCGCTGGGTCGCGCAGAACATGAAGTACTGCGCCGAGATGGAGTACAGCACGATCCCGAACATCTCGGCCAAGGCGCTGGCGACGCTCAAGGGCGACTGCGGCGTGCAGTCGCTGCTGTTCATCACGATGTGCCGCGCCGCCGGCATCCCCGCCCGCTGGCAATCCGGCTGGGAGACAGAGCCCGGCGGCTGGAACATGCACGACTGGGCCGAATTCTACGTCGCGCCGTGGGGCTGGCTGCCGGCGGACGCGTCGTACGGCCTCCAGACGCACAAGGACCCGGCGGTGCAGGAGTTCTACTGCGGCCACCTCGACGGCTACCGCATGATCGTCAACCTCGACTACGGCCGCCCGCTCGACCCGCCCAAGACCAGCTTCCGCAGCGAGCCGGTGGATTTCCAGCGCGGCGAGATCGAGATCGACGGGCATAACCTGTACTTCGACGAATGGGACTGGACGTTCGACGCCCGCGCGGTGCCGGCGGAGCGCGGCTTCGAGTCGCTGGCGGACGCGTTCGACAGCCTCGTGCCCGAGCTGCTCGGCAAGGAGCACATTCCCGGCGCGGTGATCGCGGTCGGAATGAAGACGGAGACCGGTTTCCGCACGTGGCAGAAGGCGTACGGCTTCCTGCAAACCGACCCGCAGCGCGCACCAATGCGCGACGATGCGTTGTTCGACCTCGCCTCGATGACGAAGCCGATCGCCACCGGCACCAGCCTGATGCTGCTCGTCGAGCGCGCCAAGGTCGGCCTCGACGACCCGGTCGGCAAGTATCTGCCGGAGTTCAACGAGGGCGACAAGAAGGAAGTGACCGTCCGCCACCTCATGACGCACACGTCCGGGATGCCGCCGTACGTCGATGCGCCGCAGCAGAAGGAAATCCGCGAAAAGGCGGGCTTCCCATGCGCCGCTGAGCTGCGGGCGTACATCCGCAAGCTGCCGCTGAAGCACCCGCCGGGGCAGACGGTCGTGTATAGCTGCCTCAACGCGATTCTGTGCGCGGAGATCGTCGAGAAAGTCACCGGCGAGCCGCTCGATCGCTTCGCCGCCGAGAACGTCTTCAAGCCGCTGGGTCTCGCAGACACCGGCTACAACCCGGCGGAGTCGTTGCAAGCGCGCTGCGTGCCGACGACGAAGACGGACTACGGCCGCGGCGACGGCGGTTTCCTGTGCGGCCAGGTGCACGACCCGCTCGCGGCGATGCAGGCGGGCGTCTCCGGCAACGCAGGTTTGTTCAGCTCCGCCCGCGACCTAAGCCGCTTCGCGCAGATGATGCTCAGCGGCGGCGAGCTCGAGGGCGTCCGCATTCTGAAGGCCGACACGATCGCCGACATGACGCGCATTCAGAACGCGGGCGCGCTGAACGCCAAAGGTCAGCCCGACCGCCGCGGCCTGCTGTGGGACCTCTACGTGCCCGACCCGAACGACGCCGGCGCAGCCATGCCGTTCGCGTACGGCCACACGGGCTACACGGGCACGGCGATGCGCATTTATCCCGAGCAAGGCGTGTACATCCTCGCGCTGACGAACCGCGTGCACCCGGATGACAGCGCCAAGGTTGAGGGACTCCGGCGGGAAGTCTGGCGGACCGTCGGCGAGCTGTTGATGGGCCGCAAGTGATCTGCCGCCTTCGTGTCCTGGTGGCTTAACGGTGAAATAACGCCCGCGGAGGGCCGCCGATGCTCGATGAATGGGACCTAACGACGACGAACCTGGGCCGCGTGCAGGGGCGCAAGTACGAGGTCGCCGTCGTGCCGGTCGCCGCGACCGAAGCCCACAACCGCCACCTGCCCGAGGGCCAGGACGTGCTCTCGACGCTCCACGTCGCCCGGCGGTGCTGCGAGACCGCCTGGCGCGCGACCGAGTCCGTCGTGTGCCTGCCGATCATCCCCTACGGCGCCGATTGCAACCTCGCCGCATTCCCGCTGACGATTCACGTGTCGCAGGCGACGCTCGACGCGCTGATGCGCGAGATCATCGTCGGGCTGCACAAGCACGGCCTCCGCAAGATCGTCATCATCAACGGCCACGGCGGAAACGAGTTCTCGCCGTTGATCCGGCAGGTGCAGAGCGACCTTCCGGTGCACGTGTTCCTGTGCAACTGGTGGGCGGTGGGGCACGACAAATACAGCGAGATTTTCGCGGCGCACGACGACCACGCCGGCGAGCAGGAGACTTCGGTGGCGCTCGCGTTGTATCCCGAGCTGGTCGAGCTGAGCCGCGCGGGCGACGGCCACGCCCGTCCGTTCCGATTCGAGGCGCTCGAACGAGGGTGGGTGCGCACGAGCCGCGACTTCGCCCGCCTCAACGACCACTGCGCCATCGGCGACCCGTCGGGCGCCGCAGCCGAGAAGGGTCGCAAGTATCTCGACCTCGTTTGCGGCCGCATCAGCCAGTTCCTGATCGAACTGGCCCAGGCCCCGCTCGACGAGCACTTCCCGCACGTGCCGTGGGCCGCGGCCCCGACGCGCAACCGTTCGGGGACGTAGCGCACGCATCCTCGCCGCGCGTCGCGGCCGCGCCTGGCTGAAACCCCGCCCCGCGGGTACCATGCTTCCCGCCTGGGGCGACGGCTGGGCCGGTGCAGTGCGCTCTTCGGGCAACGGGTCAGGACCGGAAGGTAGCAGCCCACTCGTGGCGGCCCACGTGCTCCGTAAACCTGGTCGGCGCCTCAGGCTTGAATTGGGAATTGAGAATTGAGAAAGCGCGCCGAAAACTGCGCGGGTTCGTCGAAACGCTCGCCCGGCGCAACGCCTTTCAATTCTTAATTCGGCATTCTTGATTCGGATACGCCATGGCTTACACCGTCCTAGCGCGAAAATACCGCAGCCGCACCTTCGACGAGGTCATCGGCCAGGAGCCGATCGCCACCACCCTCGTCAACGCCATCAAGGTCGGCCGCATCCACCACGGCTACCTCTTCACCGGCACCCGCGGCGTCGGCAAGACCAGCATGGCCCGCATCCTCGCCAAAGCCCTTAACTGCCAGAAGTACGACGCCCCGACGACCACGCCCTGCGGCGAGTGCGACATCTGCCGCGCCATCGCCGAGGGCCAGGACGTCGACGTGCTCGAAATCGACGCCGCCAGCAACACCGGCGTCGACAACATCCGCGAGTTGCGGAGCAACACCGCGTATCGCCCCGCCCGGGCGCGCTTCAAGGTCTACATCATCGACGAAGTGCACATGCTCTCGACGGGCGCGTTCAACGCCCTGCTCAAGACGCTCGAAGAGCCGCCCGACCACGTGAAGTTCATCCTCGCGACGACGGAGATCCAGAAAGTCCCCGCCACGATCCAGAGCCGCTGCCAGCGCTTCAACTTCCGCCACATCGGCTCCGACGCGATCGCCAAACGCCTCGGCGAGATCGTCAAAACCGAAGGCGCCACGGCCGACGACGCGGTCGTGCAGCGCGTCGCCCGGCTCGCCCAGGGCTCGATGCGCGACGCCCTCAGCATCCTCGACCAGCTTCTGTCCGTCTCGCCGCAGAAGCTGACCATGCCCGTCCTCGACGAGCTGCTGCCGCCGGCCCAGGACGAGCAGATCTTCGCGCTGCTCCAGCACGCCGCGGCCGGCGACGTGGCGGCAGCCCTGAGCGCGCTCGACCGCGTCGTGGCGGGCGGCCGGGGGCTCGAGAGCTTCTGCAACGACACGATCGAGGTCGTGCGCGCGCTGCTGCTCGTGCGGACCTGCGGCCCGGACTCGCCGCTCGTGGACATCCCGGCCGGGACGCGCGAGGCGTATGTCGAGCTTAGCAAGCAGTTCGAGCTCTCGCACTACGTCCAGATGATCGCGATGCTCGAAGAGCTGCGGCGGAACGTGCGTTACAGCGGCGCGGGGCGGGCGCTGACGGAAGCGCTGCTCGCGCGGTTCGCACGCATGCGTCAGTGGACCTCGATCGAGCAACTCCTGGCCCAGCTCCCGGCCGATGCCGCGCCGCCAGACGAAAAAAAAAAGAACCCCGCGCTAGAGAATAGCCCCCAACGTGTGTGGGTGGGAAAGCCAGGGGAGGACGAGGCTCCTGCCGAGCCGGCACGCGCTGACGCCTCACCTGTCGCCGCGCGCTCGTACACGCCCGCACCCCAACCAACCCCCGACGACCTCCCCGGCAGCGAGCCCGACGTCGCAATCCCCGTATATGACGACACACCGCCGCCCCCGCCCGCGCGCCGCCCCGGCGAGCTGGTCCGCCGCGAGCTGTCGGTCGACGAACGGGCGCGGATCGAGCGCGACCCGGTTGTCCGCCAGGCCCTCGACCTGTTCAATGGCATTGTCATCGACGTGCGCGCCCCCCTGAGTGCGCCCGCCCCCAGCACAGCGGAGTAACCGATGCTCGGCAACCTCGGACAGCTCATGAACCTCATGAAGAACGCCGGCCAGATCAAGCAGAACATGCAGGAGATGGCCGAGCGCCTCCAGGCCGCCCGCTACACCGGCGAATCCGGCGGTGGACAGGTCAACGCCACCGTCGACGGTCGCGGCGACCTCGTCGCGGTCAAGTTCGAGCCCGCGCTCGTCCAGGCCGGCGACATCGAAATGATCGAGGACCTCACCTGCGCCGCCGTCCGCGCCGCCGTCGCCCGCAGCCGCGAAGCCGCCCAACAGGAGGTCCAACAAATCACCGGCGGCCTGAATATCCCCGGCCTCGACGGCCTTCTCGGCGGCCCGCCCACCGCGTGACGAGGTAAACGCGTGTCCGACGCCAAGCTAACCGGCCCCCTGCAACGCCTCATGGACGAGCTCAAGAAGCTCCCCGGCATCGGCGCACGCTCCGCCGAGCGCGTCGCCTTCCACCTGCTCAAAGCCGAGCGGGATGAGGCCCTCGCGCTCGCCAAGGCGATCATGGCCACCAAGGACGAAATCCGCCCCTGCTCGCGTTGCTACAACCTCGCCGACGCCGAGCTCTGCACCATCTGCGCCGACCCCCGCCGCGACCCCACCCAGGTCATCGTCGTCGAGCAGCCCAAGGACCTCCTCGGCCTCGAAGCCACCGGCGTCATCACCGGCGTATACCACGTGCTCATGGGCCACATCGCCCCGCTCGAAGGCGTCGGCCCCGCCGACCTCACCCTCGACGCCCTCGCCCGCCGCGTCAAAGCCGGCGACATCAAGGAAATCGTGCTGGCGACTAACCCGACCCTCGAAGGCGACGCCACCGCCCTGCACATCACCAGCATCCTCGCCGACACCGGCGTCCACATCACCCGCCTCGCCCGCGGCATCGCCCCCGGCTCCCACATCGAATTCGCCAACCGCGCCATGCTCCAGGAAGCCTTCCGCGGCCGCCACCAAGCATAGGCGAGCGGTGGGGGGATGCCGTGCCCACCGTGGCTCCGTGGGCTCCGTAGGGTGCGTCCTCGACGCACCTCGTACTCCGGCCGCCGGAGCATTGACTTTGTGGTTGCCGTTTTGCTATTATCAATTCCAGGTTTAGCGTACAGGTATTCGAGGACCCTTTCGGAGGCTCGCCAGTATGACGGTCGCCCAACGACAAGTCGTTCTGTCATGCCCCGGGTGCGTCCCGGCCTGAAGCGCTAACTAAATCGCGTCTTCCAGCGGCCGCCCCTTCGGGAGCGGCCGTTTTCGTTTCGGCCTTCCACGCCCCGGGCATGCCGTGTGCCCGCGGGTCAACGCGCGGGTTTTCCAGTCTCGAACTTCGGACCTGGCCGCGCTGTCCGAGCGACGGTCCGACCTCGTAAGGAACACCCCAGCCATGCAATTGACCGATTGGGGTTGGAATGACGAGCTCCAGCAGCAATTTCAGAGTTTCCAGTCACGCAGTGCCACGCCCGCGCTCGGCCACGAAGCCCCGAGCGCCCCGCGCGGCCTTCCTCTCTCGCCCGCCCGCATCGCGCGCGAAGACCGCGAGGCCTACCTCATCTGCACGACCGCCGGCCTGCGCCTCGCCCGCGTCACCGGCCGCTTACGCCACAACGCCCAGTCCCGCGCCGATTTCCCCGCCGTCGGCGACTGGGTCATCGCCGATCTTCCCCCCGGCGACGGTCCCGCCGCGATCCACGCCATCCTGCCCCGCCGCAGCTTGTTCGCGCGAAAAGCGGCCGGCGACAACGCCGACCAGCAGGTCTTGGCCGCCAACATCGACACCGTCTTCCTGGTCAGCGGCCTCGATCACGACTTCAATCCCCGCCGCATCGAACGCTATCTCACCCTCGCCTGGGAAAGCGGCGCGGCGCCCGTGATCGTCCTCAACAAAGCCGACGTTTGCACCGACCTGCCGGCGCGCCTCGCCGACGTCGAGACCGTCGCGTTCGCCGTGCCCATCCACGCCGTCAGCGCCCAGGACGGTCGCGGCGTGGCGGACCTCCTGGTCTACCTCAAACCCGGCGCGACCGCGGCCCTGCTCGGGTCCTCCGGCGTAGGCAAGTCCTCCCTGATCAACGCGCTGCTTGGGGAAGATCGCCTGCGCACCGCCGCCGTCCGAGCCGACGATAGCCACGGCCGCCACACCACCACCCACCGCGAGCTATTACTGCTGCCGGCCGGCGGCGTAATCATCGACACGCCCGGCCTGCGCGAGCTGCAGCTTTGGGCCACGGACGACGCCCTGGCCGGCGCGTTCGCGGACATCGAAAGCCTCGCGGCCGATTGTCGCTTTCGCGACTGTGCCCATGACACGGAACCGGGCTGCGCGATTCGAGCGGCCCTGTCCAGCGGCCGGCTCGACGCAGCGCGCTACGCCAGCTACGTGAAACTGAAACGCGAACTGGCCTATCTCGCCCGGCGCGACGACGTGGTGGCACAGGCCGCCGAAAAAGAGCGCTGGAAGAAACTCCACCTGGAGGGCCAGAAACGCATGAAAGCCAAGCGGCGGTGGTAGCGACCACCTCGCCCGCGGCTTCGCCGGCGCTCTTAACCCCCCTCCCTCCCATGGAGGGGCCGGGGGAGGGTCGCAGCGCCCGAAGTCCGACGTTGCTTTATCGCCGCTCCGCCCCCGGCACCTTCACGCCCTCCCCGCACTCCGGACACGGCCCCAGCGGATTCCCCGTCAGGTCGTACCCGCACCGCTCGCAAATCGGCGCGCCAGCACTCAGGTCAACATCCGCCCGCCCCCTGATCGCCGGCCACCAATACCACAGCAACACCGCACTCAGCGGCAGCGTGTTCTCTGGTCTCGAGCTGAGGTTAGCGAGGTTCCACCACGGCGAGCCAATCGTCACGTGGTAGTAGTACAGCAGGCCCCCACCGACCACGACCGAGCGCGCGAGATCAACCAGCAGCGCGGTCCGCAGAGTACGCGACGACAGAGCCCATCCGCGCACGAGCAACACCGCGCACAAGACTATGGCCAACGCGGCAACAAGCTGCACGCCAGCCAGGCTCATAATGATGTTCGGAAAAATAAGGTGCTCCGGCAAGCCCGCGATACGCCGGTTCACAATCCCGGCCGCCTGCAGAACCGGCATCGAAATGCCCCATGCGACAGCCATCGCCAGGAGCACAGCGCGAGTCAGGCGCGCCGCCCGCCAAGGCGGGTCCACGAGCAGCACTTCCCGCCAACGCCACGATGCGAGAAGGACGGCAACAGGCACGACCGCCGGCCCCAGCCACGAGGCGGCGCCGATTACGCAGTTCGCCACGGATACAGTGGTCTGGCTCCCAGGGCCCAGCGCGCCCCAAGCACACGCGTCACGGATGATCGCGCCCCAGAGCACTAGTACGGCAGAAACGCTGTACGTCGCCACCGCGACCGTCGTCGCACGGCGCGAGCAGAAGCGCAAGGCTCCGGCCACGACTATCAGCGGCGGCACAAGCGCACCTGGGTCCCAACTGAACCACCACACCAGGTTCCACAAGCTGCCGGCCCAATTGCCTGCGCGCGCCTTCTCGCGCGCGTGCTCAAACATCGTGCTGAACAACCCCCCTCCCGTGCTGACGTAGCCCAGGATAAATCCGGCGACCAGCAGCAAGCTCGCCGCGCCGAGAATCAGAAACACCAGCACGTCCGAGCGGCGAGCACGACTTGTCCCTGGAACCGACGGCATGGCGGAGCCAGTGTATCCGCACCCCGCCCCGCTGCGCAGCCAGCCCCGCCGTCGATTCCCCATGGTGCTGCGCACCGCCTCCACGCCCTCGCTTGCCGTTTCTGCCACCCACGCGTACGGTAAGGCCACTTCTGACGCCTCGGAGAACGAACATGCCCCGCCGACACCTTCAGTTGCAGCTCCTCGCCGGCCTGGTCTTCCTGTGCGGCTCGCTCGGCCTCCTCGCCGCCGCCCAACCGACCACCCGCTCGACTCAGCCGGCGTCTCAGCCGACCACGCAAGCCTCGCGCCCCACGACCCAACCCGCGCGCCCCATCCAGCTCGGCCCCATCCGCGTCGAGGAAATCTACCAGACCATCGACGACCAGCCCGTCCGCGGCTGGGCGGCAAAAATCGACCTCACCGATCCGCGCGTCGAGATTCGCGTCACCGGCCCCCTCGAGCGCAAGCCCGACGACCCCCCGCGCCTCGAAGCCCGCTCCGAAACGACTGCGGAGTGGCTCAAGCGCGAGCACCTGACCCTCGCGATCAACACCCACTTCTTCGCCCGCCTCGACGACGGCAAAGGCCCCTACCCCGAGAGCTGCCCCGTGGACCTCATCGGCCCCTGCGTCTCCGCCGGCCGCCTCGTCTCCCACGGCCGCGACGACGGCCAACCCAGTCCCGTCCTCGCCTTCACCAAAGACGGCCACGCCCGCATCGCCATGCTCCCGCCCGCCGAGTCGGAGGCCCTCTACAACGTCGTCTCCGGCGTCTCCGAGACCGGCGGCAAATCCGGCGGCCTCCTCGTCGAAAACGGCCGCAACACCGGCGCCACCGCCCTCGTCGCCCCCACCGTCCGCCACCCCCGCACCGCCGCCGGCCTCACGAAGGACGGCCACACGCTCATCCTCCTCGTCATCGACGGCCGCCAGCCCGGCTGGAGCATCGGCGTCACGCTCCCCGAGCTCGCCGACCTCATGCTCAAGCTCGGCGCCGACGCCGCAGTCGCCCTCGACGGCGGCGGCTCCTCCTCCTTCGTCTTCGCCCCGCCCGATGCCCCGCAAGTGACGAACCGCCCCTCCGACGGCCACTGGCGCCCCGTCGGCGCCAGCCTCGGCATCTACCTGAAACCGTAGGGTGCGCTGTGCGGACCGAGTCCGTGTGCCCTACCTCCTCCTTGAACCCCGCCGCGGGTGACGAATACGATATACATCCAACGAGGTGAGTGCGGCGTGTCCAAAACTCGCAAGACTCCTGTACGCATGGCCCGCCTGATCGACCGCCACGCGGATGACGGCGAGTTCGATCGTGAATTCTGGCGGCGCGTGGGGCCGGAGGGGCGTTTCGCGGCGATGTGGCAGATGGTCAAGGAAGTGGACCTGATCCGAGGCGGCGATGGACACCAACCGCGACTTCAGCGAACTGTTGTCTGCTTTAAACAGCGCGAAAGTGCGCTACCTGCTCGTCGGCGCCCACGCCGTCGCGTACTACGTTGAGCCGCGCTATACAAAGGACCTGGACGTCTGGGTCGAAGCGACGCCAGAGAACGCGGCCCGCGTTTGGGAGGCCTTGCTGCAATTCGGCGCTCCGCTGAAGGGCTCTACTCCGGCCGACTTTGCCGACGAGCGGAAGGTATTTCAAATGGGCGTGGAACCCCAGCGCGTGGACATCTTGATGGGAATTGACGGCGTCACCTTCGCAACGGCTTGGGAAAACCGAAGGCCCACGACCTATGGCGGAGTGTCCACTTTTGTGCTCGGATTGAAGGACCTGGTGCGCAACAAGCAGACGAGCGGCCGACCGCAAGACCTGCTGGACCTCAAGCGCCTGAGGGCCCGGCGTGCTGCGCCAGTTTGGCCGAAGCGGAAACGCCGGACGTGAGCGCAAAGCGTGGGGTTGATCGAGCTTCGGTGTTGCCCCGCGACTTCTACGATCGCGAAGTCACCCAAGTCGCCCGCGACTTGCTCGGCAAATACTTCGTACGTGTCAGCGATGACGGCCCGACCGCAGGCCGAATTGTCGAGGTCGAGGCGTATCTCGGCCGCGACGACCCCGCCAGCCATGCGTTTCGCGGCCAGACCCGCCGGAACGCGACGATGTTCGGTCCGCCCGGCTATGCGTACGTGTATGCGATCCACTCGCGCTGGTGCGTCAATGTGACGACGGAACCGGAGGGCACACCAAGCGCGGTCCTCATCCGGGCGGTAGAACCGCTAGTCGGGCTACCGCTGATGCACCGGCGGCGTTGTGCGCGGAAAGCGCGATCAGAGCCCGAGCGGAAGCGAGGGGCAACTACCGGCCTCTCTGCCGGGCGCTACGGCCGTGTCGGCCGTGAGAGACAACGTGCCCTCGCCGCGCCCGCCGCTCCCCTCTCCCCCGCCCAACTCCGCGACCTCGCCCGCGGCCCCGCCCGTCTCTGCGAAGCCTTCGCCATCGACCGCACCCTCGACGCCTGGGACCTCACCCGCCGCGAAACGCTCTGGATCACCGCAACGCCGCCCGACCGCGTGCCACTGCTCTCTGAGCAGTGCTCCGACGCAGGGGGCGCGGCCACGTCAGCCGTGAGACACACGCCGCCCCATATCGTCACCACCCCCCGCATCGGCGTCACCAGCGCCCACGACCTCCCGCTCCGTTTCTTCTTCGCCGACAACCCCTTCGTGAGCAAGCCCCGCGTGCGTTGATCCCGCCACGCGCCGCGCCAAGCACGACGAAGCCGAGCACAAGCGACGCCAGCCGCCGATCACGCATGTGGCGGACCTTCATCGGGCAACGGCCCGCCGCACCGCGCGCAATACCGGGCCACGGCGGGATTCACGGCCGCGCACGCCGGATTCGGACAACGGAGGTAGCCGGCAAGCGGCGCCGGTGCGTGAAGTGCCCCCGCGTCGCCTGCGGCGGCACCGCTATGCGGGCTGCTCGCCATGCTGGCCGCGGCCTCCGGCTCGGCCGCTTCCCAGTAGTACAGGAACGCGCCGATCGACAGAATCTCCACGACGACGCTGCCGATGCAGTCGGCGATCACGCATGCCACGAAGCTGTTCGCCAGCCGAAACCCCCCAATGACGCAGCCGAATCCGACCAGCAGCACGCCAAACGCGACGAAGAACAACGCCATGAACCCGAAAAGCTCCCACCGTCGCCCGCGCGTCAGCGACACGCTCCGCGCCCGCGCCCGCGTGCTGTCGGCGTTCTCCAACACAACCACGCAGTCCACGAAGAAGTAGCGCACCGCGATCACGATCCCCGGAATCACCAACAGGAGCAGCCCGCCCACCGTGAGCAAGCCAACCACGAACCGCGCGACAAACAGCTTCCCCCACAGCCGCCACCCCGCCCGCATGGCCTCGCCGTACGTCACCGCCCGCCCGCAGTGAATCTCCGCGACGGCGAACAGCAACGCCGCAATCGGCAGCGGCCCGAAAATGGCCGCGACCACCGAGTGAATGGCAAAGTAGCCCCACTCGTGGCCCGTGGTGATCGCCGACGACGCGATGCTCTCCACGAAAAGGCTCGCCGGCAACCACACCGTCAGCATGATCGCGCTGAACAGCCAGAAGTTCGCTACCAGCAACCCAATCGCGGCGAACAGCTTCTTGAACATGTCTCTACCCCGCGCCAAGCCAACTGCCGGCCGCCGGCATCATACCACGATCACCCGGGCCGCCATTACTCCCACGGCGCCGATCGCCCGCCGGCCTTGGCGCCGTCACCGACGACACCTCACTGCTCAACCCCTGGCACCCAGCCCGCCGCCGCCCGACAATCCCCCATCGTGGCCACCGCAACCGCCGCCCAATCCCGGGGATTCGCCCGCGAGCTCGCCGACATTCTGCTGGCGCGCCCGGCCGGCGTCGCCCGTTGGGCCACACCCCTGCAACTGCTGCTGATCCTCCTGTGGCATCCGCTCGTCATCGGCGCGGCTACCTGGTTCGGCGACGACCTCATCGGGCCCGTCTCGCGCCTCTGGTACGACATCGGTCTGACGCACAGCTACACCGTCATAGAGCACGCGCCTACCCACACGGACGCCCCCTCAGAACCGGTAGTGATTGCGCTTCTCGTTCTCCTCGCCACCGTTTTCACGGTCGCCCTCGAAGGCTCCTTCGTCTATCTCTTCGTCCGGCTTTGCCACCGCCAACACCCGGAGCCGTTCGCCCTCGTCACCCGCGCCTGGTGGGGCACATGCCTGCGCGGAACAGCCCTCGTGCCGGTCGGCGTCATCGCACTCGCCGGTTGGCACAGCGACCTCGGAGACATGGTCGCTGCGCCTGCCCTCGCACTTTACTTGCTGACCATGCCAATCTGGCTCGCCTACCGCGAAACGCACCCGCGCTTGCGGCAGCGCCTGGCCCGCTGGCGCCCCGTCTGCCCCGAGTGCGGCTACAGCCTCCGCCGTCTCGCCCTGCCCCGCTGCCCCGAGTGCGGCCACGCCCTGCCCGTCGCAACCCGCACGTACCGCCGCTGGGCCCGCCCGCGCCTGGCGTGGGACCGCGCAACCCGCGGCGGCCTACCGGCCACGTACATTCGCACGCTGCTGACCATCATCGTCTGTCCCTGCCGCGCCGCCCGCGGCCTCCTGCTCCCCGATCGCTACGCCCGCGCCGTTCGCTGGTGTGTCACCCACCTCCTGCTGCTGGCCCTCATCGGAACGGCGCTTGGATCCGAGGGCTCCTTCTGGCGATACCCCGTAATGAAGTGGCGTGCATCCGGCCCGCAGCCGTGGGACCAGAACGAGGCCGGCATAACCACCGGCGTCGTGGCGACGTGGGTGACCCAATCGCTCCTGGCCTGGATCATCATGCTCGCCACCTTGCCAGCGCTCGGCGTCGCCCTCGGCGTCCTCTGGCCCGGCCGCCACCCCGCCGCCCGCCGCGCCATCGCCAAGTGGAGCCTGTACGCCACGACCGTGCTCGTACTGGCCTTCGTCGCGGCCAACGCTTGGTCCCTCATACACTGGTGGCAATCCCAGGCCGGCGCGCCCGGCCGCATACCGCTCAACCCCGCCGCGCCCCCGCCGATCATCCTCGCCCTCTTCTACGCCTTCTGCTGGGCCCGCGGCGTCGCCGCAAACCTGTACCTGCAACACCGCGGCGTGTGGGTGTTCCTGGGCAACGCCGTCCTTTACCTTGTTGTGTGGCTGCTGTTGATCGTCGTGCTGTTCCCCGCGTGGGAGCTTGAATGTCTGCTATGACGGCCATCCTTGCCCGACGACCACTGTCGACGCGCCGGCGCGACTGCCTGCGCCTCCTCGCCATTGCAGCGTGGTTGATCGTCGCCAGCGTAGCCTGGCACGCGGCTCGCCCACAGATACGCCGCGCCTGCGCGCGCAGCAGTGTCGGGCTGTTCGCTCGCAACTTCCTTCTCCGCACGGTTATCTCGGACCTCCATGCCGAGATTCCCTTCGCGCAGCAATCGTACTACTCCCCTGATACGCATTCCGCTTAGTT
>PMMM01000193.1 GCA_003162245.1 Phycisphaerales bacterium
CGGCTGCGGGCACACGTAGAGGCGCGGCGCCGGCAGGCCCGCGCGGGCCGCGAGCCGCTCCACGATCTCGTGCAGCCACGGCAACTCGTCGCGCCCCAGCTCGCGTCCGCCCATCGTCAGCAGGGCGATCTTGTCGGAGAAGTAGTAGGCGAGCAGATTGCTCACCGCCCCGCACGCCAGGCCGAGGCCCATGCCGTACGGACCGCCCACAAGATATCCGATGGCCATGCACAGCGCTACGAGCGCCCCCAACAGCGCCGCCGTCTTCGCATTGTTCAACCAACGCATCACTCGTTACCTCCGTCCGGCGGCCGCCCACCCGCTGCCGCCCAGGGCTCGTTCTATCTTACTATTCGTCCCGCCCGCGCCCAGGTTCGACCGAACGAACCGCGCCCACCCAGGGTTTCCGCGTGCCCGCGGCAGCGGTCCCGGCGGTCCCAGGCGTTCCGTTGCTTACACGCGGTCGCCTGTGCCGGTAGAATCCCCCTTCGACCGTGTGATCTTCGGAACCAGGCGATGGTGGCAATGACACGCCGGCACGTTGCGAGGTTGGCTTGTGTTGTGGCGGTTTGCGGGCTCCTGGCCGGGCTGCCGGCCGGGTGCAAGCAGCCCGATACCGGCAGCAGCCACGAGGCGCTCAACGGCACGGTCGAGGCGCTCCACACCGACACGTTCGAGCTGACCGCAATGCTCGACGACCATCGCGCGGAGCGCGCCAAGCCGGCCACCGTGGCTTGCCTGTTCACGAAGGACACCGAAGTTTACGTCAACGACCGGTTCGCCAGCTTCGACGCCATCGCCATCCGCGATACCATCGAGCTGGTCGGCTATTTCGAGCCGAATAATCCGCGCGGCGAGCGGTTTGTCGTCTCATTCGCGAATATCACGCGTGCCGAGCCGCCGCCCGCCGAGCCCGACCTGCCGCGCCCAACCCAGCCCAGCACACAGCCGAAGGAGTAATGAAGATGTCCGATGCCCCCGCGATCCAGTCCATTCACGCCCGGGAGATCCTCGATTCCCGCGGAAATCCGACGGTGGAAGCCGACGTCATCCTGACCGACGGTACCTTCGCCACCGCCGCCGTGCCCAGCGGCGCCTCCACGGGCGAGAATGAGGCGGTCGAGCTGCGCGACGGCGACAAGCGGCGCTACCTCGGCAAGGGCGTCCTCAAGGCGGTGCAGAACGTCAACGAGATCATCGCTCCGTCGCTGACCGGCATCGACCCGCGGCTCCAGGAAGAAATCGACCGCCGCATGATCGAGCTGGACGGCACGCCCAACAAAGGCAAGCTGGGCGCCAACGCGCTCCTGGCGGTGTCCGCGGCGGTGGCCAAGGCCGCGGCCGCCTGGGCGGGATTGCCGCTGTATCGCTACCTGGGCGGCGCCGCGGCCCACACGCTGCCCGTACCGATGATGAACATCCTCAACGGCGGCAAGCACGCCGACAACAACGTGGACCTGCAGGAATTCATGATNNAAGCACGCCGACAACAACGTGGATTTCCAGGAATTCATGGTCCAGCCGTGGGGCGCGCCGAACTTCCGCGAGGCGCTGCGGATGGGCGCAGAGATCTTCCACAATCTGAAGGCCGTGCTACACGCGAAGGGCTACAACACGAGCGTCGGCGACGAGGGCGGCTTCGCCCCCAGCCTCAAGAGCAACGACGAGGCCCTGGAGGTAATCGCGCAGGCCGTCGACAAGGCCGGCTACAAGCTCGGCCAGGACGTCTTCATCGCTCTCGATCCCGCCGCCAGCGAGCTGTGGGACAAGGACAAGCAGCAGTACCGCTTCTTCAAATCCGATCCGAAACGCTACGCCACCAGCGACGAGATGATCGAAATCTGGGCCGGGTGGTGCCGGAAATACCCCATCCGCAGCCTCGAGGACGGCCTGGCCGAGCACGATTGGGCCGGCTGGGCCAAGCTGACCCAGAAACTCGGCGACAAGGTCCAGCTTGTCGGCGACGACATCTTCGTCACGAATCCGAAGTACCTCGACCGCGGCATCCGCGAGAAGAGCGCGAACGCGATCCTCATCAAGCTCAACCAGATTGGGACCGTCACGGAGACGCTCGCCGCCGTGAACCTCGCCATGCGCAACGGCTTCGCCGCGGTCATCAGTCACCGCAGCGGCGAGACGGAGGATACGACGATCGCCGACCTGGCCGTAGCAACGAACGCGGGGCAGATCAAGACCGGCAGTGCGTCGCGCAGCGACCGGATCGCGAAGTACAACCGGCTGTTGCGTATCGAGGAAGAGCTGGGCGACGACGCCGTCTTCGGCGCGACGTTCTGGCGCCGGTAGGCCGCAGGAGACCCTGTAGCCCGACCGATCCGGAGTGTTTTGCGTGCGCGGCCTGGAAACGCTGTTGTTCTGGTTGATGATGATCGCGGGTGCCGCCGCACTCGCCCCCTGCCTGATTCTGCCGGCCTGGCTGGAGCATCAGGCCCAGCTCGAACGCCGCCTGGCCGCCCAGGCGTACGTCACGGCCCTCCAGTTCCGCGTCGACACCGTGCAGAAGCAGATCGAGCATCTCCGCAACGACCCGGCCTACGTGATGCGGCTGGCCCAGCAGGAATTCGGTCACGGCATCGACGCGTCCAAGAGCGAGACGATTCTCATCGAGCCCAGCCCCGACGAAGGCGTCGTAGGACCCCCGGCCCCAGCCGCTTCCGCCGATCCCAACAGCTCGGACGAGATCATCCCCGAGCTGTCCGCCTTTCTCGAACAGGCGATCCAGCGCTACCCCCACGCCTACTACTTCGTCCACGGCCGAACACGGCCGGTCCTGATGAGCATCGGCGGCACTCTACTGCTCACCGCCGCCGTATTGCTCGGACGCGCTGGCCTGAAGAGGTAGGCTTGATCGTGGTACGGACGCCGGCGGCACGCGCTCCCGTGACCCGCGACCCCGCCGCGCGCGCCGCACGCCCAAGCGGCGTGCGGCGGCGGTGAGGCGGATGGCGGCTCTCCCGACCAATGATGAGCCACACAAGACGGCTGGGCCAGACATGCGTCCACCTGACGAAGCGCTGTGCCGTCCCGGTGATTCGAGCACGCGGCCTACGTCGCGGGGTCCGATGCTGCTCGGACTGGGCGTGTGCGCGATTGTCGTGGCCGGGGCCATGCGTCTATTCGTTACTCCTTTGAATCACGACGTGGGGGTCTTCCTGTATGAGGCGCGGGCGACCCTCGATGGGGCGCGGCTGTACACCGATCTGGTGGAGTTCAACCCGCCGCTGGCCGTTTTCCTGGCGGTCCCACCGGCGTATGTGGCGGGCGTCCTGGGTCTCCCTGCCGTCGCGGTGTGGAACCTCTACGCGGTGGGCTTGATGGGGCTGTCACTGCTTTTGTGCTGGGCCGTGCTGCGACGAGCCGGGCTCCTGCCCGATCCGACCGCGCGCTGGACGTTTCTGCTGATCGCGGCGGTCTGCCTGATGATGGGGCCGGGTTACGATTTCGGCCAACGGGACCATCTCATGCTGGCGATGTTCCTGCCGTACGCGCTGCTGGCGGCGTCACGGGCCGAAGCACGCCGCGTGCCTTTGTGGCTGGCGGTCGCGGTCGGGCTATTCGGCGGCGTGGGCCTGGCGCTCAAGCCGTTCTTCGTCCTGGCGTGGTTGGTTGTCGAGGGCTACCTGGCGGCGCAGCGAAAGGGCTGGTTCTGGAGACGGCCCGAGGCGCTGAGCGTGTTGGGGGTGCATGTGGCGTACGGCGCCGTCGTCTTGCTTCTTACGCCGCAGTATCTTGGCGTAGCGCGCCTGGCCGCGCAGGTGTACGCCGCATACTCGCCGGGCCCGCTGCCGATGCTCTTGGCGTTCATCGGGCGTGCTCCCGCCGCCTGGTTGGGCGTCCTGGCGTATGGACTCGTCCGGACGACCGCCGAGGGTCGGCCGCTCCGCCGCGTGCTGCTGCTGCTGACCCTGAGTCTAGCTGTCGTGTATTTCATGCAGAATCGGGGCTTCACCTACCACTGTTATCCGTGTCGGGCCGTCGGCAACCTGCTGCTGACGATGCTACTGCTGGGTTGGACGCCGCGCGCGGCGGCGCGCGCGATCTTCCGGCGCGGCGCGCAAATGGCGCCCGCGATTCTGGCCACGCTGGCTGTGTTGGTGAGCGCCGGGCGGCTTGCCGAGGGTTGGAGGGACTCGAACTGGCAGAAGACCTCCGATCTCGGGCAGTTGTGCGACGTGGTCAGAGCCGAAGCACCGCATGGCTGCATTCTGGTGCTTTCCGCCGACGTCGCCCCGGCGTTTCCGATGGTCAATTACACCGGCACCGGCTGGGCCTCGCGTACGGCTTGCCAGTGGTTGCTGCCGGCGTTCTATCGAGATGCGCCGGTACGCCCGGACGGCACGCCGTATCGCCCGCGCGCCGAGATGAGCGACACGGAGAAACTCGCGGTCGAATGGATGGTCGAGGACTTCGCGCGGCACCGTCCGGACGTGGTCGTGGTGGACGCCAAACCGAAGAAACCGTTCTTTGGGCAGACGTCCTTCGATTACCTGGCCTACTACCGGCGGGACCCGCGTTTTGAACGGCTATGGCAGGCGTATTCGCCGCGCGGGAGCATCGGGGTGTATCAGGTGTATTTGCGAAGGCCCGAGCGACCGGCAACATCCCCAGTACAGCCGGAGCCAAGCGAGACGCGAAGATAAGCGGGCACGTCGTGTGCGACGGGCGGGGAACGGGCCGGCGACGTACGCCCGCGGGTCACCTACGGGGCGGGAGCCTGCGCTTCAGCGAGGCGCGCCTGTATCTCAGACTGCGTGGCGTCGGCCCGCAACGAGCGGCGCCAGCAATCGAAAGCCTCGTCACGAAGCACGGCGTCGCCGGCCGGCGAGGCCTGATAAGCTCCCCAGGCCATCTCCGCGAGGCGGTTCAGTGCCGGTATGTGGTCCGGGTGGCGCTCCAGGAGCGTGCGGAGACGCTCCCGCGCTTCTTCGCCACGCCCACTTCTCCACAACGCGAGCGATAGGTTGAGCGTGGCGTCCGCCGCGTCGGGCTGCTGTTTCAGCACGGTCTCGAAGTCGGCGGCAGCCGCCGCCCACTCGTGCAAGTCGAGGAGCACAGTGCCGCGCTGCGCGTACGCCGGCAGCGTGGGTTTGAGCGTGATCGCCTGGTTCCACGCGCGGCGAGCCTCCTCCAGATGCCCGAGCGATTGATGGGCCACCGCCAGGTTGAACCACGCCCGCGCATGCTCCGGCTGGCGGGCCACCACCTCGTTCAGCAGCGCAACCGCCTCGACCGAGCGGTGCAGACGCAGTAGGACCGCCGCGTAGTCGAAGGCCACGTCGAGATCGTCGGGCCGCAGGCGTTGAAGCCGCGCCAGCGTCTGCGCCGCCTCCGGCCAGCGGTTCAGCTCGGCCAGCGCCGCCAACTCGTCGTGCAGCGCCCGCTCGTGGTCCGGATCGTCGCGCAGCGCGGCCCGCGCCGCGTCCAGGCGCCGCAGAACATCGGCCTGCTGGGGGTCCTCCGGCCAGTGGACACTCGCGTCGGAGGACGCCGGCCCGGCCTCTGGAGCGGCCGGAACGGCATTTGTAGCGACCGGCGCCGCTGCCGGCCGTTGAAGACCATCTCGTGTCCCACGACCGATACGGGGGTCGGCCGCTACATTGCCGGGCGTGGCTGCGTGCGACGACCATGATCCCCAGACCTGCCAGACCGCCACGCCCAGCATCAGCACGCACGCTACGCCGACGCCGACGAGCAGCTTCATCACGCGGGCCTCACGTCAAGAAACATGCAGCGCATCGATGATGTTCGTGCGCGCTGCGTGCCGCGCCGGCAGAATCCCGGCCAGAATGCACAGCCCGACGGTCATGGCCGCGGCGGCCCCGACGAACAGCCACGGCACGTCGAACGGAATCGGGAAGCCCCACATGCGCCGCGTCATCGTGGTCGTATTCCAGGCCAGGTGCAGCCCGAGCGCCAATCCGAGGCCGCTGCCGAGCAATCCGAGCACCAGCGCCTCGCCGACCACCATGCGGAGCACCTGTCCGCGCGTCGCCCCGATCGCCCGCATGATCGCGATCTGCCGCGTGCGGCTCGCGACGTTCGCGGTCATCAGGTTCGCTACGCCGATGGCCGCGACGAGCAGCGCGACGACCGGCACGGCGGAGAGCAGGTACGTCATGCGCGTCAGCTCATTGTCGATCTGGTCTTTCAACTCGCGGGCCGTGCCGTAGTTCGCCCCGCGTACGCCCAGCCGATCGCGCAGCCGCTCCAGCAGGGCGCTCTCGCGATAGAACTGGTACCGGCTGGCCCGCGACAACTTGCGGTTGAAGTAATCGTCCGTCGGCCGCCCGCGCGGGGACGACGACGCCGGCGGCTGCCAATTCGGCGGCGGTTCCGCCGGCGGTAGGTCGAAGTTGAGCAGAACGAGCTTGTTGCCGCCGACGTTGAACAGCCGCTGCAAGTCCTTGTTCGTCCCAATTACCGATCCCGTCGCGGCGACGTGCGCCTCGGATTCGACCTGGAAGTAGCTGGCGGCGATGTCGAGCGCGGGCGAGTCGATCACGCCGGCGACCCGGAACACCGTCCAGCGGTCGTTGAACCAGATTTGGACCTGGTTACTGACCAGGACCTTGCCCTGCGCATCCTTGACCTCGCGCACGCCCTTGTGGCGGGTGTTGGCGAAATCGGCCGCGACGAGCACGTAGCCCCCGTGCTTGAGCAACTCGCGCGCGGTCTCCTCATCGCCGTCGACAAACTTGAGCTTGACCATGTCGAGGAACGAGTCGGGGTCGATGCCCAGGAACCACGTGAAGGACAGGAGCACCTGCTCCATGAACATCGGCCGCTCTTCGACGATCACGTTGACCGCGTTCGCGGCCGTGTAGGCGCGAATTCCGCCGACGTCCTGCACCGCGGCCGCCACGTCCGCATTGATCTGCTCGAGGCTCCAGATGTAGCCCTCCGGGAACTGCTTGGGAAACTGCCAGCCGGCGCGGAAGCTCGAGTTGAAGACGACCAGCCCGACGATCAGCGACAGCCCGACCATCAAGCCGCAGCAGATGCCCGCCGACCGCCACACCGCCCGCCCCACTTGGTCTTGCAGGACCGCCAGCCGCACGCCGACCAGCAGCGCGACGATCGGGACGGCGATGCGGCTGACCAGCCAGACCAGCAGCGGGGCCGCGAGCGCATACACCACGTACAGCAGCACCACGGATGTCGCTGACCACCGAACGAATTGCAGGTCGCGCTGCACCCAGCGTGTAATAATGTACACCTGTGCGGCCAACCCGGCCGCCGCCAGCACGAACGTGATGGCCAGGAATACAAAACGCGGCCGCCGGGCGCGCGGACGCGTCGCTTCCAGCGGCGAGACGGTCGCGGCCGCCACGGCGGGCAGGAACGCGGCCACCAGCCCGGTCGCCAGCCCGGCCGTGCACGCCAACAGAATGCCGCGGTAGCTGATCGTGAACGTCCCCACGTACTCGGGCACGAGCCACACGGTCAGCGTGGTGAGCGCGAGCCCGATCGGCACTCCCAGCACGATCCCCACGACCCCGAGCGGCAGCACCTCCACCAAAGTCAGCCAGGCAAGCTGCCGGCGGGTCGTGCCGACGCAGCGCAACAGGCCCATCTGGGAGACGCGTTCGACCATGCCCATGCTCAGCGTGCTGAGAATGATGAACAGCGCGGTGAGCATGGCGACGCAGCTCAGCAGGACCAGCACGACCTCCTGCTGCTCCTGCGCCTTCTGCACCTGCGCGAGACGGGCCGCGGCGCTGCGGACCTGCGCGTTCGGCACGGCCGCGCGGAGCAGCGCGCGGATCTGCGCCGCGGTCCGCTCCACGCCCTGCTTCGTGTGATCGGCGACCGCCACGTCGACCGACGTGACCAGCGCCTGCTTCGAGCACATCTGCTGCAGCACGGACAGACGCACCAGCGCCACGCCCTTCAGGAAGCGCGCGATGCGGCGCTTCTCGATCAGGCCCACGATGTCCAGCTCGACCGATTCGCCGGTAAGGCCGGCCGGCCAGACGACCAGGCGATCGCCGACGCCGACGCCGCACTCCGCCGCGATCGACGCCTCCAGCACGCACGCCAGATCGTCGTCGTCAGTGAGCATCCGGCCGACGGAGAGCATCTTCTGCCAGTCGCGAACCGCGAACTCGTGCTCCAGGTCGATGCCGTGCAGGTCCAGCTCCCCAACCCAGGGCGCCGGCTGCGATTCGCTGTCGCCGGTCGTCGCGGCGGTGCGCCCGTGCAGCAGTGCCGCCGGCAAGCGCTGCACGAGCAGCGGGGCGACGTGCGTGACGCCGTCCACCTGCTCCACGGTCTTCAGAATTCGCTGCGGGAGGGAGTCGTAGCGCCCCAGGGGCGACTGGATGGTGATCTGGGCCGCCCCAACATAGCTCGCGGCCCACTCCAGGACCGTGCGGCGGACCGACTCATAGCAGCAGGTCACCCAGACGACCGCGCCCGTGCCCAGCGCGATCGCCAGCACGGCCCCCGCGGTCCGGACCCGCCTAACCCGCCAGTT
>PMMM01000024.1 GCA_003162245.1 Phycisphaerales bacterium
AGCCCTTTTTTGAATTTGCTCTAAAGCAACCAAGTCTTCGGCCGCGCTGTCGGCGCTACATGGGCCGGGTAAGCCCGCGGCTCAAACAACCGACATCGGCGAAGGTCACTCGTCACCTTCCGATTCCGGCTCTGCCTCAAACGAGAGTCGCTGGACCGTCAACTGGTAGTGCCAGCCACAGGGCGGCGTGTTCGGCGATTGCGGACCGACCTTCACCCAGTACACGCCGGCGGTGACAGACTGGGTGATCACCGCCGGCTGTCCCGGCTCGGCTGTGGCCGTGGCGAGTTGTTGTTTCCCGGGACACGCGTTTGCTCCTCCGCCCGGCTTATAGAGCACGACGTCCGCGGTGAACTGTGACGACCCGGTGCACTGGATCGTGCCCGCGGGCGAAACTGGGAAACTGAACCAGTCGGTATCGCGCTGCGGATTGCCACCGAGCAGGAACGTCCCGGAGTTGGCGCAGTAGGTACGCCCGAGCAGGATTGGTTCAAAGACGGGGTGGTTCGGGTCCGCCGAGTCGCAACCGCTGTTAAACGTGTCCAGATACCCATCGTAGCAGTCGGGCTCGCCTTCGGCCGTGTCGTTGGGGTCGCACGGGTTGGGTGGGCAGAGGTTGGGCGAGCAGGTCGTGCCGTCGCCTCGATAAACGCCGGTGCAATCCATCTGCTTGTGAGGCACGCAGGAGCCATCTGCGTAGCAGCACGCACCCAGGCATGGGTTTGGTAGGCCGCACGTCGTGTTGTCGCCTAGATATGTGCCACCACTGTCCGCACACTCGGTCGCCGTGCGAATCGCACAGCCGCCGTTTGGATCACAGCACGCCCCATCGGAGCCGAATGTCGCCTGGTAGTCCCAACCACACGAGAGTGGCAGCCCCGGCGGATTCACCCAGCTCTCCGGCGGAGCTACCCGGAACAAGTACACTCCGGGAGTTCCCGAGACTTCGATATTGATCATCTGGCCCTGAGCAGCCGTCTGGGGCGGGGAAACGGGTTCCAACAAGTAACACGGGAATTCCGGGTATGGTCCTGACTCGAAGATCTGCGTCTCGATCGGATACTCGGCCGTTACGCGCCACCGAAGCGTGCGGGCTGTCGTCAACTCAAACTCGTACCAGTCCGAATCGGCACGTGTCTGCCCGTTCGGATCGTGGAATCGGCCGGTCGTTCCGCAGACCGTCTCGCCCCACTGGATCGGGGCGAACTTGTCGGAATCCTCCTCGTCCCATTCGCAGCCGCGATTGTACTGATCCACGTAACCGTTGTAGCAATCGGGCTCGCCCTCCGGGATGTGGCCCGGCGCGTTCGGGTCGCACACGACGTTGGCACAGCCGCTGGGGCAGGTTGTGCCAACGCCTTGGAACAGCCCGCCCGACGTGAAGCAGTCGTCGCTCGTCATCCAGTTGTCGCACGCGCCGTCCTGACGACAACAGGCTCCTTGCGGCACGCACGGGTTTGGCGGACCGCAGTTTGTGCCCCTACCCCGCCAGTCTTGGTGACAGAATGGCCGGATGGTCACTCCGCACGACCCGTTCGGGGAACAGCAGGCGCCGTAAGAATCTGGCGGACAGGTCCTGCCGAGCAACGCCACAAATGGGTCAATGTCCACAAAGTTGACGGCGCCGTCGCCGTTGCAATCGGCGTTGATCCATGGGCACGGCCAATGCGTCCAGTGCGACTCGCCCGCCAGCGCGCCGACGAACAGGTCGATGTCCACGAAGGTGATGCGGCCGTCGCAGTTCATGTCACCCCTGCAGGTTGCCGGGCAACCGCCCCCGGTGCGGCAAGCAATGTTATCGCCGTAGTAGTTACCGCCGGCGCTGACGCAGGCGGCCTCCATGATCACCGAGCACGTGCCGATGGTGGAGCAGCAGGCACCGGTCGCCGTCAGGCAGATGTGCTGGATCCTGCCTTCAATCGAGAAGTCCTGCGTGCTCTGCACGTCCACCGACACCCACCGCGGGCAGAACGGCAGCACCGTGGTGCGGGTATACGTGCCGGGGGCGGTGATGGGCGGGCTCACCGGTACACGCACGACGGACGCATCGTCCGCCGACAGCGGCGGAGCCGACACGCTCGGCCAACCGGAGACCGAGTAGTTGAAGGCCACGACGGGCGGAGCGCCCGCAAACTGGATGGTAAAGTTGATCGTGACTTGCTTCTGGCGGGTCAGCGAGAACTCGTTGGGCCACCACTGGTTCCACCAGGCGCCCGGATACTGATACCAGATGCCGGGGCCGTAGCCGGTGCCGCCCGGTTCAACGGCGACGCCGCCGACCACGCTCACCCAGTAATCCTCCGGCGGCACGCAGGGGTTCGGGAAGCAATCCGTCCCGGCACCTTTCCACGTGTTGGGCGTTGTGCACTCGGCTTGCGTCGTGACCGAGCAACCGCCAGTCGGAGTGCAGCAGGCACCGGGCGGACCGCAGAGGGTCGGCGTGCACGCCACGCCCTCACCCATGAAGGTCCCGCCAAAGTCGGTGCAAATGCACGCATAGGTCTCGACGCAGTAGGTCGGGTCATTGGCATCGAGGCCGCAGCAGGCACCTGCTAGACCCGACGCTACGATCATCTCGTACGTGTTTCCGCCGGTGCACGGCAAGGTGGGACTGAACGGTGCGGTCATAATGATTTCCCACCACCCAGGCGTGGCCTGCGCCGCCGGCAGGTACACAATGCCGGCGGAGCCGGCCGCGAGGTCGGCGCTGTAGCCGCCCGGCGGCGGGCACGGTACGGCCGGATTCGCCAACGGTCCTCTGAAGATGATCGTCGCGGCGAATTGGGTCCCGATGTACATGGCCAGGTCGCCGCCCGTGTGGTTGTACAAGTACCAGTCAAGATCGCGTATCGTGCGCTCGTCCGGGTCGGTGAAGCCGACCGAGATCGTCCCGCACACGCCGGAGGCGTGGTTGGGGTCGGCGGTGCTGCAAGTGGGCAGCGTGATGAACTTGTGCGGCGTGTAATTGCAGCCGCCGTCAACTGTGTCGGTCGGTTGGCCGCAGTTGGGCTCGTTCTCCGGCACGATAGCTGGGACGGTATCGCAGGTGCAGAAGAAGCCCCCGAAGGGCCCGCACTCCGTGCCCTGGCCGAACCAGTGCCCGCCCAGCACGCAGCACTGCTCATACGTCTGGTCCGCAATGCAGCCGGTGTCCGTGCAGCACCCGCCGACGTCGCAATCGCCGGCGCACTGCATTATGAGCCAGTAGTGGCTGCCACAGGGGATTTCCCGCGCCGTGCCGCGGAACGCCGGGCGGACGATGACGAAGAAGTCGCCCCAGGCGTGGGTCGGGTCGGCGACCTTGGTCTTGCAGTACGAGAACTCGATCACATCGCCGGCCTTGGCGAACACGTCAACCGAGGTGTCCACGGTTCCGGCGCAGGGGTTCTGGGGGTCGAGGAAATTCCAGATCAGTACCTCGGCATCGAACTCGGCGTACACCGCGATGTAGATCTGCCGAGCCTCGCACACGTTCGGATCGGTCGGGGCCGTCCAGATCGGGTTGTTGCTGTTGTTGGTGAGGTCCACGAGATACCAGTCGTTGTCCCGCGCGTTGGTACCGCCAGTCACGAACGTCCCCGACGTGCCACACCACGCCGCGTTGCAGACGAGTTCGTTGGCGATGATCGGTGTGTCGCCGGCCGCGCAGCCCAAGTCGTAAGTGTCGTACCAGCCGTCGGAGCACACGGGCTCGGAGCTGGTGTTTGCGCCCGGTGGGCACATCCAGCAGCCGTTACCCGGCGGGCAGATCGTGCCATCGCCCCAGTAGTGCTTGGTCGCACCGGTGCAGGCGGTGGCGAGCACGACGGTGCACGTCGGATGGTTCGGATCGGTGGCGTCACAGCAGGCACCCATCGCCACCGTGCAGTTCGTCTCAGTGACCTTGGCCGTGTAGATGAACCCGGCCGGGGTGTCCGACACGGGCGCGATCGTCAAGTAGTACGTGCCGGGGGGCGTGCTGGCGATGATCGCATGGTACGCGGTCGAGGTTGGGAACAGGTTCGGGTCCGTGCAGGGCACAAAGCTGTTTGCGTCGTTCTGGGCGACAGGTACGGCATTGGGGTCGCACGGATTGTTGGGGTCGGTAGGCGCCTTGAAGATCTTCAGCGACGCCGGGAACTGGGCCTTCGCGTACCAGTCCAGCTTGACGTTGGTGGTGCCCGGCACAACCAGCCGGTACCAATCCTCGTCGTGGTTCGTCGCATCTTGATACCACGATGAACCGCAGACTGCCTGGTTGCAGCGGATCGCGCCCATCCCGGGGGGGTACTTCCCGGCGAAGCAGCCGTCGTTGATGTGCGAGTTCAAGTCGCCCGGCGCTACTTCCAGCTCCTGGAACGCGCTGGGATCGCACGTCATCGGGCAAGCGACGCCGAAGCGCACGGTCACCCGATACCAGCCGATGTTCGTGTAGGTGCAATCCGCCGGCCAGCGCGCGATGACAACCCAGTACGTCCCGCCGGGAACGACGCTGTAGGTGCCGTGCTCCAGGTACGGATATGCGCTCCCGGGGGGATTCGGACAGCCGTTGTCGTCGAAGCAGCCCAGGCGGGTCCAGTTGGCGTTGCCGCTCGCGCAAGCCGTGCCGGTCTTCGGCGTAACGACCTCGAAGATCGCGTCCGGATCCGCGGGCCACGCGTGGCCCGAGTCGGCGGGCGCGTTGCAATCGTCAACGTACATGAGGGTCCGGCCGGCCGGGATAACGACTTTGATCCACTCACTGTCGCTGAAATAGTATTCGCCGGCCGGATCGGCACCATCGCCGATGCAGGCGCCCGGCAAATCCGGGTCGTTCGTGTTCCACGTCCCGGTGCAGGGCAGGTAGATGTCAATGCCCACGGGGAGGTTGGGATCGACCGGGAGCACCGGCGCCGTGGCGCACTCGTTCGGATCCACGACGCGGTCGTCGGCCGGCGCGATGTACGCGGGGTCCCCTTGCCCATCATCGGTCACGGGGAAGAGCATTGCGTGCGGCTTCGGCGACCCGGCCACGTGCGTTCCGTTGTTCTCCGTCACCGCCGTGCGGATAGCCGTCGTCTTCTGCGGCGTCTGTTCCGACCCAGTCGCAGTCTTCTTGGCCTGGATCTGCGCCAGGGCGACGCTACACAGCACCGCCACAGTGATTCCTACAGCCACTTTCCATTTCATGTTTTGTTCCTTCCTTTCAGCGTGAAACGAGATGGAAGCTCATCCATTTCC
>PMMM01000179.1 GCA_003162245.1 Phycisphaerales bacterium
TGCAGGTCCGTACGGACAGAACCGCGGGGAATTTCTGATCGCCTGTTCGTCAGTATACCATCGGCCACAGACCGGACCCAAGTTTTCCAGCACATTTTTCGGGGCCGGGGGGCCGAGCCACGATCCCGGCCGACGACCTCCTTGTCGTTGATCCACAAAGACTTGCGCGCTTCGCGCCTCCCAGGGCCCCGCGACCAGCGCCACGAAGTAACGCTCGGAGTAGGGCTTCCGCGGGGGTCGGTAGAAGCTCAACGGTGCGGAGCGCGTCAGTAGGACCGCACTTTATCGCACGACCCGGATCGTCTATGGATCAAGCAGCAAAAAACCCCGCTCCCGGGCAGGAAACGGGGTCTAACGGAGAGGGGGGGATTCGAACCCCCGGTCAAGTTACCCTGACACCGGTTTTCGAAACCGGCCCGATCAGCCACTCCGGCACCTCTCCAGCGGGCTTCGGAGATCGTCCCGGCGACTAAGCGCCCGCCCAATCTCGCCCGCTCGGCCACTGGTCGGCATCGCCCGGCCAATGTGACCCGGCCAATGACCATATCGCGCCGCAGTCCGCGTGTCTACCGGCGCGCCGTGGGTCAGAGGGCGCAGCGCCACGGCTCTTGAGCAGCGCGTCAGGTTCTCGCAGCCGACCCCACCTGTACTTCCTCTACGAAACCGGGCCCGTCAAGGGCCGAAGGAGATGGAATGGGCTCGACGTTCCGTCCGGGTCTTGAAACGCTCCGCGACGGGAAGCCCGAGAGCACGCGGCCAAGAAACTGTGTCGCGTGGGCTGGTGGATCGCTGATCGTCGGCCGGCTTCCGCCAGCCGACACGTTTGCGCTCGCCGCCCGGCGGACGATTCCGGGCTACGATTCCAGAAACTGCCTCTGCCCTCAGCGAAGGTCTTTCTAGCGCAGTCCTGCACCGTCTCCCACCCGGCGCGACGCAACGCGCCTAACGCCGTTCGTAGCCGCCGCCGTAGCCTCCGCGACTCTCGCGCGGCCTGGCTTCGTTGACGGCCAGGGCGCGGCCGTCGAGCTCCTGGCCGTCGAGGGCAGCGATCGCTCGGCCGGCCTCCGCGTCCGAGCCCATCTCGACGAAACCAAAGCCCTTGCTGCGGCCGCTCTGGCGGTCTTCGATCACCTGGACGCTCTGCACGGTCCCGTGCGACCCGAATAACTGCTGGAGGTCCACGCCGGCGACGTACGAGCCCAGGTTTCCAACGTACAGCTTCTTTCCCATTGCTGCTCGCTCTCCGAAGAGCTCAGTCCAACTCGCTGTCTTGCTTTCAAAAATGTGAAAGCGGCCGGGGTTCCGGCCTGAAGGTGGGCGGGCAATCTGGGACATGCGAGGCAAGTACAACGTCGCGCACAACCCGGTTAGCAAACCAACCGGTGTGATCATAGCACATTTCAAGAGCTACGGATGATAATATCGTAATTATTTTCGGGGAGCCAGAGAGCTCGAAACGAGCCGTTCGGTCCTACTGCGCAGTGCTCGAATCGGCCCCGATCGGATTCGCGGTGCGGACATCCGCCGTTCCGAGGACCCCGGGTGACGTTTGGGGCAAGCACAGAATCAGCAGTCGTGCTCCAGGATCGCCATCGTGCGGCGGCATAATTCGCGCCCGTAGTCGGTCCAGATACCTTCGCCCCAGTATCGAAAGCAGCTCGTTTGGGTGAGGAGCAAGTGAAACAGCGCGTTGCGATAGCGCGGGTCGGACGGGGGAACGCCCCTCGACAGCACTTTCTCCGCAAAGCGCGCGCTGGCTGACGCCATGGGGCCGAGCACGTGTTGGTATCCCCGGACCCACGAGACGTCGTTGGTCCAGCTTCCACCGTCCATGTGGAACCGCGGGTCTTCCTGCTGGACCTGCCCGATGAGCTCGTGCAGCGCCGCTGGCCCCGCGCCGGGCGCAAAGCGGCTCCAAATCCGATGCTGCATGACCGGCTGAATGGCGGGGAAAGTCTCCGGCGCGATGCCCGAGGATTCGAGATAGTCGAGATACTCAGTGACATTCACAGGCGGCGTGGTACTGCCGCAGGCCTCCGCCATGACCTGCATGTACTTCGGGGGAAACTCGTTCATCATCACGCCGCCGTTTTCGCCGTCGGCGATCTGGATCACGAGCGGGGGAATCGCTCGGCCGGCCAGCGCGGTTCGTGACAGGCCCTTGGCCTCGTAGTAGGGCTGCATCTGGCCGACGAGCTTGGTGTCGCTGCCTTGGGTCTTGATGATCGCGATGATACTGACGGCCGCGCCGCGCGAGTTGCGGGCCACGAGCCGGTGGGGAATGTGGGCCTGCCGAATCGGCCCGCCATTTTCGGCGAGCTCGACGGTGTGCTCCTGCACGAGCAGCCAATGGTAGCCACATTCCCGCAGCGTCTGCACGAACTCGTAGCAGACGTCCGGGTGGTTGGGCAGGGCCATTTCGGCGGGGGAGAACCCACGTACGCGAGCCAACGCCTCAAGCCCGAAGATCGCCGCGAAGTGGTGCTGCCAGGCCCGCACGTGCAGGCGATAGTCCTGCGCGGGGGTGGAGGGCGCCACGGGATGGCCCCAGGCCGAGCCCAGCCACTCGACGCACGGCTGGTAGGTTGGATCGCAGGTGATCGCCCGCAGGCTCTCGAGCACGTCATCCGCCCCCATCGCACGCAGGCCGTGGAGCAGGCAGCCCGAATAGTCGAGCATCACACGCGGCTGGCGCCCTTCGCGCACGAGTTGCGGGATGAACTCGGCCATGCGTTTGTAGCACCACCGAAAGACCGGTGCGTTGTGATGATCCGCGACGTTGGGGTGCTCCAGCATGTACTGCAGGTTGCTGATGATCCTGGCCGTGCGCAAATCGTCGCCGCCGGCGGGAATCAGCGGCTGGTGCATGTGCAGCGCGATGCCGAACGCGCTGTTGATCCGAGCGAAGTCGCTGTGGCTGTCGGCTGAGGGGCGCGGGTCCGTGCGGGCCAGCGCCTCAAGGACCAGGTCCTCTCGCCCGCAGATATTGGGGACGTCACCAATACATTCTGGGAGGTTCTCGTTCATTCTGTGGCCAAGCACGGGATTCGCAACCGGCTAGCAGGTTGTTGCACGCGAATGTCTGAACACACCCTTCAACATCGCTGCGGTGCGAGCGAAAACGGGAGTCTCGCACAGGCGAATTCTAACATCAGCGGATAATACTCGATATACTTGAAGCGATGACTTCCGCTTCGTCGCCGGAGTGCGCATAATGAACGCGATCCTCGTCCGAGTCGGCATCGATCAGGCCTTTGGTGGCTGGAACGCCCCAGTTGACTCATCCACGGGCGCGTTTGTCTATGTGCCCATCCCGGAGATCCCAACGGATTTCCATCCGGGGTGTCGCCGCACACTCGGCGAGTTCCTGCCCGCGCTTGCTCGGTTTTGCGGGTCGTGTGAATGTGAATCTGAACTTCGGCTCCGTCCGCCCTGCGACGCCCGAGCTTCGGATCACCCCGTTCACCTTGACCCCGACTTCGATCACCTCACCTACGGTGACGATGGCCAACACCGCGGCGCGAAAATCGCCAAGCTAGTCTGCGATGACCTTCTGGTTTTTTATGCCGGCCTAAGACCCTGTGGCCCATACGCCGACAAGTTGATGTACGCAATCGTCGGTCTGTACGTCGTTGATGAGGTTGTGCCTATCCGGGAGATTCCCGCCGAGCGGTGGCACGAGAACGCCCATACCCGGAGGATTCCGCATTCGGATTGGCCCGACGACTTTGTCGTGCGCGCCAGGGCCGGACAGTCAGGAAGACTGGACAAGTGCATTCCGATCGGCGAGTGTCGCGAGCGGGCCTATCGCGTACGAGATGACCTGCTGAAAGAATGGGGAGGCTTGTCCGTGAAGAACGGGTACATTCAACGCAGTGCTGTGCCGCCGTGCTTCCTCCATCCCGAACGGTTTCTCGCATGGTTCAAGAAGCAAGCGGTGGGTTTAGTTGCGAGGAATTCCTAATAGGCCGGCCGCCTGTGCACATCGTGCACCTTCGTCGCCCCAATCGTCGGCGCCCCCGTCTCACTCCACGGTCGCCCACAACAACGAGGCCACGCGCGCTCGTTGCGATGTCGCCGGGACTCAAAACGCCGATGTTCCCGCAAACACGCGGATGACCGCAGTGCTCGTCAACGTACGGACGCGCCGACGCGCTTGAAATCGATGAACCCCTGTTCCACGTCCGCGCGTATTAGTTGCACGCGGAGCCGGCTGCCCACATCGACGCCCTCGAAGCCGTCCATCAGTCTTCCATCGACCGGCGGATGAAACACGCGGACCCAGGTCCCCTTCGCCGACGCGCCCGTAGCGATCGCGTCGAACTGCTCGCCGATTCTCGACACCAGGAGCAGCGCGGCGGCGGACTTGCCGACCCGCCGCTCGACCTTGTTGGCGTCGTCCTCCTTCTCTGTGCAGTGAACCGCCAGCTCGGTCAGTTCATCGCGGCTGTACGCGGCCGGCGCGCCCGCCAGCGCGGCCTTCAGCAGCCGTTGCGTGATCAGATCGGGGTACCGGCGGTTCGGCGCCGTCGAGTGCGTATAGTCCCGGACCGCCAGCCCGAAGTGGCCCGGCGCGGCATCGCCGGGCACCTCGACCGCGTATTCGCCCGGCCCCAGGAGCTTGACGATCGTCAGCGACAAATCGGGAAAGCGAACCGGGTCGGCCGTCCTCCGCTGAGCCAGGAACTGCGCCAGAGCCTTGGGGTCAGGCTCCGCCGGCAGGTGCGCGCCGTACTGCGCGGCCACCTCGATGATCCGATCCCAGCGCTTCGGTGCTCGCACTACACGACGCAAGGACGGAAGGCCTTTTGCCTCCAGGTAGCGCGCCGTTACCCCGTTGGCCGCGATCATGAAGTCCTCGATCAGCTCCTTGGCCCGGTTCTTTTGGTCAACGGCCAAGTCGCGAATCTCGTCCCCGTCGAAGACCGGCCGCGCCTCGATCGTCTCCAGGTCCAGCGCGCCGTGCTCGTGCCGGAACGCTTTGATCTTCTGAGCGACCTGATCTTGTGTGCGGAGGTTGTCACCGAGCCCTTTCACGCCGGCGATGGGCGCCGGCGCTGGCCCGTGACCCTCCAGCCAGGCCGCCACGCCGTCATACGCCAGCTTGGCGTGATTACGGACCGTCGCCGCGTAGATGTCCGAGGTTCGCAGTGTGCCGTCGGGGCCGATCACCAGCTCGATCACGACGGCCGAGCGTTCGGCCTGGTCGCTCAGCGACGTCAGATCGGTGGAGAGCCGCTCGGGCAGCATCGAAAAAACCTGGGCCGCTGTGTAGACGGACGTCGTGTTGTGGCGTGCGTGCTCGTCGATCGCGGAGCCCTTCTTCACGAGGCCGTCCACGTCCGCGACGGCAACGAGGATCTTCACCGCGCCATCCGGCAGCGTCTGGGCGACGGTAAGTTGGTCCAGATCGCGTGAATCGTCGTTGTCGATGGAGGCCCACGGCAGGTCCCGCAGGTCTTTCGCCGCGCCGTCCGTCCGCGCGGGTGCCGCCGGGATTCGGTCCAGCTCGGCCAGCGCCGCGGGCGAAAAGTCCGGCAGCAATCCGCGCTCCGTCATCGCGCGCCGCGCGATCCGTTGCAGTGTGGCACGTTGCCCGCTGGCGTTCATTGCGGTTTCCTTATATGCGGGGCCAGAATTTCCATAACCATGAACTAAACCCACCGCCGCCGGATCAACCACGCCTTGGCGACTTGCGTGAGCACGACGTAGCACAGCAGCGTCAGCGCGAGCAGGGGCCAGTACAGCGGCGGCAGCGTCGTGAACCCGACGTATGGCCCCAGCGGCGAGAAGGGGATGAGCATGCCGGCGACCATGACCACGGCGGTCATCACCATCAGCGGCCAGGACGCCCGACTCTGGAAGAAGGGAATCTTGTTGGTCCTGATGACGTGAATAATCAGCGTCTGCGTGAGCAGGCTCTCCACGAACCACCCGGTCTGGAAGAGGCTCGCCTTCTCGACCGCCCAGCAGTTGAAGATGAACAGCATCATCAGGTAGGTCGTGTAGTCGAAGATCGACGAGCACGGCCCGATGAGGACGATGAACTTCGTCAGCGCACCGATATCCCAGGGACGCGGCTTGGTGATCTGCTCGGGATCGACGTCATCGGTGGGGATGGCCGTCTGCGAGATGTCGTAAAGCAGGTTGTTGCTCAGAATCTGGATCGGCGTCATCGGCAGATAGGGCACGAAGATGCTGGCACCCAGCACGCTGAACATGTTCCCGAAATTGCTGCTCGCGCCCATGCGGATGTACTTGAGGATATTCACGAAGACCTTCCGGCCTTCGAGCACGCCCTCTTCCAGCACCAGCAGGCTTTTCTCCAACAGGATCATGTCCGCGGATTCCTTGGCGATGTCCACCGCCGTATCCACGCTGATCCCGACGTCCGCCGTCCGCAGCGCCGGCGCGTCGTTGATCCCGTCCCCCATGAACCCCACCGTGTGCCGGCGGGCCTGCAGGGCCTTGATGATCCGCTGCTTGTGGGCCGGCGAGACGCGCGCGAACAGCGTCGCACGCTCGGCCGCAACCGCGAGTTGCTCATCCGTCATCGGCTCGACATCCGTGCCCAGCAGCACCTGCTCGGTCGGCAGGCCGACCTCCGCGCAGATCTTCCGGCTAACCAGCTCGTTGTCGCCCGTGACGACCTTGACCGTCACGCCGTGCTGCTGGAGCGCGCGGATCGCCGCCGCGGCCGTGTCCTTCGGCGGGTCCAGAAAGGCCACGTAGCCGTTGAGGATCAGGTCCCGCTCGTCGTCCCGCCCATAGGCCACCCCGTTGCCCTTGGGTTCCACCTCCTTCGAGGCGATGGCCAGCACCCGGAAGCCGTCCCGGCTGAGCCGTTCGTACTCCTCCTTCAGCTCGTCGATGAGCAGGTGCTCCATCGGGTACAATTCCCCCTCGAGTTCGAAGTTGCGGCAGCGGGGGAAGATCGCCTCGGGCGCGCCTTTGCTGATGATCCGGTCCTTGCCCGCGGGCGTGCGGACCACCACGGACATGACGCGGCGTTGGAAATCGAACGGGATTTCGTCCACCTTGGCGTAGTCGGGGATCAGCGCGTGCGCTTGCGTCTCTCCGTACGTGAGTACGGCGCGGTCCAGCACGTTCTTCAATCCCGTCTGGAAGTGGCTGTTCATGTACGCCAGCGCCAGCACGCCGTCGTCCTCTTTCAACACGACATCGCAGTGCCGCTCGAGGATCACGTGGTCCATCGTGAGCGTGCCGGTCTTGTCGGTGCACAGCACGTCCATCGCGCCCAGGTTCTGGATGGCGTTGATCCGCTTGACGATGACCTTCTTGCGGGCCATCGCGAGCGCCCCTTTGGACAGGCACACGGTCACGATCATCGGCAGCATTTCGGGCGTCAGCCCCACCGCCACGGCGAGGGCAAAGAAGAACGCCTCGTGCCAATTGTGCTTGGTCAGACCGTTGATCACGAACACGAGCGGCACCATGACCAGCATGAACCGGAGCATGAGCCACGTGAAACGAGAGATGCCTTTATCGAAGGCGGTCTGCGGGCGTTGCTCGGTTAGCGACTCCGCCATGCCGCCGAGGTACGTTTCGCGGCCGGTCGCCACGACCAGGGCCAGCGCCGAACCACTCTCCACGCTGGTGCCCAGGAAGGCGATGTCCGTCAGCTCGATCGGCGATCGGCCCGGCGGCCCGCGGTCCGTCTCGAACTTCTCGATCGGGAGCGACTCACCCGTCAGCGAGCCCTGGATCACGAACAGATCCTTGGCGGAAACGACGCGCACATCCGCCGGGATCATGTCACCCGCGGCGAGCTTGACGACATCGCCGGGCACCAGCTGTGAAACCGGCGTCTCCTGGAGCTGGCCATCGCGGAGGACCGTGGCCGTCACCGAGATCATTGCCTTGAGCCTGGTTGCGGCGTTGTCGGCCTTCGCCTCTTGGATCAGCTTCAGGCCCACGCCAATCGCGATCATGAGCGACATTACGCTCCCGGCCCGTACGTCGCCCGTGGCGAAGGAAATCGTCGCCAGCACGGCCAGCAGCAGCACCAGTGGATTCATGACGGCGTGCCACACGAACAGCGCAATGCTCTTGCGCGCGTCCCCGGCGACGACGTTGGGGCCGTGCTCGACCAGTCGGGTGGCTGCCTCGTCCGCCGTCAGGCCCGTCGGGCGGCTCCCCAGCCGCTGGTGCACGATCTCAGGCGCCAGCGCTGCCGATTCGACCACGAGCGGCGCGACGCGCACCGCCGGGTGTTCGGAGCGCATCGCGGCGAAGAGGTGCTTCGGCAGCATGATCGAAGGAGCGAGCCTGATCATCCGCATGGGAAAGCTGGGCACGGCGACACCTCGTTGAGATCGTAGTCTACCACCTGGACGCCACGGGCCGAAGAGTGCGTGCCGCGCCGCGTCCCTGGGCCGCTCGCAATGCGCGCGTCGATTGCCGCAAATCGCCGGACTCGACAGCCGGAAGAGTCGGCGCGCCACCTCAGCGCGCCCTCCCACGCGGTGCATCGTGCACGGCGATTAAAGGGACCTCGCCCGGACATGGCGCCGCGGGAGTATTGTCGCGTAATCGCGCGCAGTTGGTCTGATTCCCCGACCACGCCAATCAGCCCCCATTGCGCGACGAGTACGCATCTGCCGCCGTGCGCCCCCGTCGCCGTGACGCGTGGCTCACCAGCCGTAGGTCATGGACCAATCCCGCACGTCAAGCTGGCAACCGCCGGTACCACGCCGTCCAGAAGCGGCGTGCGGCGAGAAGCAGGGCCGTGCCGATCGCGACGTAAAGGACGCCGACCACGGCGCGGGTAGCGAGACCGTGACGCAAGGCGTACCCCAGCCCCATCATCAGCAGCACCAGGAGCCAGGTACGCGTGGAGAGGAAACCGCCGATGCAGCGGCCGTCGCCCCGGGCGCGGATGCGCTCGATCGCCCGCCGGGCGGGTTGGGCAAGGACGTATTCAGCCTTGAGCGCCCCGGCGATGACGGCTAGCAGCAGGACGATCGCCGCATGTGGGATGTCGGCGGCCAGCGCCCAGCGCATGCCAAAGAAGAGCAGCAGCGCTCCGACCACGGTCCACAGCACCGCAGCCAGGAGCAACTGAGTCCGGGCCGACGCGGCAGGTTTGAAGTCTTCCAGCGGGTTCGACATCGGCAATTCAGCACACGCCGGCGGCCGGCCCCGTCCTCGGCAACTCCCGGACCTCAGCCTACGTGTCCACGCTGCGGCGTCAACGATCTGTCGAGCAGTTGGCACGCGGCGTCGCACAGTGCGTTGCTGGGCGTAGGGTATCGCCCGGTGACGTGGATGCATCGTCGTCGGCCGCCACTGCTCAGCCCGCACCAAACGCAATCCCCGTCGCGCCGCCTCGACCCGCAGGTCTACTACGGCGGGCCTGCCCATCGGCACGGCGCCGTTCGGCGTGTCGAAACCGACCGCCTCGGCGTGTGCACTGGGCAGTCACGCGGCGGAGTGCCGGCGGACGATGGCCGGGCTGTTGCCAATCAGCTCGGCGATCGTGCGTTCGTCGCGTCCCGCCCTCGCCAACTGCCTGCCAAGCGTGTGTCGATCCTCGGCGCAGCTCCACTTCAGCCCAGTTTCGAGGGTCAGGCCCGCCAGCCGCATCCACCCTCAAGGCCTGCGCGACGCACCGAAAACGAATCGCCTCGTCAGGTGCCCTTCGCTGTGCGCGGGGGGCCGCTTAAGGACCGCCAGTGATGGATCAGCGTGGCCATGCCCCAGATAGTGGTGATGGCATAGGCCCCCGCCGCTCCGCAGACCGACCACCAGCCCGGCCCGGATGGATCGCCCACGGCGGCCATCACCAGGCGGTCCATCGCGAACACGACCGACACGAAGTAGTACAGGAAGAAGAGAACGATAAAACACGCCGAGAAATGCTTGTCCACCAAACGGAGTTCCGCATGCTCGGCGAGCCAGGCCTCCCAGCCGGGCGAGAAGTCGACCTGGGTCTCGATGTACTCCCGGATGTAACGGCCCGCACGGACCATGTGATTCTGTTCGGCCAGGTACAAGATGATCAGCACCAGTAAGAAGAACGGCAGCACCAGCCAGACCGGGGTCGTCGCGGCGAGCAGGAAATAGCCCACGGCCGGCATCCCCAGCAAGCCGATCATGATGATCCAGAACACCCGGATTTGCTGCCCCTCGATCTCGCGGCGCAGCGTCACGAATTGATGGGTGAGATAGTCCTCGCGCGTCATCGCGTACCTCCATAAATCGGCGCTGGCCGCATTGCCGGGGCATCGCGGCCTGTCCGTAGCCGTCTGCGAACTGCACACACTGCACTCGGACCCGCGTGTCTGATACCGCCATTCTCGACATTGTGCGCGGCACCGCAAGCCTGCCCGCGCAAACCTCTGAGAAATCCCGTCCCCGCGAAGGACTGACGCCCTCGCTGATGCGCCGGGGACGCGCCGCGGAGACACCCCGGCGGAGCTTCACCAGGAACACGCGTCCGACGCGGCCCCGGAAATCGGCCGTGTTCGCTCGCGGACCCGCGCGCACGGCTCGAAGCCTCAACTGAACCGTGCCAAAGGCACATCGGCATTGGTTCGTAACGCCGAAATCGGTATGATTGAGGGCAGGATGACTGTTTCCCACGGTCCTGCGGGTTCCGACGCGAGACTAAGCACGGTGAGGATGGATTCATGGGACCCTCGGTAACCTGGCTGCGTGTATTGCGACTTTCCGTGGGCGTGTGGGCGGCGATGGCGGCCACACAGCGAGCCGCCGGACAGGTTGTCCAGGTTCCGCTCGAACCCGCCTGCGCCGCGTCGGTTGAGACGGGAGTCATCGTCCGCGGTCCGTGGGGATCGGGGCCGGGGCAGTTTGGCAAGGTGGACGAGGCATCCCGGCCGGGGCCGATGGACTTCGCCGTAACGGACAAGGGCTTGTACGTGCTGGATCCCGTGAACACGCGTGTGCAGCTCTTTGGCTGGGACGGCGGCTTCAAGCAAGCGATTCCCATTGGCACGAAGACAGCGGACTTTCTCGCAGTCGATGAGCGCGGCCAGGTTGTGGTCCTCGATGCCTTCGTGCAGCGCGATCTCAGGATCTTCTCGCCCGCCGGCGAACTCGTCGCACAAAAGCGGTTGCCCGGGTCGATCGGGCTGCCGTCGACGGTATTGACCGAAGACGGCCGCATCTACATCGAGGAGCGGCACAATCTCGTCTACGAAGTGAGCGTCACGGGCGACCGGAGCGGGGCGCCGGCCCAAGTGGTTGGCTCGCTCGCGGGGCGTCCCCGGCCCGGTCGCCACGCGGCCGTCCACGTCACGAAGGAGGGTACCCACGCCGTGGTCATTCGAACGGCGCGCGACGCGGCGGCGGCCCAGCCGGTGACTTTGCAGTTCCCACGCCCGATCAGCGCCGTCGTGGGGGTTGAGTTCGATGAAAACGGGCGGATTTACGTGGCGGCGACATCTCCGAGGGACCCGGGCCGCGACGCGTGGAAGGCGGACGTTCTCCTGACCGTGCTGGGGCCGGATGGCCTCCTGGTCGGCGCGCTGTGCCTGCCGGATGCCTACATCACCGACCACTACCGCAAACTGGGGGTCTCCCGCACGGGCGACATCATCCAAATGCAGACCACCGCGGACGGAGTTCGCTTCGTACGGTGGACGCTGCCGGCGCCGGCCGAAGGAGGGAAGTCGCGATGAACACCCGGGTAGTGGGATACGTTCTGGCCGTGGCCTTGTGCACCGACGGGGCATGGGCCCAGATTCCGTACAAGACGCGCGAGGAGATTCTGCGATATGCCGCCACCGGGATCGGCTCGGCCTATATCTGGGGTGGCGGCAACTGGGATCCGAACGACCGCAGCTTCGGCGGCGCCGATTGCTCCGGATTCGTCAGCAAGAGCTGGTCGCTGACGAAATGGACGCCGTACCGCGTCGATTTCCACGGCTACTCGACGGCGGACTTCGTTCAGACGCCCGGCCCATACTGGACGGAGGTGGACCGCGCAAACCTGATCTACGGCGATGCGATCGTCTATCGCTATGACAGCGGCCAGAGCGGGCACGTCTACATTTACTTGTCGGGTGACGGCTGGGGCGAGCACGAAGTCTACGAGGCGCGCGGCACCGCCTACGGGATCGTGCACCGCTGGCGCACGGTGCTCAGCACCGCCGAGGTTACGAAGGGCATTCGGCGAACGCCATTGATCGAGAACGTCGACGTGACCGACCGCATCGTCGAGGTCGACGACGGCGCTCCGTACTACACTGACTCGGGCATGACCGGCAGTTCCGCGTACGACAGCTATGCCCTTGGCTGCAAGGAGGGCAACTGCCGGTACCGCTGGGTAACGGCCGTGCGCGCCGAGACCTGCACCTATCAGCCGAACCTGTCCGAGACCGCGTGGTATCGCATCTACGTCACCTGCAACCAGGGCAGCCCGAACGTGCAGGGCGTCGGCGTGACCGTCAACCATGCGTTGGGCTCGAACCGGTTCATGTGGGACCAGAGTGACGCCGCCCTGCTCAACACGTGGGTGCCCATCGGCACAAGTGCCTTCCTGTTCAACGCGGGCACCGCGGGCACGGTCGTCTGGGACGACTTCGGCGCCACCCCTACGGACGGGGCCCACGTCTTCCGGGGGGACGCAACGAAATTCGTCCTGGATAACCGCGTCGAGGTCGACGGCGTCGGCGGTCGACCGGGCCGGTTCGCGACGATCCGCGACGCCCTCGTCTGGCTGCGGAGCCGCCCATCCGAGGAACCGGATGTCATCAATATCACCTGCAATGCGCTCAACGAAACAGGCTGCCTCGAATTGAACCCGTGGGCGGACCTGACCATCAACGGGGACGCCGACGGCGACGGTATCCCGGTCGTCCTGGCGGTCACGCCGGGGACTCCCGCGGACTGGGCGCGCCCCTGTGCGCTGTACCTGGACGTTCCCATCCAGCATCACTACACGCTTCGCGATGTGGTCCTGATCCCTCAGTTTGTCTCCGCCGGGTATTCCACCGGAGCGTATGGCCTCGTCATCGACGAGCAGAACCCGTCGGGCGAAGCCTGCGCCCTGGCCGTGACGCTGGAGAACGTGACCGTGGCCGGCAGCCTGCCAGGGAACGTCCCCACCGATCCGGAAGTCGATGCGCGCGGTGCCGCCACCCTGTTCGGCGGCACCGACGCGAACTACGGGGCCGCCGTGCTCCAGCGAACCTCGGCCTGGGCGGGCGATAATGAGTGTCGGCAGACGGTCACCGCCAACCGGCTGGTCGTCACCCACAGCGCCACCCGCGGGCTGGCGATCCAGGCGGCCTACACGGACTGGGACATCAACGGCGGGTTGCTCGTCAGCTACAACACCCTGGAGGGCGTTCGAGCCGACCACCTCAGCGGCAGCACGGTTGTCATCCGTGACTCCGCCGGTTCCGGCTTCAACCGCATCTTCGGCAATCTCGGCGGCGGGCTCGTGAACGTCGGTGACGCCGGCGCGGGGTACGTCCGTGTGACCAACTGCCGCATCAGCGGCAACACTGGCGCGAGCGGCGGCGGCATCGCGTCCCAGAGCGCGACGACGCTCGTCCGGAGCAGCGTGCTGGCCGGAAATCGCTCCACCGGTTCCGGCGGGGCCGTGTTCGCGAGCGGCGGCAGCGTGGACCTGGCGGGCTGCACGATCGTGGGGAATACGTCGGCGGCCGGCACGGGCGGGGTGTACGCTTCCGGCGCCCAGGCCACTCTTTCGAGCACGATCGTGTGGGGCAACAGCGGAAATCAGCTTCAGGGAGCTGCGTCAGTAAGTCATTGCGACGTTCAAGGCGGGTACGCCGGGACCGGCAACATCGCTGACGACCCGGCCTTCCTCGCCCCGGCCTCGGGTGACTACCACATCCCGCGCAGCTCCCCGTGCGTGAACGCCGGCAATCCGGCATACATTCCGACGGACGGCGAGCGCGATCTCGACGGCCAGGCGCGCATCCAGGGCGGCGTGGTCGAGATCGGTGCGGACGAAGTCCCGTTCTGGGCCGGCGACGCGGATCACGACGGGGACGTGGATACGGTTGATTTTGCGTGGTTGGCGAGTTGCCTGGCGGGGCCCGCGACGGCCTCGCCGCCGTCGCCGCCGCTGACGACCTCGGACTGTGCAGATGCGTTCGATTTCGATGGGGACGGCGATGTCGATCTAGCGGACTTCGCCAGGTTCCGGTTGCGCGCCCCCGTTCTCGCCGTGGCAGATGTGATCCTCGAGGTTCGGAACTCCGCCGGTGCAATCCTGCCGCCGCCGGCCTGTGTCGAGAGCGGGTCATGGTCCGACAGCCCGGCCAAGAGGACGGCGGCCAGCGCTGGCGGGGGGGTCCTCTTCGCAGGGGCGGGGCGAATCCCGCCCTCCCCGCCGGCCGAGTATCACATCCATCCGGGCGATCCTGAGTCGTCCCCAGGGGCGGGGAAGCGATCAGTCTCGTGCGACCGCCCTGACGGTCAGCGCGGGCGCGGCGCATAACTCCTTGCGGCGATGCACGTTGTCGGCAACAACCGAGACCTCGGACCCCGGCCTGTGGACCTGCGCCCGCGCGGCGAGCACCCGCGCACGCGGTTTTGGGTTGACACCGGTCCCTAGTTGCGATACTGTATGAACTTAGAGTGTGGTTGTGTGTGCGCTTGGTTAATATCGGCCGATGTCTCGCGCCGACCCCATCAGGGTAGTGTTGTGAACGGGCAATTCAAGTCGTTGTGCCCGTATGATTCGCTCAAATCGTTGTACCCGTGCGATGGCCCAGGCTGGGTGTCGCAGCAAACGGAGTGAGAGGACATGAAACGCAAGTCTCGGCGACGGGGCCCGGCCTTCACCTTGATCGAGCTCCTGGTCGTGGTGGCGATCATCGCGCTGCTGGTTTCTATCCTCCTGCCCTCGCTCGGTCTGGCCCGCAGAAGCGCGCGCGCCGCGGTATGCATGTCGAATCTGCGCTCCCTCTCGATGGGCGCTTTCACGTATGTCTCGGAGTACGGCTGCTATCCGCCGAGCCTTTCGAACTATGCGCACGGGCAATCAACAGCAACCGTAAATCTTCGATGGCAGGCGGGCAAGGATTGGCTCGGAATCGGAGACCAGGCGGGCACTTACACTCCCGCTGATCCGGGCAATCCGTACTCGGGTAACCCGGCGGGTTTTGACGCCGCGCCGACCTTGGGCGTGCTGTTCCGCAACGTCAACTCGGAAAAGGTTTACCTTTGCCCGGACGACCACCCGGGCCAGAGGGACCCCGACCCCGACGCGCTGCTCGGGGGCGGCGGGAACGGGAAGTTCAGCTACACGATGTTCTCGATGCTCGGGTGCCGGCCGCCGGAGAAAATCCTGCCCCGCATGGCGGACAAGACGTCGGGTCCCTCGCGGGGACCGGCTGCCGCGCTCACGCGGATGCCGCCCCCGTCGTTAGCGGCCGTTCCGCTCTTTGTTGAGGAGACTCCGGCGGATATCAACGATACGAATGGCCACATGGAGGGAAACTTCAACTTCGGCACGGACAGAGTCGTATCACGCCATCCCTCCGGCAGCAACCGACTGGGTTATCAGAGGGGTGAGCTTAAGTCATTCATGCAGGATTCGACCAACATCGGATTTGCCGACGGACACGTGAAGCGGGTGAAGGTCAACTTCAGATTCACGGCCGCTGACGTGCAACCGACGACGGTCACTGGCGGAAAAGGGCTCGACGGGATTCCGGACAACGCCGAAGGGCTGCTGTGGTATTACGGACTCGAGTATCGGGAGGTTGACGACAAGACTGGTGAAGTATACGTCCTGCAGATCCCGTAGTGGGCTGTTCTCGTATCTCGTGCACAAAACACGGTCATATCGGAAAGGAGCAGAAGTGGCATCGAAACGAATCTGCCGACTGGCCCTCGCGCTAGCGAGTGCCTCATCCTGTGCAGTGGCCTGGGCTACATTCCCGCAGTTGGTTACCAACTTCGAGCAGAACGGCGCGGGAGTGGCCTACCCAATTCAGAAAGTGTCGCTGGGCGACCTGTTCGTGGTGATGTTGCAGGATCCCGCGCAGGCCGTCGTCACCCGCGCCAACATCCGCCCCGACGCCCAGGCGATCTACAGCAATGGCGACCCGAATATGCCGTCGACGGAGGAGTCCTTTGTCGCCGCGTTCAGCGGGTTCTTTGGCGCCAATGGCAGCCCCCAGTTCATGGACATCCGCTTCCAGTGGGTCAATCCGGCGGACCCCAACCGCTGGGCGCTGATCGAGACGTTGCAGTCGCCGCAGCTCGGTGACCCGTCGCTCCACCTCGGCGGCAAGGTGCGGCTGTACGTCAATCTCCCGAATTGCGCGCAGTTCGAGTATCCGGGGGTCACGCTGACGCCCGAGATCGGTATCGCGCTGCTGATCAGCGAGACGGGCAAGAATGTGCCCCAGGGCTTCCAGGACAATGCCGTCCTCAGCGGTTCTTTCGAGTTTGTCGGCGTGTCCTCGGTTGCGGACGCCAACACACCCAATCCGATACCGGTGCCGTCGCGCTTCATTCCGATTACCGACGGCGGCTGCGAGGGCCTGACGACCGGGCCGACGGGGAATTGGCGCCTGGTTGAGTTCGATCTGCCCACCGAGAACGTCATCGGCTGGACATACCGCGGCGGTAACGGCGTCCTCAACGCCACCGGCGTCGGTGATGGCGTCAATCGCGGCGTGCTGGCGGGGATCGTGCTGGCGGTTCGTCACGCCGATACGACCAGCGATTATGTCGAGTTCCTCGTCGACCAGATCGAGTTTGAGGCGCCGGAGGCCGACCCCGCCTCCGCACCGTCCATCGCGGTGCCGGTCGTCCTGGCTGACACGAGCGTTCAGGTCAACGGCGTCGTTTCGCGCGCCACCAACGTCACGCTCGAGATCGACCGCTACGACCCCAACCAAGGGCCTGCGTTTGTCGCCAACGACACGTACTCCGTCGCGCCTGGCCTGAGTCCCTCGAGTGAACTGCACTTCACGACCATCAACGTGTCGCCGGCGCTTGCGGTCGGCGATCGGGTCCGCGCCCGCCAGACGGTCAATGCCGTCGTCGGTCCGTACTCGCTCATTGTGACGGTGAATCCGCCGTCGGCGTTCAGCGCCACGCTCTCGCTCGATGAAAGCGGATCGCTCGGCACGGTGGCGAACTACGAGTGGGTCGGCGCCACGGCGGTCGTCGGCACGGCCGGAACGCAGGGCCATCCTGTCTTTACGCAGAACGGCCTGTGGCAGAAAGTGGAGTTCTCGCTGATTCCGGGCGCCGAACCGGTGATCAGCTTTGCGGGCGGCAACGGCCAGCTCGAGCCCGACGGTGGACTCTACAACATCGACGCGATGTTCTTCACGATCGACTCGACCACGCCCAATATCGGTCCCTACCTCATTTACCTTGACCACGTTTACTACATCGACCCCAACAACAACGAAGTACTGATCTCCGACGCCGAGTCGACCAACCCGTTCCCGAACGTTCGCGGGCAGAGCACCACGACCGCTACGACCAGCGTGCTCTCGTCGGTGACGAGCTACGATGGCATCTACTCCAACCGCCTCGGCTGGACGTATCTCAGCACGGAAGCGAGCAACACGCACGCGCCGTACCGCCCGCTCGTGACCTTCCCCGATTCGGCCAAGGCCGTCGGCATGTGGCTGCTGGTGGAAGACCCCCGCACGAGCACGTTGTCGCTGCCGGCCGTTGAACAGCGGATCATGGGTGTCGCGCCTGCGGTAACGGTCAGCAATATCGATCCGAACGCCACGCTGGTGCGGCTCCTGGTGAACGGTGCGGTGTCGGCGAGCGTGAATCCGGCCGGTGCGTCGAGCGTCAACATCGTCCCCGGCTCGCCGCTGGCGCTAGGGCAACAGGTGTCGGCGAGCTACGACATGCCCGCCCGGGCGGCGAGCGACCTCGCCTATCCGCGCGTCGTGCAACGGCCGCCGGCCCCGACGCTTCCGGCCTCGCTCGTGGCAGGCCAGACCACCGTCACGGTCAGCAACGTACGCAACACCGGCAACGCCGTCGCGACCCAGGTGCGGGTACTCGCGAACGGTGTGCAGATCGGCTCGGTCAATCCGGCCGGTGCGGCGTCGGTCGTCGTCAATGTCACTCCGCCTCTAGCGGTTGGCCAGCAGATCACGGCCCGCCAGACGGTCAACACTTTCGAGAGCGCCAATTCGATCGCGATCGCCGTGGGCACGGGTGTGCACCTCAAGGTCGTCATCAACGAGCTCGCCTACGATGACAACGGCACGGACGATTACGAGTTCATTGAACTCTATAACGGCGAGCCGAACTCCGTGGACATCTCTGGCTGGCAGGTCCGCGCGTCAGATACCGTGGCTCCTCCGCTGGACGACAACCCCGACTTCACGATTCCGGCGAGCACGATTCTCCCTGCCGGCGGCTTCTACGTGATCGGGTCGGCCGCCGTTCCCAACGTGAACCTGGTCATCCCGGTTAATTCGCTGGAAAACGACAACGAAGCGTACCAGTTGCTCGACCTGAACGGCGTGGTGCTGGACACGTTTATCACCGAACGCAACAAGGGGCCGGTCGCGGTGTCACCGGCGGAAGGCGGCTGGTGGGGCAACTTCCAGTCGTACCTTGATACCGTCACGCGGGCGCCGTCACTGGGCCGCTGGTTCGACGGCTTCGATACCGACGACAACGGGCGCGACTTCGGCATCCGACCCGCCACCCCGGGCAGGCCGAACAGCGTCCCAAGCTTGGCGCCCTATACGGAGAATTTCGACGGCGGAACCCTTGCCTCCGACGTAACGAACTGGGGCGGCACGTACGTCGCCCTGAAGTACATGGACCCCACCGTCGCGGGCACCACGGGCAACTATAATACCGGCGCTATCCCGGCCTCGCCGCAGGGCGGTTACGCAGGCATTTGCATGGACTCCTCCGGCGGCGGAGACATGTGCGCGTTGTCCGACGCGGCCCGCTTTAACTTCGCATTCTCCTGCTACGTCTATATCAACGCGGGCAACCCGGGCTTCGTTGCGGGCAACACCACGGACGAGTACGAGGCTTGGTCCATCGGCATGGGCGCGACCGACGCCGTCTTTAACGTCTTCGCCCCCTACCCCGGCGGCACCGGCAATGGCAACACCGGATTGCAGTGGCAGTTCCTCATCCGCGAAAATGCCGACACCGGCAACGTCCTGGCCACGACCTTCCAGTTCGTGAACCGCGGCGACGATTTCGGTGGCGGCGGCACGGTGCTGCTCGACGTCCCCACCGCGTCGATCACGACCGGCTGGCACATGGTGAGCATCACGCGCAACTACGAGAGCGTCAGCGCGGCGTATGACCCTAACACGCCTAACGCGCTGACGTACACGGGTACCATCCCGAATCTGGGCCCTGGCGCCCTGGCGGTGGGATTCCGCGAGTACGTGGTTGGCTTCCCGGCCACGCTGCGTCCGGTGACCATCGACGCGGTGTCCATCACGGTCCCGCCGCCGCCGACCCTCGGTGCCTGCTGCATGGTTCCCGGGTGCCAGGTGCTGACCACCGCGGTGTGCACCGCGTTCGGCGGCACCTATGTGGGCGATGGCACGACCTGCTCGCCGGCCCCGTGCTCGCTGCTGGGTGCCTGCTGCACCCCGGCTGCCGGTTGCTCGGTCACGCTGCAAGCCAACTGCACCACGCCCAACACGTGGCAGGGTGCGGGCACCAACTGCACGCCGAACCTGTGCACCGTTACCGCGAGCGGTGCCTGCTGCTCCACCACCGGCGTCTGTTCGGTGATCGCGCATGCGGATTGCACCGCTGCCGGCGGTCGCTACTACGGCGATAACAGCGCCTGCCGCGCGCCTGGGAACAGGTGCCCGGCATCGTGCAAGGGCGACATGAACTGCGACGGTCGCGTGACCTTCGTGGACATCGACCTGTTCGTCGCCGCCCTGTCCGGCGAGTCGGCCTGGACGCACTGGCCGTGCCCGTGGATCAACGCCGACTGCAATAACACCGGCACGGTGAACTTCGTGGACATCGACCCGTTCGTGGCCGTGATCGGCACGACGTGTCTGCCGTAAGTGCAGTCCACGACCGCGTAGTCTGTTGAAGTAGGTTATCTCAGCAGGCCGGTGGAAAACTCCACCGGCCTGCTTCTATGGGTGCGGGCTGCCGGCCGCCACCTGCGCGCTGCCCCTGTCTTCGTGCCCGGTGAATGACGGACACGCCAGACAAGCGTTCTCGTGCACCCTCGTGTGCCTTCGAGCGCCCGTGGCTCGTCGGAAACCGCGTTTCTGCAACGGTATGCAGGAGATGGACTTAATTACAAGACCGTTGCTCTGCCGATTGAGTTACGGTGGCAAGTCTTTGAATTCAAAGCACTTAAGTCAAACCCGCGGAAGAGATCGTTACCATTTGCGGCGGTTGTCGCAGCGGTCGTCGCCAGCAGAACGGTCGGATGCCACGTTCAGCTTGCACGCAGCTTACCTGCGAAAACCTGGGGTTTCAACGACCGCTGCTCAACCGGTTTGGAACGGCCGGGGCGCTTCGGCGAAGCGAGCAGATAGGAAGGCCCCGAAAAGCCGTTCCCGCGACTCTCAGAAGGGCTGGGCTCGGCGGGAACCAACAGTGGTTTGCGTTGGTGAGCCCACTCGCAACGAAGGTGGGGGGCCGCAATTCCGCAGGTTCTTGTCGCGAACTCGGCGTTCTTGCCGCGACATGGGCGAATGCGAATGCCCATTACCCCGCTGCTGACCGCGTTTCTTGTACGCGAACGCGCCGGAGCTTGTCACACGAGAGCTGCCACGCAAGCGCAAGAGGCTACATCCGCACCTGGGCCGAACGCGCAATTGAAAACGCTGGCCGTCGTGGATGGCGCACTCACAACCAGCGAGCGCGTGCCCCGGCTGGTCACGGGCCGCTCCCCTGCAAGACTGAGCGAACTCACATCAAGGCGCGTCCGGCGGCAAGACGCCCTCAGGGGTCGATGGACCTGGAGCTTCCGGCGTCGAGCCTTCGGCTGTTTTGTCGCGCTTCGCCGCCGCCCGTTCGGCTTTCTTCTGTTGCCGCTGGCTCTTGCGGAAGTCTCGCTCACGCTTGTGCATGGAGGGTCGCGCTTTCTTTGACACTCTGCCTCCGTTCTGCGGCCGGCGCGCCGGAGCGGGCTGGCCGATCATGTTATGGGATCGACTCTCGCGGGCAACGCAATTGCGGGCCGCTCGATCACATCGCTCGCGTCGCCGCCCGCTGGGCGCGCGAGTTCCCATCCACCAGGGCCGGCGATCGGGAGGGCCAGGCGGTCCCGCCGGCGCTGTCCCCCGGCGGGCGCTGGCCGCAGAGCGTGGCTGGCCGGTTGACCGCCAACCCCACGCATGGGCAGCGGGCTGGCGGGAGCGTTCCTGCGCCGCCGGATTCCCCCGAACACGAGCCGCACCGCCCAGCCGAACGTGCGCCGGATCGTCTGCACGACGCCATACATGCCGACGAGTTGCCAGATGGGGTCCGCGAAATGGTTGGCGGTCTTGGGCCGCACGAGCGCCAGCAGAAACCGCACGGGGTTATAGAAGTACAGGTACGCGGCCATGATGTTGAGCTGTTTTCGCCACGGCTGCGGGTGCCGCGACGCGACCACGTAATTCCCGTCGAGCATACGCGGTTCCACCGGCCGGCCCGCGACGCTGTCGTACGCCAGCCCGGAGGTGAAGGCCTCCACATACAGCTTCGAGCCGGTCGACGGCGTGATCATGAGAACCTGGAGGCTCACGGCCCCCGCTTGGCGCAGCAGCCGCACCTGATTCAGCAGCCCGTACGGTTTTCCCGGCGTACACAGCGGCTGGCTGTCGTGGTGCATCATCATCGGCATGGGGCAGATGCGCTGGTCGCGCAGCGCGCGAAACGCCTCGGAAGTCCGATCCACGCTCTGGCCTTTCTTGACCAGCGTCGCGGTCATGTCCTCCACGCCCAGCCACAGCCAACGAATCCCCGCCTCGTTCGCCAGCGGCAGGTGCTCTTTCGACTGGAGCGTGTCGTGCACGGTCGCTTCGGTGCCCCAGCGTATCGACCTGCGAAACCGGTCGCCGCAAACTGTCGTTCGCGCGAGCGTCTCCAGGATCTCCAGCGTCCGCTGCTTGTCGTTGAAGAAGTTGTCGTCGGTCCCGAAGTAATACGGGATCCCATACTCGGTGCGCAGGCGGACCATTTCGTCGGCGATGCGCGGCCCGCTCTTGACCCGGTGTTGCCGCTGGTTGTACGCCGGAATCGGGCAATAGGGGCAAGCGAACTTGCAGCCGAACGTCAGCACCAGCGACGCGATCGGGCTGTGTTTGCGCACGAGGTCGGGTGGCAGCGCCTGCGCCCCGAGCGTGGGCTTGTGGCTGGGCGGTTCGAGCAGGCGATACCCCAGCACCGGATGCGGCAGCTCGTCCAGATCGCCAACCAGCCGTTGGATGCCCGTGTCGATGAGCTCCTCCGGTACGCCGTGGTGATCGGTGCGGGCATAAACCAGGCCGGGAATGCCGTCGAGCAGACCGCCGTCGCGGGCGCGCCCGAAGGCCGTCCGCATCGATTCGCCGCCGGCCCGAATCGACAGCAGTGCCTCAAGCAGGCTCAACAGCACGAATTCCTCACCGGTAACCACGACGTCTGCGCCCCAGGGGTCCTGCGGGTCGGCGCCAAAGAAAGTCCAGGGCTCGTAAATGGCGCGCGGCCCGCCGCCGATGATCAGCGGCCGGTGGGCTGGTTCGATCTGGCAGGCGTCGCGGAGCAGGGCGTTGGCCGGCGCCGAGTGCATCTGCATGCTCGACACCAGGAAGAGGTCCGGGATGCGGCCGTCCAGGCGCATCTGCGCGGGGCGGAAGTTGCGGTTCCATTGCTGCAGGACGATGCGGGTTTTCGCGAAGCCGGCGTCCACCAGCGCCGCGCCGACGGCGCGGGCCCCCGCCGGCGCCATGCGCGTGTCCGCATAGATGAACGGCAACATGCGCGTGCGATGATCGAAGGCGCACGCGATCACGCTGACCAAGTCGTGGCGACGGGAGAGCGCCCGCAGCCGCGCACGCACGGCGGTCAGCTCGCCCGGCCGGCACAACTCGTCGCCACGTTCGCGGCGAGGAAGTTCCATTCCTGCCTTTCTTGCGTGCTCCACACGCCGGGGCGTTGCCTGGGAGAGCCGCACGGTGAGATCACGGCATGCACGTTGCGGGCCCGCGGCCTGCATCTGATCGGCCTGCTGGGCCGAAGGCGAGCGTATTCTAGATTGACGATCGGCCCCCGTCGACCATACCACGCTGATCTTCTTCGCATGCGGCGCTCCGCGGGGCGCGCACGCGAACCCCCCAATGCGCGGTCGCCGGAGAAGGTCAGCCCGCATGAAATGCCGCGGCTGGCCTACTTGGTCTTCTTCTCCCGGAAGAGTGGGGACTCGTCCAACGAGAAGATCACGATCTCCTCGCCGGTCACGGTGCTGATGTCGTGGTGCATGCTCAGCGTCTTGACGCCGGTTACCTCGTGCACCATCGACTCCAAGACCGGTCGCGCCGCTTCGACCAGTTGGGTACGTACCTGCTTCAACAGGTCCCGCCCTTTTTCGACCGAAAGCGTCCCCACGAGCTGCTTTTCCGCAGCCGTCAGCACACCCTGGAGGCGGACCAGCAGCAGATCGCCGATCAGGTGCGCACGAATGTCCTTCGGGCCCCGACCCATGTACTCCTGTTCGAAGCGGCTGATCCCTTCGGAGATCGCAGCCTCGATTTCACCTTGCGTTTTCACAGACGCGACCTCAGCCATGCGCGATGCCCATGAGGGTCGCACATCGACGAAAGCCCGCACGGGTCCAAGCAGACGCGGGGTCGGGTTCCGGGCGACCTGCGGCACATACTAGCAGGTTTCCAAAAAAAAACGACCGTTATCGGTGCTTTTCCCCCGATATGGTGTATAATTGATACAAGCGGAGCCTTAAGTCTGCTCCGGCTGTAATCGCAGGCGTCGGACGACTAAATGAAGGGCAACCCGGTGCTGCCGGGGGGCCCGGTTGAAGAGTAAGCCGACGTGGTTGAATACCTTCGGGTGTTCCGCCANNTCAAACACCCCAGGTGTTTGACCGCGTCGGCTTTTTTCATTGGCGGCGTAGAACGGTCGCAACGACCAAGGATGAGCCCGATGGAACAGCCTCCTTCGCTCATGGCGCAACGGATCGCGCAGGCAGCCCGCGTCTTTGAAGAGCAGCGGACGGGCCTCGTCCCCAAGTCGGTGAGCGTCGTGCAGAGCGACTCCACGTTGGTGATCACGCTGCACGGGGCCTTGTCGCCCGCCGAGCAGGCCCTGGCCCAGAGTCCCGCCGGGGCCGCACAAATGCAAGAGTTTCACCGCGAACTGTTCGCCAGCGCCTCGGAGACGCTGCGGCAGGAAATCAAACGCATCACCGGCGTGGAGGTGCGCGAGGCGGCCGCGGAAATCGAGCCGAGTACCGGCACAGTGGTGGCGGTGTTCACGACCGGCACCGTCGTTCAGGTGTTCCTGCTCGCGCGCAGCATACCCGCGGACACATGGAACGCGAGCGGATCAGACGATCCGAAACGACCGGCGTGAACGGCGCACCTGCCCGTGCGACATGAGAGCGCGCACGCAGAGGTGCGCAGTAGGCACCAGGACACGACCTCCGGGAAGCCCGGGCAGGGAGCCAACCGGTTTCCGGAGGTCCCCCCTGGTCCTGGCTTCGGCTGGTAGTTCCCAATTGGGACGGCCGCCTTGTTCGGAACGTCACGCGAGAGGATCAACATGACGACGGCACAGCACATGCGGCCTGACGCCGCGCCCTGTTCCCACGTCCAGCCCATCTATCATCGGGCTCTCGCGCCGCGTGTGCTCGTCGTGACGCAGGACGAGCGCTTCCGGCGGTGGGCCCGTGAGCAACTGCGGGACTCCGGGTTCGAGATTCTCATCACAGACGACGGCTTCGACGCAGTGCTGGAGGTTGACCGCGATCCTCCAGAGTCGATCGTGGTGGATCACGCCGTGCCGTGGTTCGGCGTGATTTGCTTGCTACGCCGAGTGCGGCGCGACACCGCGGCGGCCGACATTCCGGTCCTGCTCGTCGCGCCACGGGCCACCGACTCTTTCGTGGCCGCTTGCCGCGCGCTGGGTATCGCGGTGCTCGTCAGGCGTCCTGGAGAACCAGAGGCGGTACTGCATGTGCACCCGCCCGAGCCGCAAACAACACAGCGTCGCGTCACGGCGGGAGTGGCCGGTCCAGCGTGGGAACGGAGTCCCTGAGATGCTAAAGGATGCTCTCCTTGCCGTGGGGCGGGGGCACGGCGTTCTGGTCGTCGACGATGATGCCGACGTGCGCGATGCGTTGGACGCTGGGTTGCGGCGGGAAGGGTTCGCCGTCTGGCTGGCGGCCGACGGCCAGGCAGCGCTGGACCTGTACCGCGACCACTGCGCGACCATCGACGTGGTCCTGCTGGACGTGCGCATGCCGGGCCTCGACGGTCCCCAGACGCTGGCGGCGCTCCAGCAGCTGACCCCGCAGATTCGCTGCTGCTTTATGACGGGGTACCTTGGTAGCCACAGCACGCAGGAACTGCGCCGCCTGGGCGCGGACGCAGTGCTCATGAAGCCGTTTCATCTGTCCGAGGTGGCCCGAGTGCTGCGAACCATGACGCACCCAGGCAGATCTTGCGCCATCCGCCGTGACCGGCGCTATGGACCGCGTGTCCGCGCTCTGCATCAGCCGGCGATCGAAGGCCGCTGTGGGCGGAGCGCGCGCGTTCGCTCTTCGACCGCCCTACGACCGCGCGAACAAACTGCATGAGCCCGGAGCGCTGAGCCGTTGCGTCCCTGGTGGCAGACGGCTAGAATATAGGGAATCGATCCGAGTGAGGATCGGTTTCGAAAACGTCGGACGGCTAATTGAAGGGCAGCCCGCCTGCGGCGGGAGGCCCGTTGACGAGTAAGCCGGCGCGACCGAACACCGATGGGTGTCGGCCGCGCCGGTTTTTTTGTGCTTGCTCGGCTGCGCCACACGCGCGGCAACAGGCTCGCCGGCAGAAACGACGCAGAAGCGTCAGAAGGTGAGGGACGCGGCCGGTGCGGACGCCGCTGGTTCGGGGCGTCCGCGGCGGCGCGGTTGCCCGCCTCGTTCGAATGGATGGTAACGCATGTTGAACGTAACCAAACCCGCACTCGACCGCTTGTCCCATCGGCTGGCCTGCGAGAAGGCCGCCGATGATGTCGCCTTGAGGTTCACGCGGCGCGCAGGGGGCTGGAAGTTGGGCCCGGATCAGGCGCGCCCCGGCGACGTCACGTTCGCCCACGATGGCCGCAACGTGCTGCTGCTGGATGGCGCCGTATCGCAGGGCATGACGGATCTGACGCTCGACGTCAGGAATACCGACGCGGGTCCGCGGCTCCGGCTGCGCCGCGCCGCGAGCCGGGCAGATTAGAACATGAAACTCCCGTGGCCAGTGCGCAACAACGTCTATCGCCCGGAGACCGCCCTCCGGGAAGGGCGTTTCGCCGCCGTTTCGCCTGGCCGAAGTGGCCCACGTGCTCGGGGAGTTGGCCGGCCGCCGACTTTGGCCCGTGCTGGCCGGTCGCCGGGAAACGACCCACTGCTGAGGAGACAGACCATGAACGTACGCCGTGTTTACCAATTGTGTGTGGTCACGGTCTTCGTGACCATCGGCACAGGATTCGGCTGGGGCAAGGCTCTTGCCGCACAGCCGACCCGCACTGACACCGAGGAGGGGGTGGAGGTGCTGACGCGCGGGCCGGTGCATGAGGCCTTTGCTGAAACCGTGACTTTCGACCCCGAGCCGGGCCTCGTCGTGAGCAAAGCCCCGCCGGCGGCGATCGACGAGCTGCCGCCCGACCAACGGCCGGAGGGGACCAACGTCGAGTGGATTCCCGGGTACTGGGCGTGGGACGACGAGCACAGTGATTTCCTTTGGGTCAGCGGCATCTGGCGTGATCTGCCGCCGGGGCGCGAATGGGTGCCCGGGTATTGGGCGAAGACCGACCGGGGTTTTCAGTGGACGTCCGGGTACTGGGCCGATGAAGACGTCAGCGAGACTGAATATCTGCCGGAGCCTCCGGATACGGTCGAAGTCGGTCCCAATGTTGCCGCGCCGTCGGCGGACGACAGTTGGGTACCCGGCTGCTGGGTTTGGCATCAAGGGCGCTACGCCTGGCGGCCCGGCTACTGGGCGGCCATGCGACCGAATTGGGACTGGGTCCCGGCCCATTACGTCTGGGCATCACGCGGCTACGTTTTCGTCGATGGCTACTGGGATTACTCGGTCGAGCGTCGCGGCGTTCTGTTCGCGCCGGTCGAGTTCGCTACGGATGCCTACGCGCGCCCGGGCTTTTCCTACTCGCCAACGACTGTGATCGACCTGTCCGTGTTCACCGACCATCTTTTCTTGCGACCGCATTACTCCCACTACTACTTTGGTGACTACTACGCCCCCAGCTACCGCGACGCCGGCTATTACGCTTCGTTCTCGGCCCACTCTGACCGAGTTAGCTACGATCCGATCTACGCCCAGCAACGCTGGGAGCATCGGCAGGATCCGGAATGGGAGCACCGCGTCGCAGCGGATTTCCAGAACCGGCGCGACCACGAAGACGCGCGACCCCCGCGCACCCTGGCAGCCCAAATAGCACTTGCATCTAAAGCGGGGCAGCCACACGAGCAGACGCGCACGCTGGCCACGTCGCTCGCCCAACTGGCCCAGAACGTCCGCAGTCCGACGCGATTCCAGCCTGTGGCCAAGGACGAGCGACAACAGCTCGCGCAGCGCGGGCCCCAGCTCCAGAAATTCCGCGAGGAACGACAACAGGCGGACACCAGGGCGGCGGGTACGGCCGCCGCCAAGCCTGCCAAGGAATCCGAACCGGCCAGAGTGAAACGCACGAAGTCCCCGATCGTGGCGAAGGCGGCCAGTGCGCTCGGCAAGGACCGCGCTCCGCCGAAGCCGCATGAAGTGCCCGCACCGGATCCCAAGGTCGAGCCCAAGCCGAAGAAGGCCCGCGACAAAGGCGAGAAGCCCTAGCAATCCGCCGGAAGAGAGCACAAGACTGGCGCTCAGGCCACGGATACCAGCGAGATCGAGTGATGACTGGAAAACTCAAGGCGAACCGGCCAGCGCAACGACGAATAACGCACCTGCGTGTGTTCGGCGCGCTTCCGAAAGGAGACCTGAAATGCTCGCCACTATTCTGATCGTGGTCTTGATTCTGATGCTGCTGGGTGCCGTGCCCAGATGGCCGCACAGCAAGAACTGGGGGTACTACCCGAGCAGCGGGCTCGGGTTGGTCTTACTGATCGTGATCATCCTGGCGCTCATGGGACGCCTTTGATCACCCACGTTGTGAAAGTGACGGAACAGGCGTGAAAGGCAACGACAACCTGCTGAAGGTGCCCGATGCGCTGCGGGCCGACGAGCTTACGGCCATCGTGCGGTACCCCTCGTGCAACAACAGACCAGGCGGTCAGCCATGATAACCGAGAGTTTGCAACGAATCGTCAGGCGTGCCACGCAGTCCAAACTCGCCGTCATGCTCGTGGCCGGGGCCGGTCTGGCGGGCATCGTGAGTTCTCGCGGGCAGACCGCGGATTCCAGCGCGTCGCTCGTGGCGAGTGCCGCACCAAGTGTGCGCGGCGGGATGCTGGGCGCGACGGTGCGGAGTGCCATCCCCGACACGGGGGCGAAGGCGTCGTTGCTCGAATTCGCCGGCCGCGACCCGCGTGGCCTGGTGCGCCTGGCGCGCGAACGTTGCCAGCGCGACATCGGCGATTTCCGATGCCTCTTTGTGAAACAGGAGCGCATCAACGGGAAACTAAAGGAAGTCGAGGAGATCGACGCGCGGTACCGCGCGGACCCGCTGAGCGTGTTCATGACCTGGCGGAGCGGCGCCGGCCAGGCTAAGCGTGCCCTCTTCATCGACGGTCCGGAATTTGTCGACGGCGATGGGCAGAGGCTGGCCCGGGTGGAACCTGCCGGCGCACTAATCCGTCTCGTCGTCTCGGACGTGATGGTCCCGATCCACGATGCACGCGCGCGGGAGGCCAGCCGGCGCGCCATCGACGAATTCGGGTTCCGCAGTACGTTCGAGATTCTGAAGCGGGTAAACGACTTGGCCGCCGCCCGCAACGAGCTCGATTTCCGGTACGAGGGGGAGGGCACGATCGACGGACGCGCCACGCTGATCCTGGTTCGCCGCCTGCCCTACACCGGGCCCGGCGGGCCGTATCCCGACGCGAAACTGGTCCTGCACCTGGATCAGGAATGGCTGCTCCCGACTGCCATCTACTCCTACACGGACCCCGAAGGCCACGAGCTGCTGGGCAGCTATATCTTCACTCAAGTGCAGCTTAATCCGGGTCTCAACGCGGACGACTTCCGGTTTTGAATCGACCCGGTTCGTCGATGGTCGTGCCGCCGCGATTCGGTTGGTCTGGGCCTGCGGCCCCAGTGGAACGAAAGAGAACGAACATGAACAAGACCTGGCTTGGCGTCGTCGGGGCAATTCGTGGTGGTCATTCTCCTCGTGTGGCTGCTCTTCGGAAGCAAGATCAGTTGCCACGAAAGCTTCTGGGACAAGGACAAACAAGTCATCGAGATCAAGCGCTAAGTACCGGACGTGCGGAGACGAAGGCCCGGAAGGCGACATTCGAAGGGCCAGAAAGGAAGTACGAAGTCAAAACCAGTGCATGAGCACGGCAGAACTCAAGGAGCGCTAAGACTCCGCTTCCCTTTTTGCACACGGATGCACGAGAAGGAGACGCACGATGCGAGCCAAAGGAACTAAGACCGTTGCCGCGATGTGGTTTTTGGCATTACTACCAGTCGTTGGGATGACCGGATGCTGCGGTCACAGGTGGTGGTGGGCATTCCTGGACACCACCGCACCGACCGTGAGTTCCACAACGCCGGCCGATGCTGCTACGGACGTGACCATCAGCGCGAACGTCACCGCCACTTTCAGTGAGGCGCTGGACCCGGCCACGATTACCGTGGCCAGCTTCACAGTGACAGGACCGGGCGCGACCTCCGTAGCGGGGACCGTCACCTACGCGGCCGCCGACACAACAGCAACCTTCGAACCGGCCAGCCCGCTCGCGGTCAACACCACGTTCACCGCCACGCTCACGACCGAGATCACGGACCTCGCCGGCAATGCGCTGGCGAGCGATTTTGTATGGAGCTTCACAACCGGTGCCACCGCGGATACCACCGCGCCCACCGTG
>PMMM01000056.1 GCA_003162245.1 Phycisphaerales bacterium
TGCCGCCGCCAAGGTCGAAGACGGCGATTTTCTCGTTCGCCTTTTTCTCCATGCCATAGGCGAGGGCGGCGGCGGTGGGCTCGTTGATGATGCGTTCGACCTTCAGGCCGGCGATCTGGCCGGCTTCCTTGGTGGCCTGGCGCTGGGAGTCGTTGAAGTAGGCGGGGACGGTGATGACGGCGCGTTCGACCGTCTCGCCGAGGTAATGTTCGGCGGTGGCCTTGAGGTCGCGGAGGATCATGGCGGAGACTTCGGGCGGGGCGTACTCCTTGCCCTGGACCTTGACGCGGACGAGCTCCTCGGGGCCGCCGACGATCTCGTAGGGGACGGTTTTCTCTTCGGCGGAGACCTCGCTGTGGCGACGGCCCATGAAGCGCTTGATCGAGAAGACGGTGTTGGTGGGGTTGGTGACCTGCTGGTTGCGGGCGCGCTGGCCGACGAGGCGTTCGGCTTTGTCGGTGAAGCCGACGACGGAGGGGGTGAGGCGCGAGCCGGAGTCGTTGATGAGCACCTTCGGCTGGCCACCTTCCATGATGGCGACGACGGAGTTTGTGGTCCCGAGGTCGATACCGATGATCTTGGACATTCGAAATCTCCTGTGGGGCGCGTAGGGCTGAAGCCCGGGCGCGGTTTTTCCGTATGGACATCAGGCAAGGCGAGTACCAGGGGGCGGGTGTGCGCGGTTTGTTTGTAAGATTCGGCGTGAGCGACAGTTATGAGACGTGCGCCCGGTTGGGCGGGAGCGATCCCGGGCCGCGGCGCCTGCCAAACTGACAGCCGGCTGCGTCAGGGCGTCGCGGGCTTGGTCAGCTCGAGGTAGGTCCGGACGCGCTTGTCTTTCGGCAGGTCGCGGGCCGCGTGGCGGAAGGCGGCGTGCGCCTGGTCGTAGCGGCCGCGCTGGAATTCGAGGAAGCCGAGCACGAAATACTCGTCCGCGCTCGCGACGGTGTTGCGACGCACGCGATCCCGCAGGGCGTCGACCTGGGCCTCGAATTCGTCCGCGCTGGGGTAATACTGCTCCAACTCAAGCTGCATCGGCACGAGCTTGGGCTGGAGTTCCAGCGCGCGGCGGAGCACCTTGGATGCCTCGATGTCGTGGCCGAGGGCGACGCGGGCGAGGGCAAGGTGGATGCGGCAGCCGGGGTCGCCCTGGTCCAATTCCGACGCGCGGGTGAGGGAGATGACGGCGGCGCGATAGGCGCCGGCCTGCATCAGGATAACGCCTTCCTGGGTGGCCTGATCGTGGGCGCTGAGCAGGTGCTGCCGGCGCTGGGCCCACTGGCGGTAGCCCTGACGCTCGAAACGCCCTTCACGCTGGGCTTGGCGCTCGGCCCGCTGGAGGTCGCGCCAGTTGTCGGCGACGAAGGGGTCGCTGAGGTCGACGTGGTAGACGTAGTAGCGGGCGTCGCTGCCCGAACTGGAAGCGTACGTGCGCACGCGGTCATAGCCGGGGCCGAGGTTCGGGGAGCCGTCGGGGTTGTAGGTGCCGGGATCGTCGGGGGCATCGCTGCGGCGGGCGCGGATGTCGCCGCGAGCGCTGTGCGTGTCGCGCAGGTCGTAGGGGAGGCGCTGGAGGCCGGGGGGCTCGAGGACTTCGAGGTCGCGTGGGGCGGGCCGGCCGGTGGGCGGCTCCCAGACGCGCAGGACGAGCACGCCGGGGCGCTGCGTCGCGGACGGTTTGTAGGGCGCGACGGGGCGGATGTGCTCGTCGTCGGGCGCGACTGGCGGCGACGGCTGCCTGGTTTGCGCGCGGGCGACATGGAGGGCACCCCCGAGGACGGCGATGAGCAGAGGCACGGTACAGCGCATGGCTTGTCCCCGGTCGAACCGGGCTCCTTACGCTCCCCCTCTATGATACCATCGTCAAGGTGGCCGGGCGCAGCGGAGGGCGCGGCGTTCACTGGGATGCAACCAGGCGCGGGGCGGCGGCGGGCGCGCCGGTGGCGTAGGCGTAGTCGGCGTTGGTCAGGAGCTGATCGACCGCCGTGGGGATGGTCGCGGGGTTGGCGAAGGCGCTCGCCGGGAGCGCGAGGCAGGCGTCGCGGTTGCGGTAGCGGCGGACGGAGCCGTCGCGGCTGAGGACGTTGACCTGCTGGGCGGCGTGATTGGTGTGGAGGTATGGGGCGGGGCCGAGGCTGTTGGTGTCGAGGGCGAGGGTCTCGACGCGGACGAGGATGTCGCCGACGCGGTTGCTGCCCAGGCTGTCGAGCACGCCGGCGGCGGACTCGGGCGGCAACTGGTCCAACTCGCGGTAGAGGTACGAGCCATAGGCGTCGGCGGTGGTGCCGATGCGGGGGGCTTCCTGGATCTGGTTGAAGTTGTCGTCGGCGGGGCAGTAGAAGAGCTTCTCGGCGGGCGAGGTCGTCACGAGCAGGCGGCCGAGGCCGAAGTACTCGTGCGGGTGGGTCGCGGGGAAGTCGGGGGTGCCATCGCCGCTCCAGATCTGGTTGGTGGCCATCTGGTTGCTGGAGAAGTCGTAGGGGCTGAGGGGGCTGGGGCCGCGGGGGATGAAGCCGCGATTCTCGACGGCGTAGGCCTGAATCGCGAGGCCGATTTGCCGGAGGTTGCTGCCGCAGACGGCGAGGCGGGCGGAGCCGCGGGCGCGGCCGAGAGCCGGCAGCAGGATAGCTACGAGCAGCGCGATGATGGCGACGACGACGAGGAGCTCGATGAGCGTGAAGGCGCGGCGATAAGCGTGACATCGAATCGGCATGGGACCACGCCTCGTGAAAGTCCGTGTCTCCGGGCGCTGTACCGGGCCTACTTGTACAGCAGGTACTTCGCGCGGCGGGCGAGGAAGTCGTCGAGGTCTTTCTGCCAGAGCGGGCGGTAGGTCGTCGGGGCGGTGGTCGCCTTGACCTTCGCGAGCACGTCCTTGTTGAAGAGCAGGTTGTTGACCTTGTCGAATTCGAACTTGTCGCCGAAGAGGTTCTTCAGCTCGCGGGCGATGGACAGGCCGGTTTCGAGGGGGTCGAAGGCGTCGCGGTCGGTCAGCAGAATTTGCACGCCGCCGCAGTCCTTGTCCTTGTAGGCGCTGCCGGTGGGCGTGAAGTGGAAGGCGGTGAAGCGGACGCCCTTGAGGCCGAGGCTGTTGAGGCGGACGGCGAGTTGGCGGCCGTCGAGCCAGGGGGCGCCGATGCGTTCGAAGGGCGTGTCGGTGCCGCGGCCGACGGAGAGGTTGCAGGCTTCGAGCATGCCGACCGCTGGGTAGAGCGTGGCCTCGGTGAGCGAGCGCATGTTTGGCGAGGGGTTGATCCAGGGCAGAAGCGTGTCGTCGTACCACATTGTCCGCCGCCAGCCCTCCATCTTGATGACCTGGAGATCGACGTTGAGCTTGCGCTCGGCGTTGAACATCTGGGCCAGCTCGCCGATGGTCATGCCGTGAACGAGCGGGACGGTGTGGTAGGCGGTGAACTGGCCGTCGCGGTCGTTGAGCGGGCCGAAGACGTGGGTGCCGGTGATGGGGTTCGGGCGGTCGAGGACTACGACGCGGATACCGCGTTTGCCGGCCTCCTCCATGGCGTAGCCGAGCGTGGCCGGGTAGGTGTAGAAGCGCGTGCCGATGTCCTGGATGTCGTAGACGAGCGTATCGACGCCGTCGAGCATCTCGGGCGTCGGGCGGGTGGTTTTTCCGTAGAGGCTGTAGACCTTCAGGCCGCTGAGCGAGTCGGTGGAGTCGCCGACCTTTTCGTCGACGGCGCCCTTGAGGCCGTGCTCGGGACTAAAGAGGGCGACGAGCTTGACGTTCGGGGCTTTGGCGAGCAGCTCGATGAGGGAGCGGCCTTCGCGGTCGATGCCGGTGTGATTGGTGATGAGGCCGATCTTGCGGCCGGCGAGAGGCTGGAAGTTGTCGCAAACGAGCACGTCGAGGCCGGTGAGGACGCCGGGATCGCGATCGGCCGGCGACGTGGTCCGCTGGCCGGTGGCGCAGCCGGCGACGAGCGCGGCCCCGATCAGGAGGCTGGCAAGACAGGTCCTCCGACAGCCGGTCGGGCGTGGCAGATTCATCGGGCATCCTCCAGGCTCGTGTACGGAGGCCGCGGCGGACGCTGCGGCGTTGTTGCCGTACGGCGCACAGCATACCATAGCCGCCGCCGGCAATCGAACGCGTCTGAGCGCGCGTTCCGGCGCGCCACGCGGGAGTGCGCGGCGGAGCGCGAAGCGAAGTGCGCGATGCTTGCCCGACGGGAGCAGCGACTGTGCCAAGCCCCATCGTTGCACAGCTTTCCGGTTCCGCCATCGCATACGTCGCGGAGTATGTGGCCGCGTTCGGTCTGTTCAGCGTGGTTCTGTGGTTGCCGGGGCTGGTCTTGGAGCGGCTTGCGCTGGCGCGTGTCGCGCTGGGCGGGCTACGCCAGCTCGCGCAGATTTGCCTGGGGTTGGGGTTCTGGATAGCAGTCCTGTTCACGCTCGCGGCGGTCGGGCAGCTTCACCCGGCGAGCGTGTGGACGGTAGCCGGGCTCGTCGTGGTGGCGGCAGGGTGGGTGCTGTTGCGCCGGCGCGCCCGTCGTGACACTGAGCTGCAGCCGCCGCAATCGCGGCGCCGACGGTTTCTTGTTTCGGCCGGAGTGGTCGTGCTGCTGGCGCCGTTTTTCCTCGTCGTGCTGCTCGGATTCGTGGGGTGGGATGCGGATGTCTATCATCTGACGCTGCCGAAACTCTACATTGCCAATCATGGATTTCGACCGGTCGCGTTCAATGTGTACTCGAACTGGCCGCTGAACGTCGAACTGCTGTACGCCCTGGGGATGCTGGCAAAAGACTATGTATTGGCGACATTGGTGCATTTCGGCTTTGGCGTGTTGACGCTGTACGCCATCTACGTGGGGTGTCGCGAATTCCACCGGCCCGCGGCAGGCTGGCTGGCGCTGGCGTTCTTTCTCTGCAATGCGGTGGTTGGGTGGGAATTCACCGTCGCGTACGTCGATCTGGCGTACGCTTTCTTTTTTCTGTCCGGATTGCTGTTCATGCTGCGCGCCGTCGCGTGCGATGAGGGCCGACGGGCGAGCCTGTTGTTGGCCGGGCTCTGCGCGGGGCTGCTGGCCGGGGTGAAGCTCTCGGGCATCATCGGCGCAGCGCTGCTGGCCATCCCCTACCTGGCGTGGTCTGCACGCCAGGGCGTACGCCGATTCTGGGGCGCATTCGGCGCGCTGGTCGCGTGGTTTGCATTGCCAGCGCTCGTGTTGTGGTCGCCGTGGCTGGTAAAGGCCGCGTGGTATACCGGCAATCCCCTTTATCCCTTCCTGTACGGCTGCTTCGGCGGGCCGGACTGGAGTGTGGCGCTCGGGGAGCAGTGGGCGGCCTGGCAGCGGTCGATTGGGATGGGGCGCACGCTGCGCGACTATTTGTTGCTGCCCGTGCGGGTCATTCTGCTGGGCGGGCCGGGCTACGAGCACTTTGACGGGCGGCTGAACGCGTTCTGGCTCATTCTCGTGCCGCTGGCGCTGGTTTTCGGGGTGCGCGATCAGTTCGCACGCCGGTGTTTGGGCGTGGCGGGTCTGTATTTCGTCGTCTGGAGCGTGACCTCGCAGCAGATGCGGTTTCTGATCCCCGTGCTGCCGTTGCTGGGCATTGCGGCGGCGATCGCTTTCGTGCGTGTGACGGACCGCGTGTCGCGCACTCGGGTCCGGCGCGGGCTGTGGGCGGTGGTGATCATCGGGACCGTGCTCGGCGTGGCTCCAGCGCCGAGCCCACCGAAGGACGGCGAAACGAAAGCACCCCCCCTGCCGCCGCTGGTGCTGGGGCACGTGGCTCGCCCGCCGACGGACTCGGTTTACGCGTTCATCAACCGCGAACTGCCGCGCGAGGCGCGGGTGTTATGCTTGAACACCAATCGCGGGATCTTTCTCGATCGCGAGTACATCGCGGACAGCTTTTTTGAAGCGTCACAGATCGCCGATTGGCTGAAGGGGGCGGAGACAAGCGAGGAGGTCAGCAGGCGCCTCGCAGCGCATCAGATTACGCATATTCTCCGGGAAGCACACGACTGGGGCATCGCGTATCCGCGGGGGGTGGGCGAGTTGCTTGAGGGTCAGAGCCGGGTGAAGACGCTCTTCACGGAAGACGAATTCACGCTTCTGGAATTGCGGTGAACGCCCTTGTCGCCGGGCGATTTTCCGGCAACCTACGGCCGACACGGGGGTCGGCCGCTACGTTTCCATCCGCCAGGAGCCGGCGCGGCCTATAGCTCCGGGCCGCCGTCGTAGCGGCCGTAGACGGATTCGAGCGTGTGCATCATCTCGCCGACGGTCGCGAGGGCTTCGGCACAGTCGATGAGGGACGGCATCACGTTTTCGCCGGCGGCGGCGGCATCGCGGAGCTTCTTCAGCGCGGCCGCGTGGCGTTGCTTGTCGCGCGTGGCCTTGAGCTCCTTGACGCGCGCGACCTGGCCACGCTCGACATGCTCGTCGATCTTGAGGGTCGCAATGCGCTCGAAATCGTGCTCCACGTACTTGTTGACGCCGATCATGATCCGCTCGCCGCGGTCGAACTCGGCGCCGTATTTCGCGGACGAGTCGGCGATCGAGCGGCGGATGAAGCCGGCTTCGGTCGCGGGCAGCACGCCGCCGTAGGTCTTGTAGATGTGGTCGATGACTTCTTGGGCGCGGCGCTGGACTTCGTCGGTGAGGTTCTCGACGAAATAGCTGCCGCCGAGGGGGTCGACGGTGCGGGTGACGCCGGTCTCGTCGGCGATGACCTGCTGGGTGCGGAGGGCGATCTTGACGGCGTTCTCGGTGGGCAGGGCGAGGGTTTCGTCCATGCTGTTGGTGTGCAGGGACTGCGTGCCGCCGAGGACCGCCGCGAGGGCTTGGTACGCGACGCGGATGATGTTGACCATCGGCTGCTGCTCGGTGAGCGAGACGCCGGCGGTCTGGCAGTGGCAGCGGAGCCACCAACTCCGGTCGTTTTTCGAGTGGAAGCGGTCGCGCATGATGTGGGCCCACATGCGGCGGGCGGCGCGGAGCTTGGCGACCTCCTCGAAAAACTCGTTGTGGATATCCCAGAAGAAGCTGAGGCGCGGGGCGAAGGCGTCGATATCGAGGCCGCGCTTGAGCGATTCCTCGACGTAGCACATGCCGTCGGCGATGGTGAAGGCGAGCTCCTGCGGGGCGGTGGCGCCGGCCTCGCGGATGTGGTAGCCGCTGATGCTGACGGTGTTCCACTGCGGCATGTGCTGCGTGCAGTATTCGATCGTGTCGATGACGAGCTTGACGCTCGGCCCCGGCGGGAAGACGAACTCGTTCTGGGCGTGGAACTCCTTGAGGATGTCGTTCTGGAGGGTGCCGCGGAGGTCGTCGAGAGCGACGCCCTCCTCGCGGGCGACGCAGATGTAGAAGGCGAGCAGGATCGCGGCCGGCGCGTTAATCGTCATGCTCGTGCTGACCTCGCCGAGGTCGATGCCGTCGAAGAGGACCTTCATGTCTTCGAGCGAGGAGATCGCGACGCCGCACTTGCCGACCTCGCCGAGGGCGAGCGGATCGTCGGAGTCGCGGCCCATGAGGGTGGGCAGGTCGAAGGCGGTGCTGAGGCCGGTCTGGCCCTTTTCGAGCAGGTACTTGAAGCGCTGGTTGGTTTGGGCGGCCGAACCGAAGCCGGCGAACTGCCGCATGGTCCAGACACGCTTGCGGTACATGTTGGGGTGCATGCCGCGGGTGAAGGGGAGCTCGCCGGGCGAGCCGAGGTCCCGGAGGAACTCGATGTGGCCGATGTCGTCGGGCCCGTAGCAGCGCTTGATGGGGATGCCCGACATGGTGGTCGGTTCGTGGGCGGGGTCGACGTGCGGGGGCGCGACTTCTTTCACGGTCGGCTTGGCGCGGGGAGCACAATGAGCGGCCATGCAGCAACTCCTGCTTGATCCAGACAATTGTCCCGGCAGGCCGGTAAGCCGACCCGGCGCGGGACTTCGGTCCGTGCTATTCTAGCAGAACGGCGCCGGTTTTCGGACCCGGCGCGGGTGCAATACGTCACGGGTGGACGAGGGCGTGCCGATGCGCGGCGGACGGATCATAGCGTGCGTGCTGATGCTCGCGGGGGCCGCGGGGGCTTGGGCGGGCGACGAGTGGCTCGTGTTGCCGGCGGCGGGCAAGGGTGGGCGGGTGCCGGTGCATACCGACGCCGTGGAGGCGGAGATTGTCGCGGGGCGCTGGACGGCGCCGCAGGCCGGTGATGAGGTCCGGGCCCCGGACGGTACGGTACACAAATGGGAGGCAGCCGCGCCGGGCAAGGACGGGGGGCTGCGGCACAAGGCGCTCGAGGGCGGGTACGCGTGCTGGACGGTGACCGCCGACGAGGACAAGACGATGATCCTCGCCGCGGCCGGGCACAGCCTGGTGTACGTCAACGGCGAGCCGCGGGTGGGCGATCCGTACAGCACGGGGTACGTGCGCGTGCCGGTTCGGCTGCGAGCCGGGCCGAACACGTTCTTGTTCGTGGTGGGCCGGGGGCAGGTGCGGGCGAAACTGGAGGCGGCGAAGAGCGACGCGGTGTTCAACACCGACGATGCGACGCTGCCGGACGTGATTCGGGGCGAGACGCGGCCGCTTTGGGGCGTGGTACCGGTGCTGAACACGACGGACGCCGCGCTGACGGATCTCGTGGTCGAGGCGGGGCTGGGCGAGGGCGAGCCGTCGAGCGATGCGCTTCCGCGGATTCCGCCGCTGACGTTGCGAAAGGTTGGATTCCGCATTCCGGTCACGCCGGCGGCGGCCGACGCGAACGAAGCCGTGGCCACGCTGAAGCTGCGGCGGGGCGAAGATGGCCCGGTGCTCGACACGGCGACGATCAAGCTCGGGGTGCGGAATCCGACGGACCGGCACAAGCGGACGTTCGTCAGCGAGGTCGACGGGAGCGTGCAGTATTACGCCGTGACGCCGGCGCATCCGGAGCCGAACGACGCCGAACCGCTGGGCCTGGTCATCACGCTGCACGGGGCGTCGGTCGAGGCGACGGGGCAGGCGGCGGCGTACGGGCACAAGACGTGGTGTCACGTCGTGGCGCCGACGAACCGGCGGCCGTACGGCTTTGATTGGGAGGACATCGGGCGGCTGGATGCGTTTGAGGTGCTCCGGCAGGCGACGCAGCGGTGGCAGATTGACCCGCGGCGGGTATACCTGACGGGGCACTCGATGGGCGGGCACGGCGTGTGGCAGGTTGGTGCCACCTGTCCGCGTCCGTGGGCCGCCATTGGAGCGGCGGCCGCGTGGCCGGACTTCTGGTCGTACGCGGGAGCGGCCGAGTACGAGAACCCGACGCCGGTCGAGAAGATCCTCCTGCGCGCGGTCGCGCCGAGCCGGACGCTGACGCTGGAGCGGAACCTGCTGCACTACGGCGTGTACGTGCTGCACGGAGACCAGGACGAGACGGTGCCGGTGGAGTTGGCGCGGAAGATGCGGCACGAGCTGGGCGAGTTCCACCCGGACTTTGCGTACAAGGAGCGGCCCGGCGGCGGGCACTGGTGGGGCAACGACGCGGTGGACTGGCCGCCGATGTTCGAGTTCTTCCGCGAGCATGAGCGGGCGGCGGCGGAGACGGTTCGGCACGTCGAGTTTCACACGGCCAATCCGGGCATCTCGGCGACGTGTGACTGGGTCACGATTGGGGCGCAGGTGCGGATGTGCGAGCCGAGCTCGGTCGTGATCGACGTGAATGCGCCCGCGCGGAAGTTCACCGGCACGACGCAGAACGTCGCCCGGTTGGCGCTGAACCTGAGCGAGCTCGGGCGGTCGCGCACGCGCGAGCAGGACGGGAAAACCGTTGATGCGACGGTGTTGCCCGGGGACAAGCCGCTGACGGTCGAGCTGGATGGCCAGACGCTGGCGGATGTCGCCTGGCCGGGCGACGGGTGGGTCTGGCTGAGTCGCGCGGGCGACAACTGGAGCGTCGCGGAGCGGCCTTCTGCCGCGCTCAAGGGCCCCCACCGCTACGGGCCGTTCAAGCATGTATTTGCGAATCACTTTATGTTCGTCTACGGCACCGCCGGCACGCCGGAGGAGAACGCGGCGGCGTACAACAAGGCCCGGTACGACGCGGAGACGTTTTGGTATCGCGGGAATGGGTCGGTGGACGTGATTCCGGATCTCGAGTTCCATGCGGACGAATCGCACGGGCGCAACGTGGTTCTATACGGCAACGCGGATACGAACGCGGCATGGAAGTCGCTGCTGGCGGACAGCCCGGTGCAGGTGCGGCGCGGCGTGGTCACGATCGGCGACCGGGACCTCAAGGGCGACGATCTGGCGTGTCTGTTCGTGCGGCCACGACCGAATGACGACGTCGCACTGGTCGGCGTGGTCGGCGGAACCGGCGTGCCGGGGCTACGGCTCACCGAGCGGCTGCCGTACTTCCTCGCCGGCGTCGCGTACCCCGATTGCATCGTGCTTGGCACGGATGTGCTAACGCATGGCACCGCGGGCGTGCGCACGGCCGGGTTCTTCGGGCTCGACTGGGCGGTCGCGAGCGGTGAGTTCGCGTGGGAATAATCCGCGGCCCACGGCATTATAATAGTAGAGGTGCCGGAGACCGCAGAATGAGCAAGATGGACGCTCCATCTGTTGCGTTGCCCACCGTGGCTCAGCAGGCGCCCGAGTTCTACTGCGCGGAAATCTGGGGCGGGAACCGGCCGATGGACGGGCCGATCGACGTGCCGGGGGCCCGCGGGTGGGTCTATTCGCACGCGTGCGAGGGCGGCCGCGGGGGCGATATTCATTACGTGTCGCTGTGCAGTTCCGGGCTCATCTCGCGCTTCTGTCTGGCGGACGTGGCCGGGCACGGCGAAGCCGTGGCGAAGGTCAGCGACGAGATTCACACGCTGCTGCGACGGTACATGAACACGCTCGACCAACGGCGCGTGCTGGCGGAGCTCAATCGGCGGTTGGAAGGCACGAAGCAAGGGACCATGACGACGGCGGCGGTCGTCACGTATTTTCCGCCGGCCCACAGGCTGTCGGTCAGCTACGCCGGTCATCCGCCGGGATGGCTGTATCGGCAGGCGGAGGGCCAATGGAGCCGGCTGGTGCCCCAAGCCGCCGGCGAGGGACACACCGCGATGCGCGACCTGCCATTGGCCATCTTTCCGCAGACGTCGTTTTCGCGACGCAAGGAACGTACGCGTAACGGCGACCGAGTCCTGGTGGTGACGGACGGCGTGCTCGAAGCGCCGGCGCCCGGCGGCGAGCTGTTCGGCGACGCGCGCCTCGCACAGGTGTTGGAGGAACACGCCGGGGACAGCGTCGAGGCGCTCGTCCACGCGGTTTTAGCGGCGGTGACGGCACACACGCACGACGAGCGTCTGCCGCACGATGACGTGACGCTGATGCTCCTCGAGCTGGTACCCGGGCCGCGCGCGTTGGGGATCTGGCACGGGTTGAAGCGGCGTTTGCTGCCGCGGCCGCGGGCGGTGAAAGCGAGCTGATGGGCGCGGGCGGCGGCGTCCCCGGTTGACAAGCTCAGCGCTCGGGGCATTTCAGGGCTTGAGGACACCGAGCATTCGCGGGGCGGTGCGCGATTCTGCGCAAAGGCGTCATGTTCTCGCGGCGGCGGCGTTGACAAAACCGGAATTCCGACTATCAAAAGGTATCTCGCGTGCCGGCGGNNCCCGCGGCACGCCGCTTGTAAGATGGAGGTCCGCGGTCGAGGCGGCGGGACGCCTGGCCCGGCGGGAGTCGTACGAGGAGACGGCCGGCGGCGTTCGAGTCGCGAGCCGGAATGTCAGAAGGAGTGACCGGGATGAGTAAGTATAAGATCGAGATCGACCGCGAGCTGTGCATCGGGGACGGCGCGTGCTGCGGCGAAGCCCCCAACACGTTTGAGATGGACGCGGACAACGTGGCGGTCGTGAAGGACCCGAACGGCCACACGGACGAAGAGATCCTGCAGGCCGCACAGGTGTGCCCAGTGGACGCGATCAAGCTGACAGACGCGAAGACCGGAGAGAAGGTCTGGCCGAAGTAGCCGCAGTCACGCGTGGACAAGCCTGCGGGGGACGGTTTCCCTGCACGGCGGATGCAGCGGCCGGGCCGCGCGCTGCCTGCGACGCGCGACATGCGATCATCGTCCTGACGTGGGCGCACCGACTTTGGCGCGGCCCTACGCGCCAAACAGGTTCTTGATCATCTCGAGGCCGTGTTCCCAGAAGATGAGCGCGACGCCCATGAGGCTCTCGCCGGCGATGACGCCGGAGGCGACGGGGAAGGTGTACTGCTCGGATGTCTTGGGCGCCTTCTTCTCCAGGATCAGGCCGATGATGGAGCCGAGGAAGAAGAGCAGGCTGTAGTACCAATTGAAAGTCCAAGCCAAGCCGACACCGGCGGCGGAGGGGACCCAGCCGCGAAGCTTCTTGGGGAGCGTCATCGACAGGATGGGGAGGAGGATGCCGATGAGGCCGCCGATGACGATGCTCCACTTTTTGACGGGGTGCAGGCTGTTCAAGCCTTCGCCGAGCGCACGGGCGACGGCTGACCAAGTTTGGGCCGCCGGGGCTGGGAATTGATCGCTGCCTAACACCTTGGGGCTCGTGACGACGAGGTTGAAGGTCAGGACCGACACGACCGTACCCAGGAAAATGCCGGCAAACTGGGCGATGAACTGCTTGCGCGGGTGCGCCCCCAGCAGGTAACCGCTCTTCAGGTCGGTGAGCAGGTCGCTCGAGGAGTCCGCGGCTCCGGCGGTAATGGATGCGCTCATGAGGTTGATGTTCATCTTGTGCGGCGCGATCACGCCGAACATGAGCTGCGTGACCTTGCCCATCGCGCCGACCGGCGTCGTGTCGGTCTCGCCGCAGACGCGGCACGCGACCAGCGCGAGGGCAAACGAGAGCAGCACGGCCACGACGGTAAGCCAGTAGGGCATACCGAAGGTGACCTGCGCGAGGTAGGCCAGGCCAATCGTGCCGATGAGCTGTCCGCCGATGAACCAGGAGGCGGGGGTCTCGATCGCATCCAGCTCGTCGCGCTCGCCGGCCCCCCGCGGCATGAACATCTTGCCCAAGTCGCGAAACGCCCGCAGGGCCGCTTTCCATTGAAGGGCGAACGACAGCAGGCCCGAGGTGACCATGCACGCCGCCCCGCCCCACAGCGTCCATTGCACCATGTCACGGAAGCCGGTGCCGGTATCGATCCCATGATGCTGGAGCAACGGGATGAAGACCATCCAGCAGGCGATGCCGCCCACCATCATGCTGGCGCAGGCGTGAATGCCGGTGATCGCGCCGGCCGCGATGAACATGGGCTCCCAGGAGAACATGACGGTGCGATCGACCCAGCGCTGGCCAAAGGCCCATAGGTTGAAGCGGTCCATCAGCGTCGAGATCTGGTACGGCGCCAGGGCTTCGCTGATCCGGACCAGGCCCTCAGAGAGAAAGTGGCTGATCGCGCCAAACAAACCGGCGATCCCCAGCGCAATCGCAGACTGGATGCCCTTGCCCCCGGTCGTATGCAACGCTCGCAGCGTCTCCGCCGCCGCGACGCCGCTTGGGAAACGCAGTTGCTCGACATTGATCATTTGGCGTTTCATCGGGATGGCCATGGTCACGCCGAGAACCGCGAGGAAGAACACCCAGCCCATGAGGGGCAGCGTGGGGATGGAGTGCTGGTTGATGAGGATGTAGGCGGCGATGGCCGACACCAGCGTACCGCCGGTCGAGTAGCCGGCGGACGATGCGCAGGACTGCATGCAGTTGTTTTCGAGCACGGTCATCGGCGTGAGCCAACCGCCGGTGACGATGCGGAGAGCGGTCCAGATGGCGTACGAGAGGATGCAGGCGGTGATCGCGACGCCGAAGCCCCAGCCGGTTTTGAGGCCGATGTAGAGGTTCGTGAGGGACAGGATGCCGCCGAGGAGCGAGCCCATGATGACGGCGCGCCAGGTGAGCTGGAGCATGGAGTCGCCGCGGCCTTTGTAGCACTTCTCGAACCACTGCCGTTCGATCTCGGCGGGGGTGCCTTTGAAACCTTCGACGGGGAGATGGTATTCGGAGCCGGGCGCCGGCGCGGTACTGGTCTCTGACATCAGCGACAGTCCTCGTCACAAGAGGCGGCCAGCATAGCGGAACGCCGGGGCGATGTCCTTCTCCGGTGGAGGTCCGGCGTCGTATCAGCCGCCCAGGAAGAGCGCCCGGAAGACGGTGGGGCCGTTCTCCCAGAGGGTCAGGCCGACGCCCATGAGGCTCTCGCCGGCGATGACGCCGGACGCGACGGGGAAGGTGTAGTCCTCGGCGGCCTTCGGATGCCGCTTCTCGAAGTAGTAGCCAATGAGGGCGCCGAGGAAGAACAGCACGCTGTAATACCACTGAAACACCCAGGCCAGGCCGACGCCGGCGGCCGAGGGGATGTACTTCGCGTGCTTCGGAAAGACCATGCTCAGCACCGGCAGGATGATGCCGACCGCGCCGCCGATGGCGATGCTCCACAGCTTGATCCCGGCCAGGGACGAGAGGCCCTTGCCGAGAGCTTCGGCGACGGCCTTCCAGGTCTGGGCGGCCGGCGCCGGGAACTGGTTCGTGCCCAGCACCGACGCATTGGGCACCAACACCGTGAAACAGAGCACGGTCACGACCGTGCCCACGAAAATGCCCGAGAATTGGGCGAGAAACTGCTTGAAGGGGTGCGCCCCCAGCAGATAGCCGCTCTTGAGATCGGTCATCAGGGCAGCCGACGAACCAGCGGCCCCCGCGGTGATGTTCGCAGCCATCAGGTTCACGTTCATGGCGAGCACATCGCCGGAGATTTTGGCCGGTGCAATGGCACCGAAGGTGAGCTGCGTGATCTTGCCCATGGCGCCGATCGGGGTGGTGTCGGTCTCGCCGGTGACGCGGCAGGCGACGAGGGCGAGGGCGAAGGACAGCAAGACCGCTACGACGGTCTGCCAGATGGGCATGTGGAAGGTGATGTGCCCCATGTAGGCCAGCCCGACCAAGCCGACCAACTGGCCGCCGAGGAACCAGAACGCGGGCGTCTCGATGGCGTCCATCTCCTCCTGGACAGCGTCGGTTTTCGAGCGGGAGCCCCGGGCGAACATCTTGCCGAGGCTGCTGAACGCGCGCAGCGCACTCCGCCATTGCAGGCCGAAGGAGAGCAGGCCCGACGTGACCATGCAGGCCGTCCCGCCCCAGAGCGTCCATTGCACACATACCTTGAAGGCGTGCGCCGCGTCCACGTCAGGCGGGATGAACGTCTGCCCGGTATGGGGGTCGATCGTGTGCTGGAGGATCGGGACGTAGATCATCCAACACGTGATCCCGCCTATCAGCATGCTCATGCACACACGCATGCCGGTGATGGCGCCGGCGGCGATGAACATGGGCTCCCACGAGATATTCACGGTGCGGCCCATCCACTTGGGGCCGAAAACGTGTGCGTTGATCCAGTCGACGGCGTTCGAAAGCTGAAACGGCTCAAGCTTCGCGTGGATCAGCCGTAAGCCGTCCAGCCAGAACTTGCCGAGCATCGCCAGCAGGCCGGCCACGCCCAGCGCCTTGGCGGACTGCAGGCCCTTGCCGCCGGCGCTGTAGAGGGCCTTGAGGGTCTCGGCCGCCGCCACGCCGCTGGGGAACCGCAGTTGCTCCGCGTTGATCATCTGGCGTTTCATGGGGACGGCCATCGTGACGCCGAGAACGGCGAGGAAGAAAACCCAGCCCATCAACACCGGAATGCTCATGGTCTGGTTGTTGAGCAGGATGTACGCCGCGAAGGCCGAAATGAGCGTTCCGCCGGTGGAGGCCCCCGCCGCGCTCGAGGCGGTCTGCATGCAGTTGTTCTCGAGGATGGTCATCATCGAGAGCTTCTTGCGCAGCAGGAAACCGACGAGGGCGACCACCAGGAACGTGACGCCCACGATCCAGGCGGCCGGGACGAGCGTCAGGTATTTGAGCGAGACGAGGATCGAGGTGATCGCGAGCACGCCGACGAAGGCGACGGCGGCCGACGCCCAAACCAGGATTCCGCCCGACACCGCCCGCAGGGCCGTCCAGATCGCGTAGGAGAGAATGCAGGCGGTGATCGCGACGCCGAAGCTCCAGCCGGCCTTGAGACCGATGTAGACGTTGGTGACGGACAGCACACCGCCGAGCACGGAGCCCATGATGACGGCCCGCCAGGTAAGCTGGAGCAGCGTGTCGCCGCGGCCCTTGTAGCACTTTTCGAACCACTGGCGGTCGATCTCCTCGGGCGTGCCTTGGAAGCCGGCGACGGGGATCTGGTAGTTCGCGTAGGGACCTTGGTCGACGTCGGGGGTGGCCGGGACGGGCATGGTGGCCATGCAGGCACTCTCCTCCTGAGTCGCGACACGCGTGGAGACACCCGCTCGCCGAGGACGGGCCGCAAGCGGGACGCACAGCCCGCGAATGGTCCCCGCTTGGCGGCGGCTTTGCAAGGGTCGTGGAACCGCTACACTAGTTGCATGTTACAACGCCGCCTGGGTCACGCGGCCTGGGTTACGGAAACGCTCGCGTTACTGCCGCTGGTGGCTCTGGGGGGCTGCCCGCCGCCCAGCAGCCGGTTCGCCCACGATCTGGCGTTTGATTTCAATGTTGGCGGCCGGCCGACGGCGATCATCGTCGATGCAACACCGGTCTTTACAAACCAGCCGATCTTCGAAAGCGTACCCGGGAAAGTCGCCAGCCATGCACCAACGGTGACGGCGTTTCCGGACGGCGAGCTGCTGGCGGCGTGGTATTCGTACGGCGCCCAGGGCGAGTTGGACGGGTCGGCAATCTACACCGCCCGCCGGCTTCCTACAGAGGACAAATGGGAGCCCGCCACGCTGCACATCGATCGGCCTGAGGCAGATGGGAATCCGGTCTTGTATAGCGAGGCTGACGCCGTGTGGTTCTTTCAGGCGGTGGCGCCGGACGGTTGGAGCACGGCGCATATCGAGATGCAGCGTTCGCCGGATCGCGGCCACACGTGGACGGCGCCGCGTGCGCTCGGCGGACCGCTCGGGTCCAACGCGCGGTTTCCGCCGGTACGCCTGGCCGACGGAACGCTGCTCCTGCCGGCGTACGACGACTTGCTCCAACGGGCGCTGTTCTTCGCGTCGGCCGACGGCAACGACTGGACGCTGCGGAGCGCGCTCGCAACGGCGCCCCCCTTCCGGTGCATTCAACCATCCGTCGTCGAGCTCGGCGGCGGCCGGTTGCTGGCGATTATGCGCAATACGGGGCGCGGGTGGCTGTGGGTGACGGCGTCGGACGATGGCGGGCTGACCTGGGCAAGCCCGCGCGACAGCGGATTTCCCAACCCCGCCAGCGCAACAGCATTGTTACGGTTGGCTGGCGGCCACCTGATCCTGATCTACAACGACAGCAACACGGACCGCCATCCCCTGTCGATCACCATCTCCGGCGACGAGGGCGTCACGTGGTACCCGCCGCGAGCGCTGGTCGACGGTGACGGGGCCTATGCGTACCCCGCCGCGGTCCAGACGCCGGACGGGCTGATCCAGATCGTGTACTCGCACAACCGCGAGCGGATCGGGCACATCACGCTGAACGAGGCGTGGATCGTGGCGGGCGAGTAGCGGTGCGCTGCACCAGGGGGCATGTTTTAGGAGCAGGGCAACCGCATTCTCGCCGGTTCGGCGGTTCGGGCGGGGTGACCGAGCGAAGCCACCCGCGACGGTCGCACAGGAACGGGGTTCGCCGGTGGCGACAACCCGTCTTTCCAGGTTTCGACCGGAGAATGCGGTTGCCCTGGTTTTAGGAGGGCAGGCCCGACGCGGCGCTTGACAACGGTGCAAACGTGTGCCATAATGTAAGCAGGCACTTACCAAGCGAGGCCGCACATGCCCGGCGTCAATAAAGCCAACGAGCGTCGCTGGGACCCGCTCCTGATCGTCGCGCGCGCCTTGGCGCGGTTTGACTGCCGCCTGACGACGGCCGCCGAGTTGGCTGGTGGGGATTCGCCGCGGTCGGACAGTCGTTTCGGAAGTGGCGCAGCGCCGCGTGGGGTTTTTTTGTTTACCGGAAGTGTAAGCGAGTGCTTACCGTCGGCAGAATCGAAACGAGACGAGACGAGGTATGAGAATGCGCAGCAAGTATGCGACCGCTGTGGCAGCTTGCGGAGCGGCGTTGTTCGGAGCGCAGGACGGCGTTCTAATGCGCACGCGGTCGGCGCGGCCAGGCGGCGAACGCCGGCCAGGCACAGTGTTGCAGGTCTGTGGGCGCGATAGCCGAGAGGGTCTGACATGAATAAGCAGGAGTTCCTCGCGGAGTTGCGTCAGCTCGCCGCACGCATTGGGCGCATCGAGCGACAGCTTGGGCTCGGGCCGCCCGTCGCGCCCACGGAGCGGGAGCGCGAGCCGAGTGCAGCCGCGGAGCCGGTGGCACCGCCGCCGGTCACTCCGATGCGGGAGCCGACGCCCGCCCCTGCCGCGGCATGCGTGGAGCGGGCCGCAGAGCCAGCGCCTGCTCCACCAGCGCCAGCGCCGGCGCTGCGTCCTGCGCCGCAGCCCCCTCTCGTGGTGAAGCCCCCGCGGGCGCCACTGGAAGTGCTCATCGGGGAGCGCTGGATGGCGTGGGTGGGGGCGATCATCGTCGTGGCCGCCGTCGGGTTCTTCGTGAAGCTGGCGTACGATTATGCCTGGTGGGGGCACCTGGCACCGATCGCCAAATGCCTGGTGGCGGCGGGCTTCGGCGGAGCGTTGCTGGCCGCTGGCGAGGTCGCCTTGCGGCGCGTGGGCCGGCGCGCCGCCGTCAGCCTCTATAGCGCGGGTCTGGGCACGCTGTACTTGACGGCATATTCGACGTTCCGCTTCTTCGACCTGCTTTCGCAGACGGGCGCGTTCTGGCTGATGCTGCTGGTCGCGCTGCTGGGGGTCGGGCTGACGCTGCGCGGACGGATGCTCGTCATCGGCATCCTGTCGCTGGCGGGCGGCTATCTGAGCCCGGTTTTGCTCGCGGAACAGGTCACGTTTGCCGCCGGCCTGCCGCTGTACGCGACCGGCCTGCTCGTCGTCGCGCTGGCGCTGTCGGCGCGCATGCCCGAGCCGTTTCGGCCACTGCGCTACGTCGGTGTGGCCCTGCACGCGGCGCTGGCGACGCTGTGGATCCTGCACGAGGGCACGGCGCACTGGCTGCTGGCGATCAGCTTCATGACGTTGTGGTGGCTGCTCGTCACCGGCGAGGCCGTCTGGGCCGCCCTGCGCAACCAGTCCGCACGCGGCAATCCGCTCATTGCGCTGCTGTTCACGATCTGGTACATCTCGTTCGGCTGCAACGTGCTGGCCGACGTCGAGCCGCTGCAGTTGAACTGGCTGGGCATCTTCACGGGTGCCGTCGCGGCGGTCTGCGCGTGGGTCGCGCTGGGCTTCGGGGCGGGGCTGGCGGTGCTCAAAACGCGGCCGCGGCAGGCGATGGAGCTGCTGGCCGCCACACTCTGGGTTCAGGCCGGGGTGCTCGTGGCGACCGCCATCGGGCTGAATTTCCGCGGCCCGGGCGAGGGATTCGGGCAGACCATTGGCTGGCTCGCGATGGGCGTAGCGTGCGTCGAGGTCGGCCGCCGGTTGCCGTCGCGGGGCGTGGATGTCTTCGGGTTGCTGGTCGCGGCGGCGGGCCTGTGGCGACTGTGGGCGCTGGACTCCCAGAACACCGCGCTCCAAACCACCGTGTGGGCGTACGGCAGCCTGAGCATCTACCGTTGGACTATGCTCGCGCTCGGTGCCGTGCTCGCGACGCACTTCATCGCCCGGCGTTTGCGGACGGGCGGGGACTATCGGTGGTGGAAGTTCTGCGCGTTCATCGCCTTTCTCGGCACCGTCCAGTGGGTAGTCGTGTGTACGCCTTCCTGCGGCCCAGGTCTGACTCTCACCATGGGCTGGCTGCTCGCCGTGGTCGTGCTGCTGGCACTCGCCCCGATCGGACAGAGCCCGGGCTATCGGGGTTTGGCCGCATTCGTCCTGACGATCGCAGTCGTGAAGTGGCTGGTCGCGGATGCCGCGCTGACGCGGGTCGGTCCAGGCTGGAACGCCGCCGCGTCTCTGCCGGTGCTGAACTGGCAAATGGGCGTCGCGGCGCTGACCTGCGGGTGCCTTTACTGGTTCTACCGACCGCCGTCGGCGCTGGCGGCGCGACCCAGGCGCGATTTGCCGGCCGTCGTGCTGCAAAAGCAGCTTGCGCGCCGGAGCAGTTCGTTCAGCCTGGTGGTCGGCGTGCTGTTCCTGCTGGTCGCGCTGAGCTTCGAGGTCGAACGCGTGATCGCCCGCTCCGAGCTCGCGGCGCCGGTTGGCACGATATGGCTGGTGTCGCCGCCCCAGACGCGGATTCTGTGGTGGACTCTGCTGTGGGCCGCGGGCGGGACGGTTTGTACGTTCGTCGGGCAACGCCGGCCGCTCGCGGCGCTGTTCAGCACCGGTTGGGCGCTGACGTGGTTGGCTGGCATCGCGTGGCTGGCAGCCGGCGTGCTGCACTGGCGCATCACGGCGGGCGTCGCGCTGTGCACGCCGTTCGCGAACGTGCAGTTCGGCGTGGGACTGGCCGTAGCGGTGCTCTTCGCAGCGGCCGCGCACGCGATGGCGCGCGGCGAGCCGGCCGAAGCCGCCGGCCGCGTGGCGACCGACGCGCAGGGGACGGTCGTGGGCGCCGTCGTCCTGGCGCTGCTCGCGATCAGCATGGAGCTCGATCGGCTGATCGGACACGCACAGGCAGGCGGCGCGTCGGCGCTGCTCGGTCCGTGGCCCGCCTGGCAGGTGCGCCTCTTGTGGTGGACAGCGCTGTGGGCCGTCGCGGGCCTGGCGATGCTGCTTCACGGGCGTGCGCGCAAGTGGCCGGTGATGTTCACGGCCGGCGCGCTCGTGGTTCTGGCGGCGGGCGTGAACTGGCTAGCCTTCGACACGCTCTTCTGGCGCTTTGACCGTGGCGTCGTGCTCGCGCGCGTCGTCCTGAACCAGCAATTCGCCGTCGGGCTCGTGGCCGGCGCCGTGCTGGTCACCGCAGCGGTGCACGCGCGGCGCTGCGAACAAGCCGGGTTCTGGGCGTCGTGGCGGACGCACTTGCCGCCGATCGCGTGGGGGCTGGTGGCGGCCATCGGTCTGTGGCTCGGCAGCCTCGAGCTGGATCGCTTGTTCGCACCGGAGGCGCAGCGGGTGAGCAACGCGGCGATGGCGCGGCAGACCGCGTGGAGCGTGTATTGGGGGCTGTACGCGATCGGTCTGGTGGCGGTCGGGTTCTGGCGGCGCGGGCCGGCGATACGTTACGCCGGTCTGGGGCTCCTGGCGGTCACGCTGGCGAAGGTGCTGATCGTCGACCTGGCGCACCTGCAATACGTCTATCGTGTGCTGTCGCTGCTGGCGACCGGGTTGCTGTTCATCCTGACGTCCATCGCATACGCGCGGCTGGCGAAGCAACTGGAGGCTCAGGCGACGCGGCCAACGGACGCCGGCGAACCCGCTCGCTTGCGCTCGGGGCTCTGATGCGGAGCAGCGCCCCCGCTTCCGCACGGGCTCTGATGCGACGCGCGAGCCCTGATGCGGCGCGCGGGGCTCTGATACGATGTCCGCCATGTTGGCGAGCGGCGAGCGAGTTCTATTATCGCCCGGGCACATTCTGACGGTCAGCGTACTCGCGCTGGTGACGGCGGCGCTGTGCGTCATCGTGCGCCGGTCGCGGGGGCGGCCGGGCGAGGCACGCGTGCGCCGACGCGTCTGCCTGGGCATCGCCCTGCCGACCGTGGCCGCCGCGATCGGCAAGCAGGTTCTGGACGCTTGTGGCGGCGGCTGGTCGCTGCAAGAGTCGCTGCCGCTGCACGTCTGCGACATCGCGGCGTACCTGACGCCGCTGGCGCTGGTGTTCGCCGCGCGGCGCGGGCCGCGCGAGATTGAGCGCGCGGGCGACCGCCGATCGCCTGGGGTTCTGCAACGCCTGTACGAGGTCTCGTACTACTGGGGCCTCGGCGGCACGCTGCAGGCGGTGCTGACGCCGGACATCAACGATGCGTTTCCCAGTCCGGCGTATTTGCGGTACTTCGTCGGGCACGGCGGGATCATCGCCGGGACGCTGGTGATGACGTTCGGGCTGCGGCTGCGGCCGCGGGCGGGGTCGTGGAAGTGGATGTGGTGGCTGACGCTCGGCACCGCCCTCGTCGTAATGCCCATCGATCGAGTGCTGGGGGCGAATTACATGTTCCTGCTGCACGCGCCGCCGAACCCGACGATTCTGGACTATCTGGCGCCGCCGCCGTGGTACTTTGCGTCGCTGGCCGGGCTGGGGACGGTGATGTTGTGGGTGTGGTACAGCCCGTGGTGGGTGCTGGACCGGGTGCGGCGGTCCGCGCGGGCGAACAAGGGAGCCAAGGATGCCAAGCGGTTGGCATAGTTCCGGATAAAAAGGCCGCTGGGGCTGCGGGAAGGGGAAGAGTGCCAAGTGTGCCAAGGTGTGTACCCCCCCCCTTGGCACACTTGATTATCGGGACGTTGGGCAAGGCAACCGCGGAGGCGCGGAGAGCGCCGAGGACACGGAGGTGATGAGCTAGACGAGAGCGCAGTCATAGAAATACTATCAGATCGTAGCTTTCAGCCTTCAGCCAAGCCTGCGGGCGCGGAACGTCCGCGCGGACAGAGTAAGTATTCATCAGGAACGGGGCGGCGGGGAGGAAAACGGGCGGTTTGTTAAGGATTGGCGGGGGCGGCGCGATTTTGTACGTTTTTGGCGGCTGGTGGCGGGGATTCACCGCGAAGGACGCCGAGGACGCGAAGGACGAATCCGTTTGTCAGAGGCGGACAGCGAAAAGCCACGGCGGCGGGGGCAAACCGGTAAGCAGGAAACGGGAAACCGGGAGGTTCGTCAAAAAACGGCGCAGGCGCCGAGGGATCGAGGGGCGGAAGGCGAGGGGCGGGCGGGGGCGGGGCGGTGGCGGGCGCAGCTCGTGACGGTGGAGGTCGGTATACTGGTCCAAGATCTACGGGGCATCCGCGGACCGAGCGGATGCTCGCGAGCGATCGCTGGCTGGCGAAGCCGGGGGTCCCGTTGGGTCGGTGGAGGAATACGGCGTGTCGCCGTTGTGGAGTATTGACGACCCGGAGCTGGTGGAGTCGATCCGCCAGCGCTGTTTGGCGGGGGACGGCCTTCGTCGACGCGTGCTGCTTGCGCTGTTCTGGGTGGTGGGGACCGGTCTAACGTCGGTCTGCATCGATCTGGGCGGGTGGACGGTCTGGTGGCAGAAACTCGCGGCGTTCGCGGCGTTCAATTGCGCGTTCGGTGTTGTCGTTAAGGTCTCCAGGGACCGCGCGATTCGGCGGTTGGCTCCCGGTGTGCTAGCGTCGTTAGGGCGGTGCCCGCGCTGCGGGTACAAGCTGGACGACGACTCCAGTAGCGCCTGTCCGGAGTGCGGGTACAACCGTGCACCGCCGACGGAGGGAGACGGCGCAGGCGGAGGTGCCTGTTCCGAGCGACCGGCGGGCGGCTCGGCGTGACGGCCTGGGCGCGCGGGGCGCAGGTGGGCGGGAAGCGAGTAGCGAGTAACGAGCTGGAGACGAAGGGACGCAGGTACGGAGGGGCGGAAAACGGGCGGGCGGGCGGAGGAGTCAGAAGGAAAAAGTCAGAAGCGCGAGGTGCGGGCGGCGAGGAGATTCTCGGCGATGATGACATCGGGCGCCGGCGCGGTACACTCGGTGGACGGCGGGACGGCCCGGAAAGGCGAGCGCAGGGTCGCGCCCGCCGGCAAGGGGCCACTTTGTGAGTGGCGGTCGTCTTATGGCGGGAATGTGATGGCACGTCGAGGAAGAGAATCCGGCGCGGACGCGTTCTTTCATTTCCTGACCGTCGTGCCCTGGTGGGTCGGGCCAGTGTGCGCGGCCCTCGTGTACGTCGGATTGCGCTTCGTCGTCCCGGCGTTCCTGGGTGGCGCGAGCGATCCCAACGACATGGTCATCTCCACGTTCAGCGCGGTGGCTACGCCGACGATCCGGATGCTCGGGACCCTGGGGGCTGTGGGCGTACTGGTTATTTGGGGCGCTGCCGAATTTAAGAAGTTCCTGGATCGACAGCGGCTGGACAAGCAATCCGGCATCGACAGCGTGCGCAGGCTGACGTGGAGCGAGTTCGAGGAGTTGGCGGCCGAAGCCTACCGTCGCAAGGGCTACGCCGTTGAACGCACGGGCGGCGCGGGGGACGGCGGCGTCGACGTCATTCTCCGACGGGACGGGCAGACGACCATGGTGCAGTGCAAACGCTGGCGGGCGTGGACGGTGGGCGTGAAGGTCGTTCGCGAACTGCGCGGAGTCATGGCCAGTGAGGGGGCCGAGCGCGGCATCGTTGTAAGCTGCGGGGAGTTCTCGTCGGAAGCGGCGGCGTTCGCGGAGGACAACGGCATTGACGTGGTCAGCGGGGATGACTTGGTGGCGTTGATCCGGTCGGTGCAGAGAAGGCCGGGGGCGCCAATCGCGGCGTCGGCGGCGACGGACAGGCCGATCTCGGGGCGCGCCGGCGGCGCCGGCGGGGCTTCGGGCGGCGCGCCGGCGTGTCCGGAATGCGGAACAACGATGGTGCGGCGGATTGCGAAGCGCGGGGCGCATGCCGGTAGTCCGTTTTGGGGGTGTCCGCGGTATCCGGCGTGCCACGGGAAGCGGCCGGGATAGGTTGTGACGGCGGGCGGGGCGTTCGGACGCGCAAGCGCGGTTACAGTGGCGCGACCAGCGCTTTCGCAAATTCGCGTGCTTCACGCAATTCGGAGTCAGTCGGAAGATCACGGCCCATGACTTCCGCGAGCCAGCGCGGACCGTGGTTGCCCACGCTGCGCGCAAAGCCCTCAAGTTCGCCCACTTCTACAGCGAAAATCCCGAGCGTTCTTAGCTCGGCGATGAAGTTCTTCAGTGTGACCTGGATCTGTCCGGTCGGGAAGGCGCGCGTGCCCGTTTTCTTGACGCCCGCCCACGCACTGTCCGAAGGCAGCTCGCGGCGGATTCTGTCCGCTGTTTCGGTGCTAACGTAAGGTCCCTTGTTGTCGCGCAAGATCGTCTGGAGACGTTCGACGAGCACGGGCGCCACAAGTGGCGCCTGCTCGATCGATTTGACAATGGACCGCCAGTCGTCGCGGAGGCGGCCCCACTCTCCGCCCATGCCAGCAACGAGGGCTTCTAAGGTCGCTGCTGCCTGAAGCACGTCCAGATCGACCACGACGCGCGTGGGTACGCCAAGCGTCCGGAGGGCGCGCGCGACCGTTGCCATTCTGTCCTTGCCGGCGGTTGACGTGAAGAGCACGCTGCGCTGGCTGACGCCTTCGGCCAGTGTGGAGGCTTCGCACATGGCCTCGTAAAAGCGGCAGTCCGCTTCGCCCTCGCAGATAACGACGTTCTCGTTGAACAGGCCCTGCAGTACATTGGAGTAGCGCAGCAGCGGGTCGGTCCAGAGCCGGCGCAGGTCGGCGGATTCGAGGACGCACGCGTCGTTTTGGCCTTCGCTCCGGGTTAGGCGGACGATGGTAACTCGCGTCGATGACGCGTCGACGACCCCCTGGAGGACCTCGGGACTGTGTGTCGCGATCAGGATTTGGCGCTCTGGAGGCGCCAATTCGACCAAGGTCCGGCCTAGGCGGCGCGCGTGCGGCGGATGAAGAAAGCACTCGGGTTCGTCGATCAGGTGGATTAGCCCTGGAGACGCCCAAAGCCCCAGCAGGCAGCCAAAGTAGCTTCGAATGCCATGACCTTCGTCCTCGAGGCGCGGAAGTGATTGAAGTCTGCGAACGTACGAGGAGGATGCGCGGTCCTCACTCTCGTGTTTCGGCGGCGGGTCTCCGACGTACACCTCGCACTTGCTCGTGAGGGATCGGTTTAGAACAATGCCGCGGCCGAAGCATGCGCGCAGTCGGTCAGAGATATTCCGCTCAAGTTCCTCGTTCAGCACCAGCGCGTGTATGGGGTGCTTCGGGGTATCGTCGCGCAGAGCCTGCACGTCGGGAGGAAGTGAATTCTCCAGCCGCTTTTCGACAGATAGCAGATTGACGAAGATCGGCGCGAGCGAACCGATGCCACTTGAGGAAGTCCAATAGTGGGACGCCTCGGCCGGGCCTAGGAAGTCGGACAGCCAGCCCCACACCTTTCCTGTTCTGAATTGACTCGTCCCAACGTGGACGTTCGCATCCAGCCAGGCCTGTAGGGCGTTCAAGTCGCCGTCCTTCTGCCAATTGACCGCCTCTAGCACCGGGCCGTTCTCGTTGTCTCGGAGGTTCTTGAGAACCTCGCGGAGCGTGGACGTCTTGCCCGCGTTGTTCGGGCCTACGAGCACGACGACGGAATCCGGCCTCAACTCAACCTTTCGGCCACCGGAGAAGATGAGCGAGCGAAGTTGCACATGCAGGCTGTCGTTGTCCTTGGTTGCGGACATCTGTACAGACCCCAATAACTACAAGAATTCAGGCTCCATGTAACGCTAAGGCCGTGAGCGCCTTCCCGGCAGGTTCCACCGCGGGTGCTCCGGCGTGCCCGAGAATCTGTGCGCGGCGTTGCATTAGCTGCTCGGTCAGCACCTCGTCCAGAAGCTGCCACGCGGTTAGGGCGACAACAGCCTTGTCGGTTGCGCGGGATGCCGCCGCTGCGGAGCCATGCCCGGCCTTAGAAGCACGTTTCGTACTCACGGCAGATCCTGGTCGAGGCCGCGCCGTACTCGACCTCTGTTTCGGGTTCGTGCCCCCATTCGAACGCGTATGGCGGCACGTTCCCGGCGCGGAAGCGGAGGAAGAGGAACTCGTCGAACGCCGGGTGCGCACGCGGCGCGTGGTCCGTTTCCCCGGGGCGTTCGATTTGCGAGGCATGGCAGCAGCGTACAGCGCGGGGCGAGTTTGGTCAATGTGCGGGGCGAGGCCGCAGAGTGCGGGATGGCACATCTCAGATTTGAGATTTGAGAGGGGCGGAGGATGCGGCGCCGGGCGCAAAGGGTAAAACGACCGGCCCGTCACGGGGGCGGGTCGGTCGCGCGCGGGTCGGATGGTCCGCGGGGCGCGCTTGCTGGCGCTGCGCGTTCGGACGCGGGGCGCGCCTCCTGACGGGCGCGGTTCGGAGCCGGGACGGGACCGCCCCGTCCTCGCGGACGGGGTTCGGATCGGGTAGCGGAGGACGTGGGTGGGCGGCTGGCGCGGCTACGGCGTGGCGTTTGCCTTGGGCGTGGGCGGATTGGGCGGCTCGTACTTCTTGGCCCGGTCCAGGACCTGGGCGATCGCGCCGGCCATGGCGTCGTTCAGCATCAGGTCATAGATGTCCGGGTTGTCCGTCAAGAGGTTGACCACTACGCCGGTCGCGCCGCTGCCGAGCGCGCCGTGGGTGGCAGGCCCTTTGGACGCGGAGACCTCGGCGCTGCCGAGCAGGGAGCCGGCACGTGGGTCGAGCACTTCCATGCGGCATTTCATGGTGTTCGCGGCGCCGATCAGGACACGCGCGGCCTTCGACGGGTAGTGCGCGGAGAGGATGACCACGCGCAGGTCGGCCGGACGGGTGCCGGTGTCTTTGCTGCCGCCGCCGACTACGCCGGCTACGCCGAACAGGCTGATCTGCGTATCGCGCGGGCTCGATTGCAGCCACATCTTGCTGAGGTAGAGCTTGCCGTAAATGGCCCCGGAAAGCTGCCGCGGCAGACCGGGGTACGGCAGGTTGGGATCCAACTCGACGCTCTTCACGTTCACGCTGTCGTATTGGCGGAGACTGACCCGTGTGCCGTCGGGGGCCTTCAGGTTGGGCCCGCAGCCGGCCAAGCCGCTGGCCAGCAGAACAACCACCAGTAGGCGCGCGGAGAGATGCCGTGACATGTTTGCCTCTCGATCGTCCGACGTGTGCCGACGGCGGCACTGCCGGCCTCCACTATACAGATTCTCCGTACCGAGGCGAAGCGGCGTCCGGGGGCGAGATGGGAATCGCATATCAGCGGTTGGCGCGCCGGACGGGACGCATTGGCCCGCCACAGGGACGGGGCGGTCGCGCGCAAGTCGGATGGTCTACGGGGCGCGCTGGCTGGCGCTGCGCGTTCGGACACGCGCGGGGGAGGCTCGCGCGGAGAGCCGCGCGGGGCGTGTGCGAGGGGTGCGCTCCCTGCCGGTCGCGGCTCGGATCACGCGCTCCGATTCTCGGCGCGCACGCTACACCAGCTTGGTTTCGCCGGGGGTCGCGACCGGATCGACCGGCAGGTCGCAGAACTCGTACTTGGGCGGCGTCAGGTCGAGCTGCGACGCCTGCCGCACCCACGGCCATTGGATCTCGCGGCCGGTGTACGCCGAGATGCGGCCCATGATCGCCGTCAGCGTGCTTTCGGCAATGCGGCGGCCCTCATTCAGCGGCTTGCCGCGGCGGATGCTGGCGACGAGGTCGGTGTGCTCCTGCACGTAGGGATTGACGGCCTCGCCCTTGGTCTCGAACTTGAATGGCCGCCGGCCGGTGATCCAGCCGCTCGGGTCCGCGACGCCGTGCGTGCCGACCAGGCGCTCCGAGACGCGCTCGGACGTGCCGGGGATTTGGCGGCATAAGCTCAGCACGCGTACGCCGTTGGCGTATTCGTACTCGACCGCGAAGTGGTCGTAGATGTTGCCGAACTTGGGGTCGGTCCGCACCTGGCGGCCGCCGAGGCCGACGGCCTTGACCGGCGGCGAGCCGATGGCCCAATTGATGACGTCGATGTTGTGGACGTGCTGCTCGACGATGTGGTCGCCGGAGAGCCAGGTGAAGTACAGCCAGTTGCGGACCTGCCACTCCATGTCGGACCAGTCGGGCTGGCGATCCTTGACCCACAGCTCGCCCTGGTTCCAGTAGCACTGGCCGCCGACGATGTCGCCGATGGCGCCGTCGTGGATGCGCTGCATGGTGGCGAGATAGCCGGGTTCGTGGCGGCGCTGCGTGCCGGAGACGATGGCGAGGCCCTTGCGAGCGGCGGCGTCGGCGGATTCGATGACCGAGCGCACGCCGATTGGGTCCACGGCGACGGGCTTCTCCATGAAAATGTGCTTGCCGGCGTCGACCGCGGCCCGCAGGTGCAGCGGGCGAAAGCCGGGCGGCGTGGCGAGAATGACCATGTCCACTTCGCTGAGCGCGAGGACCTGCTGGTAGGCGTCGAAGCCGACAAAGCAGCGGTCGTCGGTGAGGTGGACCTTCTCCGGCACGTCGGCCAGCTTCTCGTCCTCGGGCTCCGTCAGCATCTTGCGACTTTCGTCGAGGTGGTCTTTGAAGAGGTCGCCGAGCGCGACGATTTCGACCCCCGGCGATGACCGCACGCAGTCGATGGCCGCGTCTGTGCCGCGTCCGCCGCAGCCGATGACGCCAAGGCGGATGCGCTCGTACTTGTGCTCGGCGTGGAGGATGCCGGGGCCCGCGCGGGTCGCGCCGGTGGTCGCGCAGCCGCCGACCCAGGTGGCGGCCACGGCGACGGCGGAGGTTTTGAGGAAGTTGCGGCGGGAAACAGGGTCGCGCGGATCGTCTGGACTGGCATTGACTTCGGTGGCCATGCTGGGCTTCTCCATCCTTCTTTAGAACGCGTCGCAGGCGCGGTAGGCGTCGATGACGGCTTGCTCGCCCGCCTTGCCATCCTTCGAGCTGCCGTGCTCCATGCCGAGGACGCCCGCGTAGCCCTTGGCGTGGAGGTGGGCGAAGACGTTGCGGAAGTTGATCTCGCCGGTGCCGGGCTCCTTGCGGCCGGGGGTGTCGCCGAGGTGGAAGTAGGCGATTTCGGAGTAGGCGGCGTCGATGTTGGGGATGAGGTCGCCCTCGGTGATCTGCTGGTGGTAAATGTCGTCGAGGATTTTGCAGGCGGGGCTGCCGACGGCGCGGCAGATCTCGTAGGCCTGGGCGATCTTGGTGACGAAGAGGCGCGGGTGGTCGCGCGGGTTGAGCGGCTCGATGATCACGGTGAGACCGGCGGGCTCGCAGATTTCGGCGGCGTACTTCAGGTTTTCGATGACGTTGGCGGTCTGGTAGCCCACGTCCATGCGGGGGTCGATGCAGCCGGGGACGACGATGCAGCGCTGGCCGTGGACGCGCGCGGCAACCTCGAGCGACACCTTGACGCTGTATTCGAGCTTGTGGCGGACGTCCTTGTCCTTGTGGACGAGGGTCGCCTCATTGAATTCGGCGGTGGCGACGAAGGCGCCCATCGTGAGGCCGAGGCGGGCGAGTTCCTTGCCGACTTTCTCCTGGATTTCGACCGGGCGGCCCATCATGCCGTTGTCCTCGACGGCGTGGAAACCCTGGTCGGCGATGAACTTGAGCTGGTCGATGAGGTCCGCGCCGGCGAGCTCCTTGAATTGGTCGAAGTGGGGTGCGTAATTGAGCTTGAAGCCGGAGGTGTGGGCCGGCTTGGTTTCGGCGGTTTGGGCGCGTGCGGCGGGATCGAGCTTGAGGGCGGCGGCGGCGCCAGCGGCGAGGCCGGTGGCCAGAAAGTCGCGACGGTTCACGATTGGGCTCCTGTACACGGGTGAGGCAAGCGGCGCCCGCGGGGCGCGGGGCGGTCAGTGCGCACATTACTACGCGGGGGCGGGCGGCTCAACCGGGGGCTGGTCCGCCGAAGCGGTGACGGCGCGCGCGGACTGCACTACGCGCTGGGGGGCGTCGCCGGTATCCTGTCGGACCAACGGCGCGCGGTTGGCTTGGTCGGTTGGCCGCGCGCCAAAGCAGGGAGAGCACGGCATGGCGAGCGCACGCGGCGAGATTCTCGGCCATCCCAAGGGGCTGTTCGTCCTATTCTTCACGGAGATGTGGGAGCGGTTCAACTATTACGGCATGCGCGCGCTGCTGATGCTGTATATGGTGAACTACTTCCTGTGGACGCAGCAGAAGGCGTCCGGGATTTACAAGTGGTACACCGCGCTGGTCTACCTCACGCCGCTGCTGGGCGGGTACCTGGCGGACCGGTTCCTGGGGAACAAGTGGGCGATCATCATCGGGGCGCTGCTGATGGCGGCGGGGGAATTCGGGCTGACCACGTCGAACATCAACGTGTTCTATATCGCGCTGGGGTTCCTGATCGTCGGGAACGGGTTTTTCAAGCCCAATATGTCCACGCAGGTGGGGCGGCTGTACGCGGTTGGCGACCCGCGGCGGGACGGGGCGTACACGATCTTCTACATGGGGATCAACCTCGGGGCGTTCCTGGCGCCGATCATCTGTCCGGCGCTCGCGGAGGGTACGCGCTGGGGTTATCACGCGGGGTTCGCGGCGGCGGGCGTCGGCATGTTGGTCGGACTGGCGACGTACCTGATTTGCCTGCGGTGGATCGAGGAGTTGCCGCCGGGGACGAAGTACGAGGGGATCAGCCGGGGCAAGGAGGCGGGCGGACACGCCGCACCGCCGGCGTACATGACGGAGCAGGAGGCGGAGAAGGCGCCGTCGGCCCTGCCGAGCTTGTCACACGCGGCGCCGACGCTGCTGATCGTGCTGGGCGTCGTCGCCATGTTGGGGGCGGTCGCCTTGTGGGCGATAAACGTGATGTCGTTGGCCGATGCGCTGGCGATGGGGCTGGGGATCGGGTTCGCGGCGTTCATGGCGGCGTACATCTGCTCGCGGGTGAAGATGGCGGTGCGCGACCGGGTGCTCGCGATCGGCGCGGTCGGCATTTTTGTCGTGTTCTTCTGGGGGGCGTTCGAGCAGGCCGGCAACGCGATGAACGTGTTCGCGGACAAGGTGACGAACCGCTACGTGACGGAGGCGCCGCCGGTGCCGTCGGTGTTTCCGGCGATCGAGGCCGAGAAGGCCAAGGCGACCGTGTTAGAGGAGTTGGGGAAGGCGTTCAAGCGGATCTTCTCGGTCAACCCGATGACGACGGCGTCGTTCCAGGCGATCAACCCGCTGGGCATCTTCATTCTGGCGCCGCTTTTCGCGTGGCTATGGACCACGCTGCCGCGGCGGGGGATCAACCTCTCGATTCCGGCCAAGATGGCGATCGGGGTGTTCATGAACGGTCTGGCGTTCGCGCTGATGATCTGGGCGGTGAACGCGGAGAGCCGGCCGAGCAGCACGACCTTTGCGAACCTGCCGGTGGGGCTCGTGGCGGACCAGGACAGCCGCGTGGTGTTCCGCGAGGCGCCGGATCTGGACGATGCGAAGGGATTCGAGGCGTTCGAGGAGCTTCCCAAGGAGACGAAGCAGTTCGCGGTGGTAACGGGCGGGCGGCTCAAGTTCAGCCCGGCACAGGGGAAGTTCGACATGATCGGCGTCCTGGCGGACACGGACCGCGACCGGCTGCTGCGTGCGAGCGTGTCGAAGGACTACCTGGAGGCCGTCCGGCAGCTCGCCGTGCAATCGAAAGAAGCGAAGCGAAAGGCCGGCGCGGACAAGCCGTTCGAGGCGTCGGTCACGCTGACGCAGATTCCGGCGGGGTTTGACCTGCGTTACGCGGGGTTCGCACCGGATAAAGTCAGCTTCGACGCGGCCACGAAGGCGCTGAAGACGACGGTGGCGCTCGAGGACCGCGACTACAAGCGGCTGCTGCTGGCGGGTGTAGAGCCCAAGCTGCGCGACGCGCTGAACGACCTGTTCGTGAAATCGGCGAGCTTCAAGGTCGGCGTGTGGTGGCTGTTCGCGTTCTACATCCTGTGCACGCTGGGCGAGCTGTGCTTGTCGCCGGTGGGGCTGTCGATGGTGAGCAAGCTGGCGCCGGCGAAGTTTGCGACGATGCTGATGGGGATGTGGCTGCTGACGAGCTTCTTTGGGAACTACGCGGCGGGGTTCGCGGGCGAGCTGTGGGGCACCGTGCATCCGACGACGTACTTCGTGGCGATCGCCGCGGCGCTGTTTGGCGCGTCGGCGGTGTGCTTCCTGGTGACGCGGAAGATCGTGTCGATGATGCACGGGGTGAATTGAGCGGCGGCGGCGGCGCGATCTGCCGGATGGAACAAATTATGGCGGCGTAGCGGGTCAGCGACGGGTGAGCGCGCACAGCGGGAAGGAAGAACGGTGAGCGTTGGCAGCAACATCTTGCAGGCGATTGGTAATACGTCGCTGGTGCAGCTTCGGCGGGTTGTGCCGCCCGATTGTGCGAGAGTGCTGGCCCAGCTCGAATGGGAGAATCCGACCGGGAGCATGAAGGATCGCGCGGCGCAAGCGATGATCTCGCGCGCCGAGGAGGACGGCCGGCTGAAGCCCGGGGATACGATCATCGAGTACACGGGGGGAAGCACGGGGACATCATTGGCGTTGATCTGCGTGGCGAAGGGCTATCGCATTCATATTGTCACTTCCAATGCGTTTAGTCAGGAGAAGCTGGATCACATGTCGGCCCTGGGCGCGGAGCTTACGTTGGTGCCGAGCGAGGGGGGGCGCACTACCAAGGGCTTGATCCTGAACATGATCGAGGCTGCCAGAGCGCTGAGTCGGGCACCGGGCACGTACTGGACTGACCAACTGAATAATCACGATAGCATCGCCGGCTACTATCCACTGGGCGAGGAGATCTGGAGTGAAACAAATGGGGAGGTTGACGCGTTTGTTCAGTGTGTAGGCACGGCGGCTTCAGCGCGGGGCATAGCAACCGTGCTAAAGCGCCACAATTCGAAGATCAGGACAATTGCGGTGGAGCCGGCGGAGTCGGCGGTACTAGGGGGTGGCGAAGCCGGGCCGCACAAGATTGAGGGCGTGGGGATTGGTTATACGCCGCCGCTGTGGGAGCCGAAGCTCGTGGATGAGGTCGTCGCGGTCGCTACGGCGGACGCGAAGGAGATGGCGAGGCGTCTGGCGCGGGAGGAAGGTCTGTTCGCCGGCACGTCCTCGGGGGCGAATGTGGTGGCGGCGATCCAAGTGGCGAAGCAACTGGGCCCCGATGCGCAGGTCGTTACGTTGATGGTGGATTCCGGGCTGAAGTACGTGAGCACCGATGTTTATCGAAAGGCATGAGCGGGGGGCGATGAGGGGGTTGAGCGGGCGCTCAGCTTACTCTTCGGCGGGGTCGTCGTAGTACACGTTGTCGCCGGTGGAGGAGCCGTCGGCGTAGTAGTCGTTGACGTAGTAGCCGTCTTCGTCATAGCTGACGCCGGAGGAGCCGTCGTCGTAGTAGTAGGACTCGTCGGCGGAGGGGCCTGGGGCGTAGTCTTCCTCGAGGTACGAAGTGTCGTCGGTCTCGACGTAGGACGTGTCGTCGACTTCGACGTAGGTCGTGTCGCCGCCGTAGTACGTGTCCTCGACGTAGGTTTCGTCGGGGTAGTAGACGTCGGTCGGGACGTAGTACGTGTTGTAACAAGTTGCGCAGTCGTAGGGCGTGACGTACGTCGCGTCGGTGGGGGAGAAGGGCAGGAAGGTGAGGTCGCAGCCGGTCAGGGTGGCGAGCAGGGCCGCGCCCGCGAGCAGCATGTTTGGTAGCCGGTTCATGTGCCTGTCCTCGCTTGTACCTGCTTTCCGGACGGGCGGCCAGATCAGTTTATTCAAAGGGGTGCGGAAACCGGGGATGTTTGCAAGCGCCGGGGGGCATTACGGGACGGGCTGGGACGCCGGGCGGACGTCAGGACGGCGGTTGGGGGGCGGCGCGGGGGCGGTCGCAGGGTTGCCGCGGCCGGTGGTGCGCGGAGCGTCGAAGGGGAGCTCGGTGACGACAGGGGAGGGCGGGGTTTTGAGGCCATCGAGCAGCCGGGCGGGGTGGCCGTCGGTGACCAGCAGGGCGAGGCAGACCCAGGTCGCGAGGAGAAGGAGCGCTGTGGCCGCCAGATGCCAGCGATGCCGGCGCGGGCGCGGGCGGGGCAGACGGGGGAGCACGTGGCCGGCGCGCGGAACGGATGGGGGCGGGTTCGGGGCGTCGTGCGGCGAGGGCGGCGGTACGGCCAGTCGCGCGGCAGGCTGCCAGTGCACGCGGGGGGCGGGGCGGTCGGGGGCAGCGTGGTTGGCTTGGCGGAGAATCCGGGCGGTGACGTCGCCGTCCCAGGACATTACGTCGATCCAGGGGCGGTCGGCGTGGTGGACCGGGCCGCCGTTGTGGCCGTTGGGGTCTCNNGCGGTGGCGACGTGCGCCATCGCCTGCTTGTAGTGGGCGAAAGGCGGGGCGTCGAAAATGAGGTCGTGGCGGCCGACGCGGACCAGCAGGCGGTAGGCGGGCGTGGCGTCGTGGTCCACGCTCAGGAGCGATCGCCGGACGATTTCAGGTGGCGTAGGCTTCAAACCCGTCCTCGTGGTCTTGGGGAGGAGCAAGCTACCGGAATTTGCGCGCGGCGGGAAGGGTCTGCGGCGGGCGAGGTCGGGCAGGGAGGGCGACGCGCCGGCCGGTACGGGCGGGGCGGGCGCGGTGCGTGTGCGCCGGCCGCTACTGGGTCAGTAGCTGAAGCGGCCGATCTCGACCTTGCCGCGGAAGGTCCAGTAGATGATGGCGGTGTAGGTCAGGACGAAGGGCATGCCGCAGAAGGCGATGATCTGCATGATCTGGAGCGTCTTGTGCGAGGACGCGGCGTTGTGGATGTCGAGGCTGAAGGCGGGGTTAAACGCGAGGCCGGCGGGGGGGTCGAGGTTCGAGACGAGCAGGTACGGAAACAGGGCGACGCCGAAGAGGAAGACGAAGGCGGCGATGCAACAGGCGGAGGAGATGAAGGCGTACGCCGGGCGGTTGAGGTAGACGGCGCGCGGGATGTTGGCGATGGCGAGGACGTTGAGGAAGACGACGAGCCAGGCCCATTCGTGCTGGTCGAAGTTGCGGGTGGCGTGCGGGATTTTGGCGAGCGTCCAGATGGTCGTGAAGAGGTACATGACGAGGAAGAAGCCGAAGGTCTGCCAGATCCAGCCGTGGATGCGTTTTTGGAGGTCGCCGTCGGTCTTGAGGTACAAGTAGATCGAGCCGTGCATGGCGAACATGGAGACGGCGAAGAGGCCGACGACCAGCGGGTAGGGGCGCAGCAGGTCGAAGAAGGTGCCGGCGTACTCCATGTCGCGGCCGATCGGGATGCCCTTGATGCAGTTGCCGACGGCAACGCCGAAGAGGAACGTGGCCAGCGCGCTGGCGGCGAAGAAGCAGTAGTCGAAGAAGCGGCGCCAGGCCACCGAGTCGCGTTTGCTGCGGAATTCCATGGAGACGGCGCGGAAGATGAGGGCGAAGAGCAGGAGCACGAACGCGAGGTAGAAGCCGGAGAATGCCGTCGCGTACGCGTTCGGAAAAGCCGCGAACAGCGCGCCGCCGAANNCCAGACCTCGTTGCCGTCCCAGACCGGGCCGATGGCGTTGAGGAAGACGCGGCGCTCCTCGTCGGTGCGGGCGAAGAGATGCAGCGCGCCCACGCCGAGATCGAAGCCGTCGAGGATGGCGTAGCCGGCGAGCAGGACGCCGAGGGTGACAAACCAGAACAGGTTTAGGTCCATCATTGGCGCGGCTCCGGTGAGCTTGCGGGGTCGTGGGGTCTAAAGACGTGGTAGATGGTGCCGTCGAAGACGCGGCCGTCGATGGAATCGAAGCCGGGGATCGCGGGGGCACGAGCTGTGGACTTGTGGAAGTCGAGGCCGGCGGCGCGGAGGGCGGCGGGGAAGGGCTCGGCTGTTCGCCGGTTCGCGTCGCTGACATACGCGCTGCCGGCGGGTGCGAGGCAGGTTGCGAGGAGCTGCGCGACGGGCGCGAGGGCTTCCGGGGCGTAGAGGATCTCGGCGCCGACGATCGTGGCGTAGTGCTCGGGGGGCGGCTGGCGCCAGTCGAGGTGGCGAACCGTGTGGAGCTCGAGGAAGTTCAGGTGGGCGCTGGCGCGGACGAACTCCAGGGATTCCTCGTCGCAGTCGGTGACGATCGCGCGGTGGCCGGCCAGCGTCAGGGCGAGGCCGACGAGCCCAAGGCCGGCGCCGAGCTCGAGGATCGGTTGCGGGCTCGGCGGGACGTGCTGGATGACGTGCTCGGCGAGCATCACCGCGGCGGGGCAGGGGAGCGTCCAGTATGGCCGGTATCCGGCCTGGTCGTAGAAGGCCCGGCGGCGGGGGTCGTTGTGGAGAGCGTGCGGCCATTTGGGGCCGAGCAGGCGCAGGGTGCGGCCGGCGACGGGGATCGTGTATTCCTGCGTTTCGTGGCCGGCGATCAGCATGGCGTTGTCCGTTGCGGTGCGGTCATTTCGTATCCGGCGCGTCGTCGCGGGCCTCGGTCATTGAGGGGCCGGAGGGGGCGGCACGCTGGGCGGCGGTTGCGAGCCAGCCGCGCTGGGCGGCCTGGGCTTCGAACTCGTGGGGCTCTTCGGGGCCGGTGCGGATTTTGTGATCCATGACGAAGAGCCAGACCAGTAGCAGCATGAGATAGATCGCGCTGAAGAGGATGATGGAGGTCAGCACGTCGGCGCCGGAGACGGCCTTGGAGGCGGCGTCCTTCGTGCGGAGCAGGCCCCAGACGATCCAGGGTTGGCGGCCGAGCTCGGCGGCGGCCCAGCCGAGCTGGTTGGCGAGCATCGGGCCGGCGACCGCGAAGACGAAGACCCAGAGCAGCCAACGCATCTGGAAGAGGCGCCGGCGGAGCCATTGCAGACACGCGAAGAGCGACAGGAGGATGAAGAACATGCCGAGCGCGACCATGGCGTGGTAGACCTGGAAGACGGCGTTGACGGGCGGCCAGTAGTCCTGGACACGGTCGCCAGCGCGCAGTCCGCCGGGGACGATGTTGGGGTCGTCGAGGGCGGCGACGGGCTTGGTGGAGTCGCCGTAGGTCAGCCGACTCAGCAGGCCGGGGATGGCGACGCCGTACTTGACGCGTTGTTCCTGGGTGTCGGGGACGCCAAAGAGGTAGAGCGGCGTGCCACCGGGGGTTGTTTTGAAGTGGCCTTCGAAGGCGGCGAGCTTTGAGGGCTGCTGCGCGGCGACCATGCGGGCGTTGGAGTGGCCGGAGACGAGGGCGAGGATGGAAAAGACGGTGGCGAAGGGGAGGGCGATGCGGAAGCTGCGTTTCGCGAACTCCCGGTGGCGGCCTTTGAGGAGGTAGTAGGCGGAGACGCTCATGACGAAGAAGCCGCCGAGGATGAAGGCGCCGATGAGCGTGTGGGCGAGGCGGTCGAGGGTGGAGGGGTTGAAGACGACGGCCCAGAAATCGGTGACTTCGGCGCGGCGGAGGAGGCCCTCGCCGACGATGTGGAAGCCGGCGGGCGTTTGTTGCCAGGAGTTGGCGACGATGATCCAGATCGCGGAGAACATCGAGCCGAGGGAGACCATGATGGTCGAAAAGAAGTGCATGGCGGGCGAGACGCGTTCCCAGCCGAAGACGAGCACGGCGAGGAAGCCGGATTCGAGGAAGAAGGCGAAGATGCCCTCGGCGGCGAGGGCGGAGCCGAAGATGTCGCCGACGTAGCGGGAGTAGGTGGCCCAGTTGGTGCCGAACTGGAATTCCATCACGATGCCGGAGGCGACGCCGACGGCGAAGATGATGGCGAAGATTTTGGTCCAGAAGCGGGCCATCGCCTCGTAGTGGCGGTCTTTCGTGCGGAGGTACAGCCCCTCCATGATGACCATTTGCAGGCCGAGGCCGATGGTCAGCGGCGGGAAGAGGTAGTGGAAGCCGATGGTGAGGGCGAATTGGAGACGCGCCAGGAAGACGGGGTCGAGTTGCATGGAGCTACCTCGGCGGTCAGAGTCGCACGGCCCATACGAGCGGGGTCCAGAATAGCGGGAGGTGGTGGGGGAGCAAGGGCTGCGCGGACGGGGCGTGAAATCAGGCGCGGGCGAGCGGTACCGGGTGAATCCGCGGGCGGCCGGCGATAGTATTCGGCATGGATCGGGCGGACAGGGTATGTGGAGAAGCGCGATGAGCACGAACAGGCGTGTCAGCATGGGGTTGGCGGCGATTCTGGCGGTGGGCGGGGCGTTTACGGCGGTGGCACAGGATTCCAAGACGCTCGGCGAGCTGAAACGGTGGCACGGCAAGCTCGTGGACTCGAAAACGGCGATTTCGGTCGCCGACGGCCAGCAAGCCCGCGCCGAGTTCAAGAAGTGGGACTTGTCGCCGGACAAGCTGGAGGCGGAGCCGCGCGGGCAGTTGCTGCGGCTGGAGATCTTCGCGGCGCTGGCGGTGGGGGACGCGGGCGGCGCGCTGGCGGTGCTGCCGGCGCTGGAGCGCGAGTTGCCGAAGGCGCAGGAGACGCTGCGGGCCAAGTGGATGACCGCGTTCGTCGCGGGCGATGCGCAACTGGCGCAGCAGACGCTGGAGCAGTTGAAGGAGGGCGGCACGAAGGAGAAGGCGATCGCGGCGCGGCTGGAGCGGCTGCGGCTGGTCGGCACGGCGGCGCCGGATCGCGAGGTGGTTGCCGAGGGTGGGCAGAAGTTTCCGTTGCGGAAGCGGGGCGGGGCGATCTTGGTGCTCGACTTCTGGAATACGCGCGAGGCGCCGACGGAGCGGCAGGTTGCGGCGCTGCGCGGGCTGGCGGAGGGCTACGCGGCCGAACCGAAGGTTGAGTTCCTCGGCATCAATGACGACAAGGCGGAGCAGGTCGAGGCTGCGAAGAAGCTGGCGGCGGAGAAGGGGTATAAGTGGGCGCAGCTTTACGAGGCGAGCGCGGGCGCGGCGGCGCTGACGGAGCCGGCGTTTCACGTGGCGGCGTCGCCGTGGGACGTGATCATCGACGGCGACGGGAACGTGCGGGCGGTGGGGACGGCCAGCGAGCCGGAGTTCCAGTACGCGTTGCGAGCGGCGGCGGAGGAGGCCAAGGGCGAGTATACGGCGGTAGCGCCGAGGACGATTGAGGGCGTGGCGGCGGCGCGGGCGGCCGGAGAAGCGCCGGCAGTTGAGGCGGAGAAGAAGGGCGAGAAGAAGAAGAAGGAGAAGGAAGAGCAGGCGAAGCCGGAGCCCGAGCCGCCGCATAATGAGGAGGCGGCCAAGCTGCTGGACCAGGCGCGGCTGTATTTGAAGACGGGCAAGAAGACGGAGGCGAAGAGGCTGTTGCAGGAGTTGATCGAGAAATACCCCAATACGTGGGAGGCGCAGGAGGCGAAGCGCTTGGGGATCGTCTAGCCGCGCGAGGTGCCGCCGCCGCCATGTTGAACGTTGCGACGGACAGCCGATTGCAGTTGAGACGGGCCGCGATCGTGTTTGGGGCGGTCGCGGCGTTCGGGGCCATCGGCTATTACGTCATCGAGCGACCGAACAACTGGTCGGTGCTCGACGCGATCTACATGTCGGTCATCACGGTCTCGACCGTGGGCTTTACCGAAGTGCACGAGCCGGGGCCGGTCGGGCGGGTGTTCACGATCATCCTGATTCTGCTGGGGGTCGGGGCGTTCGCGTACCTGGCGACGTCGGCGGCGAACTACATCATTGCGGGGGAGCTGCAAGGCTTGTGGAGTCAGCGGCGCATGCAAAAGAAGATCGACGAACTGGTGGGACACTACATCGTGTGCGCGTTCGGCCGGATGGGCTCGCAAGTGGCGGACGAGTTCCGGCGCGAGAAGCTGCCGATCGTCGTGGTGGACCCCACGCCGGAAGCGGTCGGACGTGCGGATGAGCACGGTTATTTCACTGTGCAGGGCGACGCGGGGGACGACGACGTGCTGCGGCGGGCGGGCGTCGAGCGGGCGCGGGCGCTGGTGACGTGCCTGGACCACGACGCCGGGAACCTGATGGTCGTGCTGTCGGCCCGCACGTTGAACGAGAAGCTGTTCATCGTGTCGCGGACGAACAACCATGAGACGACGTCGAAGCTGATCGCGGCGGGGGCGAACCGGGTGCTGTGGCCGTACGGGCTGGCGGGGCGGCGGATGGCGCAGGTGGCGCTGCGGCCGAACGTGGTCGAGTTTCTCGAGATTGTGATGCACGACGAGGAGCTGGAGCTGCTGCTGGAGGAGGTGAAGATCGCGATCGGGTGCGAGCTGGAGAACGTGGCGATCAGCTCGGGGGCGATCCGGGAGAAGACGGGGGCGATGCTCGTGGCGATCCGGCAGCGGACGGGGAAGATGGTGGTGGCGCCCGGGCCGGAGACGGTGCTGTCGGCGGGGGACATCGTGGTGGCGCTGGGCGTCCGTGAGCAGCTTGGGCGGCTGCGGGGAATGGCGGGGGGGNNGGCCGGCCGGGGCGGGCGGTTTTTCGCTCAGTCCGCACGGATGCCGAAGGTTACGGTCACGACCGCGGTCACGTCCTTGTCGATGGTGGTCGTGTCGTAGAGGCCGTAGTCGGCTACCTCCGTGGAGTCGGGGCGGGTGATCTGGAGGACGCCCATTTGCGCGTCGCGGAGCGTGCCCAAGCGGCAGCCGGTGGCGGCGGCGATCTTGTCGGCGCGGGCCCGCGCATCGGCGGAGGCGGCGGCCATGAGGTCGATCTTGAGTTGGGCCAGCTTCGTGTAGTAGTAGGCGGGGGCCTTCGACGTGACGAGCACGCCGTCCTGGAGCAGCTCGGTAACGCGGCCGGCGGATTGCTGGACGCGCTGGACGTCGCCGGTGGTGATGACGAAGCCGCGCGTCAGGGCGTAGCCGACGATCTCGTGGGTCGGCTTGCCCTTGGCGTCCTGGCCGTGCTGGGTTTCCGTGTCGATGGCGCAGACGCCGATCTCGGCATCCTGGAAGCCGGCCTGCTTGAGGAACTGCTGGACGCGCTGCACTGCGGCGTCCAGCACGGCGAACGCGGCTTGGGGCGTTTTGCCCTCGCCGCGGACGCCGATGTTCCAGACGGCGCGATCGGATTGGAGGCGTTCGCGCGTGGAGCCCTTGACGGTGATGGTCTGATTTTGCCGCACGACGTCTTTGCTGCGGGCCTGGTAGGCGCGGGCGGCGACGGCGGTGCTGGTGATCACGCTCACCGCGATACCGAGACTGACAACGATGGCGACGGTGGTGAGGTGCAGGCGGATGTGGTGTTCCAAGGGCGCTCCTCCGTGAGCAGATGTTGACGTTGCTAGCCAAGTCCTCCGTGACTCGCTCAGGCCGTAGCGTACCGCGCGTGTCAAGCGCGGACGGGTATTCGAGGGCGGCGGACGGGGTGACGGTCCGCGAGTTGCGACGCTAAACTACGTGCATGGCCCTTATCGCGCCAGATTTCGACCGGTTCACCGAGTTGGCGGGGCGGTACAACAGCGTGCCGCTGGTGGCGACGCTGATTGCGGACGATTTGACGCCGGTGAGCGCGTTTGCGCGGTTGCAGGCGGATTCGGCGCGGGCGTTTTTGCTGGAGAGCGTGGTCGGGGGCGAGAACGTGGCGCGGTACTCGTTCGTGGGGGCCGACCCGGTGCGGACGTTCGCGGCGGTGCGCGAGAAGGTCGTGCTGACGGACCATGCGACCGGGGCGGTCGAGGAGCGGGAGACGAGCGATCCGCTCGCGGTGTTGGAGCGGATGCTGAAGCCGTACCGCACGCCGGCGCTGCCGGGGTTGCCGCGGTTCCTGGGCGGGGCGGTGGGGTACGCGACGTACGACACGGTGCGGTATTACGAGCGGCTGCCGAACGCGCCGGCGGACGACCGCGGGCTGCCGGACCTGCTGTTCGATTTGTACGAGACGATGGTGGTGTTCGACCACGTGCGGAAGGTGGCGCTCGTAGTGGCGCACGCGAACGTGGAGGCCGGGGGCGGGACGGCGGCGCGGAAGGCGGCGTACGACGAGGCGGTCGGGCGGATCGACGGGCTGGTGGCGCGTTTGAGCCGGGCGTCGGCGTTGACGCCGGTGTCCGTGATGCTGCCGGCGGCGGCGACGGGGCGGTACACGAGCAATTGCACGGCGGCGGAATTCGGGCAGGTCGTGGAGCGGTGCAAGGAGTACATCCGGGCGGGCGACATTTTCCAGGTGGTGCCGTCGCAGCGGCTGTTGGTCGAGACGGCGGCGGATCCGCTGAACATCTACCGGGCACTGCGGGTTATCAACCCGTCGCCGTTCATGTTCTTCCTGAAGAGCCCGGAGGTGGCGCTGGTGGGGGCGAGCCCGGAGATCATGTGCCGGGTCGAGGACCGGATCGTCACGAACCGGCCGCTGGCGGGAACGCGGCGACGGGGAGCGACGGAGGAGGAGGACCGGCGGCTGCGGGAGGAGCTGCTGGCGGACCCGAAGGAGCGGGCGGAGCACGTGATGCTGGTCGATCTGGGGCGGAACGACGTGGGGCGGGTCGCGAAGCCGGCGAGCGTGCGGATCAGCGACGTGATGTCGATCGAGTACTACAGCCACGTGATGCACATTTCGAGCACGGTGACGGGGGAGCTGGCGGAGGGGAAGACGGCGTTCGACGCGTTGCGGGCGGTGCTGCCGGTGGGGACGGTGAGCGGGGCGCCGAAGATCCGGGCGATGGAGATCATCGACGAGTGCGAGCGGACGCGGCGGGGGCCGTACGGGGGGGCGATCGGGTACATCGATTTTGCGGGGAATATGGATACGTGCATTGCGTTGCGGACGCTGGTGATGCAGCCGGGCTCGGCGGGCGCCGGTGCGCCGTGGCGGGCGTACGTGCAGGTGGGGGCGGGGATCGTGGCGGACTCGGTGCCGGAGCGGGAGTACCAGGAGACGCTGAACAAGGCGCAGAGCCTGCTGAGCGCGATTCGGATGGCGGAGGAGCGGTTCGGTTAACAAGAGTGCGCGTCGTGGTCTACGTTCTTACACGAGTGGGGCTGGTCTTGGTCGGCGCAGCGATCAGCGCTGCCCTCTATCTTGCCGGTGTATCGGGCGTACTGGAGCCCATTCGACGGAGCGCCGGACAGATCTCCGCGCCGTACCTGTGGACCAGGCACCTCGTCATCATTCCGGTGGCGTTGGCTGGTGGTAGCTTTGTGACGGGGCTGCTGTTGCGACCGCGCACGCGGCGCCCGGTATTGGAGACTATTCTCTTTTGCCCAGGAACGTGGCTGCTTGCGACCTGCCCCGTACTCGGAGTGCGCGATCCGGTGAAACTGCTCATGTCGCTCGTTCCAGCCGTGTTCCTGGGGCTAGTGTCTTGGGTCGGCGTCTTCGCGGGCTATCGGCTCTGGGTGCGCCAGCGCCGCCACCCGGAGGGGACTTGCCAGACTTGCGGCTACAGCCTCATCGGGAACGTCAGCGGCCGGTGCCCGGAATGCGGGACCGCGATTTCGACCGACCGTCGGCCCACGTAGCGCGAGATGTTGATGGTGTGCCCGACAGGCCGCTACGTCGTTGGCCGGCGGACGATCTCGTTGTACGCCGCCATCATCTGCCGCGTTACCGGCCCGACCTGCCCCTCGCCGACCAGACGCTTGTCGATCTCGTTCACTGGGATGACCTGGGCACCGGTGCCGGTGAGAAAACACTCGTCGGCGGCGTAAAGGTCGGCGCGAACCAGGTCCTTCTCGACCACCTCGATGCCCGCCTGGCGTGCCAGGCGGATGACCGTGGCGCGCGTGATCCCTTCCAGGATGCCCGCAGAAGTCGGCGGCGTCTGCAACTGCCCCTCGCGCACGATGAACACGTTGTCGCCGGTGGCCTCGGCCACACAGCCGGTGTGGTTTAGCATGATGGCCTCGTGCACACCGGCGTCGAGGGCCTCCTGCTTGGCGAGGATGTTGTTGAGGTAATTCAGCGACTTGATCCGCGGCGAGATCGAGTTCGGGTGGTTTCGGACGACCGAGCTGACGATAACCGGCATGCCTTTCTCGTATAGCTCCTGCGGGTACATGGCGATCGTGGAGGCGATGATGTAAGTGCAGGGCTTCCACGTGCGCTTGGGCGAGATGCCCAGCAGGCCGACGCCGCGCGTGACCACGGGGCGGATGTACGCGTCCTTGTCCGGCGCGAGCAGGCCGTTGGCTTCGAGGGCGGCGTCGAGGGCCCGGTCGATCTCGTCATAGGCATACGGGATGCGCAGCGCGATCGCCTTGGCCGATATGAACAGCCGCCGCAGGTGCGCGTGCCGCTCGAAGACCCGGCCGCCGTAGCTGCGGATGCCCTCGAACACGCCGTCGCCATAGAGCAGACCGTGATCGTACACGCTGATCTTTGCGTTCTCTTTGTCGTAAAGCTTGCCGTCGATGTAGATTTTCAGGGACGGTCGAGAAAGTACATGGCAGTAAGCAAGGGATTAGGGATTGGGGATT
>PMMM01000023.1 GCA_003162245.1 Phycisphaerales bacterium
GCCACCGCCGGCTCCGCCACCGGCACCCGGCGCACCGGCGCCGACGGAGCCGCCCGCGGGCGCCGTGGCGCAGATGGAGTTGAATCCGAAGGACATCAACTTTGGCGAGATCTGGCAGGGCACGCCGGCCAAGCGTGAGTTTACGGTGAAGAACGTGGGGGCCGCGCCGCTGACGCTGAACGCGACGACCTCGTGCGGGTGCACCGTGGCGAGCAAGCCCACGAGCCCGTTGCCGCCCGGGGAGACGACGACGTTTTCGATTACATACAACACGGGACAGCCTGGCCACGCCGGCAAGGTGGCGACGCTGACCACCAACGACCCGAACCAAGCGACGGTAACGATCAAGGTGGAGGGGGACGTGAAGCCCCTGTTCGCCGCCACGCCGGCGGACCGGATCACATTCCAGGCCATGGAGTTGGAGTCGCGCGAGAGCCAGACGATCAAGCTGGAAAACAAGTACACCGGTCCGCTCCACCTGAAGCTGAAGGCGGACCAGGACCTGGGCCGGTTCGAGGCTGAGTTGAAGGAGGTTCGGGAGGGTCAGGAATACGAGTTGACGGTGACTACCAAGCCGCCGCTGACGACGGGCACGAACGCTGGCGCCGCGATCCTGGAGACGGGTCTGGAGGCGGTGCCGACGGTCACGATACAGTTATTGGCGCTGGTGCAGCCGCGGGTATCGGTGATCCCGGCGCAGCTTTTCGTTACCCAGGCGACGACGCAACCGCTCGAGCAAATGGTGCGCGTGCAATACCGTGCCGACAAGCCGCTCAAGATCGTCGCCGTCAACCCGAGCCTGGACACGATTCAGTGCGAGGTGAAGGAAGACGCGCCCATCGCGCCCGATGCGAAGACGGCGTTTCATCAAATCCGGGTCACGTTACCGCCGTACGACAAGTTACCCGCCGAGGGAGCCAAGATCGAGATTGTGACCGACGACCCCGCGCCGGAGTTTCAGAAGTTGACGTTGCAGGTGGTCAAGCGTGCGCCGCCGCCGCCGAAACCACCGACGGTCCGGCCAGGTCCGCAATAACAAGGAGTGCCGATGGCATCGCCCGCGGCGAAACGCCTGACGCAAATGACCAAAGCCGCCGGCTGAGCGGCGAAAATGGCGCCCGACGCGCTGGCGCAGGTTCTGCGTCCGTTAGCCGAGATGTTTCCGGCGGAGAGATACGCCGACTTACTCGTCGGCTTGTGGCCGAGTGACGACGCGGCCGTATACCGACTGGGTGAGGACCGCGCGCTGATCGCGACGGTGGATTTCATCACGCCGGTGGTCGACGACCCGTATCAATTCGGTGCCGTGGCGGCGGCGAACGCGCTCAGCGACGTGTACGCGATGGGCGGGCAGGTTGTGCTCGCGTTGAACGTCTGCTGTTTTTCGGAGTGCCTGGGTGTCGAGACCATCGGCGAGATTCTCCGCGGTGGCGCAGAGAAAGTGGCGGAGGCCGGCGGCGTGCTGGTCGGGGGACATACCATCGCGGACGAGGAGCCGAAGTACGGCTTGGTGGCGCTGGGGTTTGTGCACCCCGCGCGCGTACTCACCAAGGGCGGGGCCAGGCCGGGCGACGTACTGATCCTGACCAAGCGGCTCGGCGTGGGGATCATCACGACCGCGGCCAAGGCGGACCAGGTGCGCCCCGAGCACATCGCGGCCGCCGTGGACTCGATGCAGCGGTTGAACCGCGGCGCGTCGCAGCAGGTTCAGGCGGCCGGCGCGCACGCGTGCACCGATGTGACGGGCTTCGCGCTGCTGGGACACGCGTGCGAAATCGCGGAGAAGAGCGGCGTGCGGCTGCAATTCGACGCGCGCCGGATTCCGTGGCTGGCGGGGGCCCAGGAGTCCGCCGAGCAGTGGCTGTTTCCCGCCGGGACGGCGCGCAACCGCACGGCGTATGCGGGCCAGGTGCGTTTCGCGGCCGGGATTGCGGAGGAGACGCAGCAATTGCTGTTTACGCCGGAGACGTCTGGGGGGCTGATCGCGGCGATTCCTCCGGACCGGGTGGACGGGCTGGTGGCGGCGTTTCGGGCGGCGGGGGAGGACGTGTGGGTAGTCGGGGAAGTGCAGTCCGGCGGGGGCCTGCCATGGATCGAAGTGGGACCATAGGGTTTTCCCTAAGAGCACCTATCAAGACTCGGGCGTTTCGACCCTCGCCCAGCCCATCGCTAAGAAGGAGGGGGGTTACAGATTGTGCGGACTTGTCGGCGGGTTGCGGTCGCGCGTGGGGAGTCGTATAATGGCGGGTCGTTGGGTCATTTGCGTCCGTGGATGGGTGTGGCCATGCCCGAGGCGGGGCAGCAAGCAGCGCGTGCGAATCGTCGGACGCCGGGCGGGCGGCGGTGGGTTCCGTCTGCCGTAGTCCTGGCGGATCTGGATACCCAACTCATGCTCCAGGCCCAGGCGGGGAATCGGGAGGCGGCCAACGCGTTGGTTGATCGGAACTTCGCGCGCATCTCCGGGTACATCAGTCACCTGATCGGGGATCGGCGCCAGGCCGAGGACCTGACACAAGACGTGTTCATGCGGGCGCTGGGGCCCGGGCAGCCGTACGAGCCGACGGCCAAGGTGGCCGTGTGGCTGTACCGGATGGCGACGAACGCGGCCTTCAACTACGTCAAGAGGCCGGACACGAAGCGGCGCGCGGCGGAACCGTCGGCGGACACGTGGGAGCCTGCGGACCGGCGTGCGTCAGCCCCGGATCAGATTATGGATCAGGCCGAGCGCCGGGCGCAGGTGGCTGCGGCGCTGCGGGATTTGCCGCTGAACCAGCGGGTCGCGCTGACGCTCTTCCTGCACGGGGGCTGCTCGTACGAGCAGATCGGCAGCGTGCTGGACGTCACGGTGGAGTCCGTGCGCAGCATGTTGCGGCGGGCGCGGACCGGACTCCGCGCCCGGCTGAACGGGCTGCTGTAGCGCGACGCCGGCCAAGCCGGTGACGCTGCGCTGCGACCGGGCGGGCCCCTTCCCGTGTCACGGCCGGACAAGTACGATCTGCGACACGCCGGGAGGTTTGGCGGCGTGAAGGAGTGCGCCATGTATGGAAGCGCGGCGCTTGCTGGGTGTGTCGCAGGGCTCGCGGTGGGTCTGTCGGCGCTGGCGGGCTGCGACGTGCTGATGCAGGAATTTCGCGATCAGCTCGGGCTGCCGATCAACGTTGCGGCGGGGTTGCAGGCCGAAACGGTCGTGGCAGAGGCGGCACACCCGACCGGGTTGGCGTTCGCGCCGGACGGGCGGGTGTTCTACAGCGAGAAGGACACGGGGCAAATCCGGGTCATGGTCGACGGCAAGCTGCTGGATGCGCCGTTTGCCGAGGTGCCGGTGAACATCGCGGGCGACCGCGGCCTGCTGGGCATCGCGGTGCACCCGAGCTTCAACGTGAACAGCCGGATCTACGTGTTTTACACACGCTCGCTCACCGGGCAGGTCACGGGCGATCCGAACGCGGTCGTGGACAATCGCGTCGTATACTTCGTGGCGACCGGCGACGTGGCCAGCGAGGGCGAAGTGTTCGTCGCCGCGATTCCGACGCAGGGGGTCGGGCAGCGGGTCGGTGGGCGGATCGGGTTTGCGTCCGACGGCACGCTCTTCGTGGCGGTGGGCGATCAGGGCAGTCTTCTGGCCGCACAGGATACGAGCCGCCTGTCCGGCAAGATCCTGCGCTACAACGATGACGGCACGATCCCGGCGGGCAACCCGATCGCCAACTCGGCGGTGTACGCGCGCGGCCTGCGCGATCCGCAGGGCCTGGCCTTCGACCCCGTCAGCAAGCTGTGTTTTGTCACCGATCAGAACCTGGTCTCGGACCACGAGATCGACCGCATCGAGGCGGGCAAGGACTATGGCTGGCCCGCGGTCATTGGAGTCGCGGATACGCCGGATGAACTGGCCTATGCGGCCGCGACGCCGGAGTACGTCGATCCGCTGTTCACGTCGGGGTCGGATTTTTCGCCGCTGGTCGGGGTGGCGTTCAACCCGAGCACGAAGTACAGGCTGGACAGCGTGCTCCAACTGTTCTACGGCATTTCGGATACGCTGAGTGTCCGGCGGCTGGTATTGACGGACGGGCGCGACGGCGTGGCGGGTGAGCACAGTTTTGCGGCCGGGTTTCCCAGCCTCATCACGGATATCGAGTTTACGTCCGCGGGGACTCTCTACGTCGCGTGCCAGAACGCAATTCTGCGGGTGGTGACATACCCGTAGCGTGGGTGACGGGGCAGCCGGGCGCGGCGAAAGCCGCCGGGCTATTTCGCCAACTCCTCCGTCAACTCGCGCTCGGCCTGGGTCCAGTCCGAGAATTCGTCGCCGGGGGCGCCATCGCGCGCCAGGAAAATCTGGTAGGCGCGGAGGCGAATCTGCTCATCCGTTGGTCGGCGACGGGAAGCCTCTCTGGCGGGCGTCGGTCGGACGATGCTGGGCGGTCTGATGGTAGCCGCCTTGGCAGCTCGTTTCACCTCTTTGGCCATGTGCGTATCTCCAGGCTTGGTTGAGTATTTCGATCTCAGACCCGTCGGGCGTATGCTTGTCGGCGAGCAAGCCGTCGCCGGTGGGCGCCGAACAACACGGATGTATTGTACCCGTGTGATTCTGGACCGTTAAGGTCTCAGGAACGAGAGATTCATCGCGCCGAGAGCCGCGGGGGCGTTCGTGCGCGCGCCCGGCCGTGAGTATTTCGGGCGAGTGCGACAAACCTGGTCTATTTCAGATGCTCGGGCCGGCGATACGCGACGCGGCCGGCCTTGATGACCGTGCGGACACGGGGGCGACCCGGGGTGTAGAACCAGGCGTCCAGCGAGGGGGTGTCGAGCACGACGAGGTCGGCGTCGAACCCGATCTCGATGGCGCCGACGCGCTTGTGCACGTCCAGCGCGGCGGCGGCGTTCGCCGTACACGCCACGAGCACTTCGGTGGGTAGCAGCCGCAACTGGCAGCAGGCGATGTTCATGATCCAGGGGAGGGACTCGATCATGCAGGAGCCCGGGTTGTAGTCGGTCGCGAGGGCGACGGGCAGGCCGGCGTCGATCATCCGGCGCGCGTCGCAGTGTGGAACGCCGAGGAAGAACGAGGTGCCGGGCAGGAGCACGGCGATGGTGCCGGCGGCCTTCAGGGTGGCGAGGCCGGTGTCGGTGACGTGCTCGAGGTGGTCCGCCGACAGGGCGCACAGCTCGCCGGCGAGCTTGCTGGCCCCGATTTGGGCCAGCTCGTCGGCGTGCAACCGGGGGCGCAGGCCGGCGGCGGCGGCGCGTTGCAGGATATGGCGCGCCTGCACCACGTTGAAGGCGCCGCGGTCGCAGAAGACGTCGCAGAAGCGGGCCAAGCCTTGCCGCGCGATGCTCGCCAGCAGGTCCTCGCTGGCAATCAGGTCGATGAACTCGTCGGGACGGTCGGCAAACTCGACCGGCAGCGCGTGGGCCCCGAGGTAGGTCGCGTCGAGGCTGATCGGTTGTTGGCGGTCCAACTCGCGAATCGCTTCGAGCTGCTTGAACTCGTGCTCCGGGGTCAGGCCGTAACCGCTCTTGCATTCGACGCGCGTGACGCCGAGAGCCAACATGCGTTGCAGGCGCGGCAGGTTCTCGGCGACCAGCTCGTCGATGGTGGCGTTGCGGACGGCCCGGCAGGTGGCGTGAATGCCGCCGCCCGCCTGGAGAATTTCCAGGTATGACGCGCCGCCGAGGCGCCGGATGAATTCCGCGCAGCGTTCGCCGGCGAAGGGGATGTGCGTGTGGCAGTCGATGAGGCCGGGGATGACACAGCCGCCTTCGGCGGAGAGCGTCGCGACGCCTTCGTCAAGCGGGGCCTCCTGAGCGGGGCCGAACCAGGCGATGCGGCCGTCACGGATGAGCAGGGCCGCGTCGCGCAGGAGGTCAAACTCGCGCATGCGGCGTCCGGTCAGCGGGCCGGGCGGCACGACGACGAGAGTTCCGATGTTCCGGATCAGGTGTGAAGTGGTTTCGACGGTTTCCTTGACCATGTGGCGGCTCCGCGTGGTGCATGGGCGAGATCGGGCGACGAGGCCCGCGCGGGGGCGCTTGTTGGACACGCCGCGAGGGTGAATAATACCACACGCTGGCCGGTTTGGGCTGGTCCGCGCGCGAAGGAGAGCGAGATGTTGCGTAGGGCATCGAGAGCGGCGTGCTTGTTCGCGGCGATGGTGGGGCTGGCGACGGCCGGGTGCCTTGTCAGCCTCGTCCCTGATAACAACGGGGGCGGCACGACCAACCCGCCGACCACGATCACCATCAAAGTCAGCAACCAGACGAGCCGGTACGTCGACTCGCAGGTCTACGTGGGTAAGCCCGGCGAGACCAAGGACGTGTTCTTCACGATCCCGGCTGACCAGCAGAAAGGCGCCTTTCAGTTCCTGCATGCGGGGGAAGAAGCCGTTGCGACCGTGAGTTGCGACCAGGTCGACTTTCTGGGCACGCTCGGCGGCCTCTATGGCGACGATCTGCGGAACCCGCTGAAGGCCGGTCAGAAGAAGATTCTGGAGATGGGCGACAGCGTTCAGTGCGGCGATACCATCGTGTTCACGTTCACTTACGATGTGCTCAGGGACAGCTTGATCACCAGCTTGGCCATTGTGCCGCTCGGCGGGTAAGGGGCCGGGGCGGCGAGCCGGTTCCCTCTGTGACAAGATCGGCGGGCACCCCGCGCCGGCCGATCTTCCGTTTGGGGGGCGTGCAGGCCGCGCACACAATCTGCACACGATCCAGACGGGGACTTAACCGGGTCTTAACCAAGTCCGCGTACAAGCATGTGGGTGAAGGCGCCGTGGCCGGTCTGTTCGGGCGCCGGGATTCGCCCAAACGCGAGGAGGTGCGTCATGCTCGCACGCGGAATCGGGCCGGTGGCGCTGGGCGTGGGGTTGGGCTGGCTACTGTGCGGGTCGGCGGCGGCACAGAAGGCGGAGCTGTCCGGTGCGGTCAAGATCGATGGGTCGAGCACAGTTTACCCCATCACGGCGGCCGCCGCGGAGTTGTTCAGTGACGTGCAGCCGAAGGTGCAGGTGACGGTCGGCATCTCCGGCACGGGCGGCGGGTTCAAGAAGTTTCTGGACGCCAAGCCCGAGCTGCGCACGGACATCTCGGATGCATCGCGGCCCATCAAGCCGACGGAGAGCGCTAGGGCGAAGGAGGTCGGCATCGAGTTCATCGAGCTGCCGATCGGCTACGACGGCATCGCGGTGATGGTCAACCCGCAGAACACGTGGTGCGATGCGCTGACGCTGGCCGAGCTGAAGAAAGTGTTTGAGTCCGGCAGCCGGATTGCCAGTTGGAAGGACATTCGCGCCGGCTTCCCGGACGTGCCTTTGAAAATCTACGCCCCCAGCAGCGACAACGGGACATACGACTATTTCGTCGAGGCGGTCATCGGCGGCGACGCGAAGACGCTGCGGTCCGACCCGATCTACAGCGCCAGCGCGACGCAGACGGCCAACGTCCAGGGCATAGCGGGCGACAAGGGGGCACTGGGCTTCTTCGGGTTCTCATACTACGAGAACAACAAGGACCGTCTGAAGCTGCTGGCGATCGACAACGGCGACGGCAAGCCGCTGAAGCCGGCGCTGGACGCGATTCGATCCCACGCCTACCAGCCGTTGTCGCGGCCGCTGTTCCTGTACGTCAACCGCACGGCGGCGGATCGCCCGGAGGTCCAGGCGTTTGTGCAGTTCCTGTTGAAAAACGCCAGGAAGATCGTCGAGCACCCGAAGGTCGGATATGTCGCCCTGCCGCCCGAGTTGTACGAGGTCGTGCTGAAGCGCTTCGAGAAGCGAGTCACGGGGACCGTGTACAAGGACGAGCACGCCGTGCACCGGCCGCTCGCCGAGATGTTCAAGCCGATCGACTAGCGCGGTTGGAGCGAAGATGCGGCGCTGGCAACGAGCGCGAGAAGGCGGCCTGCGCGGGCTGTTCTTTCTGTGCGCGCTCGTTTCGATCGCCGTGACGATGGGCATCATCCTGGTGCTCTTCGGCGAGTCGCTGCCGTTTTTCCGGCACGTACCATTCACGAGCTTTCTCTTTGAGCGGAGCTGGGCGCCGCGGACGGGCCAGGAGTACGGGATTCTCCCGCTGGTGTGCGGCACGTTTCTGATCGCCGTGCTGGCGTTGGCCGTCGCGATTCCGATCGGCCTGGCGACGGCGATCTACATGAGCGAGTACGCCGCGCCCGTGGTTCGTCAGGTCGCGAAGCCGGTGTTTGAGATTCTGGCGGGCGTGCCGACGGTCGTGTACGGCTACTTTGCGCTGACGTTCATCACGCCATATCTGCTGCGGCCGCTGCTGCCGTCGATCGAGGTGTTCAACGCGCTGAGTGCGGCGATTGTCGTTGGGATCATGATCATTCCGACGATTTCGTCGCTGTGCGACGACGCGCTGCGGGCGGTGCCGCGCAGTCTGCGTGAGGCCGGCTACGCCGTGTCCGCCACGAAGCTGGAAGTGTGCACGCGGATCGTGTTGCCGGGGGCGATGTCGGGGGTGGTGGCGGCGGTGCTGCTGGCGCTCGCCCGCGCCGTGGGGGAGACAATGGTGGTCGCGATCGCGGCCGGCAGCACGCCGAAGATCACGGCCAACCCGCTGGTGAGCGTGCAGACGATGGCGGCGTACATCGTGCAGGTGTGCAAAGGGGATGCGCCCGCGGGGACGATCGAGTACCAGTCGATCTACGCCGTGGGACTTACGCTGTTCGCCATCACGCTCGCGGTGAACGTGGTGGCCCAGAAGGTCATGGCCCGATTTCGGGAGGTGTACGAATGATCACGCTGGCCGGGCCATCGCTCGTGCGGCCAATGGGGTTTCGACCGCGGCTGGCCCGTCGGCGCCTGGTTGGCCGGGTGTTCGCGATCCTGTGCCTGGTTGCAGGGCTGGTCGCCGTACTCGTGCTCGGGGCGCTGCTGTGGCACATCTGCCGGCAGGGGGCGGAACTGCTCAGCGTGCATTTTCTGACGAGCTACGAATCCACGCTCGAGCCGCTGACGAGCGGCATCAAGGCGCCGCTGTGGGGGACGATCTGGCTGATGGCGCTGACGACGATCCTGACGGTGCCGGTCGGCGTCGCAGCGGCCGTCTACCTCGAGGAGTACGCGTCGCAGAATCGGCTGACGCGCTTCATCCATCTGAACATTGCGAACCTCGCCGGCGTGCCGTCCGTGGTTTACGGCCTGCTCGGGCTGACCGTGTTCGTGCGCTGGTGCGCTTTCGGACGCAGCGTGCTCGCGGGCGCGGCGGCGCTGGCATTGCTGGTGTTGCCGGTAGTGATCATCGCCAGCCGCGAGGGGTTGGTGGCGGTGCCGAAGTCCTTGCGCGAGGCCGCGTATGCTGTGGGAGCGACGCGCTGGCAGGCGATTCGGCACCACGTGCTGCCGGCGGCGCTGCCGGGCATCCTGACCGGCGTCATCCTGGCGTTGTCGCGCGCGATCGGCGAGGCGGCACCGCTGATCGTGGTCGGTGCGGTGGCGTACATCCGGGCGGTGCCCAGCGGGCTGCGCGCCCCGTTCTCGGCCATGCCAATCAAGATCTTCAACTGGTCGGAGTTGGCCGCGCCGGAGTTCGTGCGGCTGGCGGGGGCCGCGATCCTGGTCCTGCTGGGCGTTCTGCTGAGCATGAACGCGGTGGCCGTTGGAATCCGCGCATGGCAACAGCGGCACAAAACATGGTAGCGGCGGGCCGGAGACCCGAGGCGACCCAGGCGCTGCGGCTGGCGGCGCTGGTCGCGGCCCGCGGTCCGGCGGCGCCGGCGAGCACGGCCGCGGAGCCGGTGATCCGGGCGGAGCGCCTGACGATCCGCTACGGCGAGTTCGCGGCGGTGCGGGAAGTCTCGCTCGACATTGCGCCGGCGCAGGTGACCGCGATCATCGGCCCGTCCGGATGCGGAAAGAGCACGCTGCTGCGGGCGATGAACCGAATGAACGACTTCATCGAGCGCATGTCGGTGAGCGGCAAGCTGCTCTACCGCGGCGGCGACGTGTACGGGCCGGCGTGGGATCCGGTCGAGTTGCGGCGGCGGATCGGGATGGTATTTCAGCGGCCGAACCCGTTTCCGAAGTCCATATACAAGAACGTCGCGTGGGGACCGATGATCAACGGCTACCGCGGGCACCTGCCGGAGTTGGTCGAGCAGGCGCTGCGGAAGGCGGCGCTGTGGGAGGAAGTGAAGGACAAGCTCAACGAGAGTGCGCTGGCGCTGTCCGGCGGGCAGCAGCAGCGGCTATGCATCGCGCGGGCGATTGCGATGCAGCCGGACGTACTGCTGATGGACGAGCCGTGCTCATCGCTGGACCCGATCGCGACGCGGCACATCGAGGACCTGATCGACCAACTGAAGGCGCAATACACGGTCGTGCTGGTGACGCACAACATGCAGCAGGCGGCGCGGGTGTCGGACCGGACGGCGTTCCTATACCTGGGCGAGCTGGTCGAGGTGGGCGAGACGAGCCGGATGTTCACGACGCCGGACAATCCGCGGACGCAGGATTACATCACGGGGCGGTTCGGGTAGGCGTGACGGCGAGACCGGGGGGCGTTAGTGGCGGCCGTAGATGTACTCGGTGAGGTGCTCGACCGTCTGCTTGTCGCGGGCGGCGTGCCAGGCAAGAACGTCGCCGATGGAGAGCAGGCCGAGCAGACCGGTCTCGTCGACCACGGGGAGGTGGCGGATGCGCTGCTGCTTCATGATGGCCTCGATCTCGTCGATGGGGCGATCAGGCTTGATGAAGAGCACGTCCTTGGTCATCACGTCGCGGACGCGCGTGGTGACAGCGTCGCGCTGCTCCGCGACGACGCGGTTGATCACGTCGCGCTCGGTGATGATGCCAGTGATGTTCTGGCTATCGCCGACCACGAGGCAGCCGACTCGGGATTCGCGCATCAGCCGGCAGGCGTCGCCGATGCTGCTCTCTGCCGACACGGTGAATACGCCGCTGCGCGACTTCACGGCCAGCAGCTCTCTCGCGTTGGGCATCACGGCACCTCGCCTTTCACGCCGCATGGAGGTGACGACGGCCCGGCGGCCGCCGCGCCGTGTAACACGGCGATAGTAGCACCGAATTAGTAGGCGCGGTGGCAGCAAAGTCAACGGGGGACACGGGACGGACGCGTTGTTGGGACGCGAACGGAGCGTGGGCGGCTAGGCGCGGTGCTGCTGCAACCACGCGAGGCCGTGGTCCGCGACCTGCTGGATGACGCGCGGGTACAGCTCGCGTTCCGCGGCCATGACCCGCTGCGCCAGAGTCTCGGGCGTGTCGGCGAGCTGCACCGGCACACGTGCCTGGGCCACGATCGGTCCGTGGTCGTACTCGTTGTCCACGAGGTGCACCGTACAGCCGCTTTCCGTCACGCCCGCCGCGAGCACCGCCGCGTGCACCTGCCGGCCGTACATTCCCTTTCCACCGAAGCGCGGCAGCAGGGCCGGATGGATGTTGAGCACGCGGCCGGCGTAGCGGGGCGGCAGCCGCCAGAAGCACAGGAAACCGGCGAGGACGGCCAGGTCGACCGCGGCACGGTCCAGCGTGCGGGCGATCGCCGCGGAGAACTCGGTCTCGTCGGGATGATCGCGTTTCCGGACGATCTCGAGCGGCAGGCCGGCGGCCCGGGCGATTTCGACGCCGCGGACGGCGCTGCGCGAGCTGATGACGAGCGCGATTTCGGCATTTCGCAGCCGCCCGTCGCGAAGCCGCTGGAGGAGGTTTTCGAGGGTCGAGCCGGCACCGGAAACGAGCACGCCGAGACGGAGCGCAGGGTCGGCCCTAGTCGGCGCGTTCATGCTGGTGCAGGCTACAAGCGGCCGATATAATCGGCAACCAGGCCGGGATGCGGCGGCGCCCGGGCGGCCGGCGACGGGCTGAGTCGCGGCAGGCTGGAACCCCGCGGGCGCGCTCCGCCGGCCGGGCACTACAGGAAGGACAGAGCGGTGGCGATCAAGAACACGTTTACGTACGAACGGCAGGCGCAACTAAGCGTGGTGCTCGCGGCCATCGGCGGGGTGGCGTTCCTGACCGCGGCGGTCCTCCTGATCCGCAATTTCACGCGGCAGATGTTCTGGGTCGTCTACAACCCGAAGGGAATGTGGCTACCGATCCTCGGAGCCGCGCTGCTCATCAGCCTGGGCGCCGCGGTCGTCGGGTTCTTCGTCGGGTTGAACAGTGCTGGGCAACGCCGCAACACGCGCTCGCAGCTCTCGTGGTTGGGATTCTTCCTGAACGCGGGGATCATCGCGCTGGCGGTGTGCGCGGTAGTGTTCTTCTACTTCGCGAGAAATCCACTGAGCAAATAGGGCGTGCGGCGCGGCTAGGACTTGCCGCCGAGCTGTGCGGCGAGCTCGGCGAGGCGTTGTCGCGCACCCGTCGAGGCCCGCGGCGTAGGGTCGTCGGGGCCGGGAGAGGCGGCGGGGTGCGCATCGTCCGGCGGCGTGCCTTTGTTCGTGCACTGTCGGTCCTGGCGCCACCAGCGGTCGATGATCGCCTCGACGTCGCCGTCCGCAGTCCCCTCGCACCAGCGCTGGAAGAAATCCACGTCGCCGCTGCGCGGCAGGCGCGGCGGCAAGTCGATGAGGGTGCGCATAGGCATGAGCACGGAATCGCCGACGATGAAGGCCTCGCCGGGCCTCATACTTGGGAGCAGCCCGATCAGCGTGCGGAACTGGTCGCTGACGACGCGGGCGACGTAGTCCTGGTCGTCGGGGTTGTTCATGCGCATCAGGACCATGGAGTTGCACTGACTCAGGATCGTCTCGGAGATTTCGCTGGGCCGCTGGGTGACGACCATGGCCGAGACGCCGTATTTGCGGCCTTCGCGGGCGACTTTCTCGACGGCGTCGCGGGCGAACATGCGCTCAGCGCGGGCGGTGCGGGGCAGGTAGTTGTGGGCTTCCTCGAAGACGAGGACGAAGGGCTGGCGGACCTCGGGCGGGGCCCAGAAGTTGAAGTCGAACAAGGTGCGCGTCAGCATGGCGACGGTAACGTCGACGACGTCGAACGGCAGCCCCGACAGGTCCACGATCGTGAGGTTCTTGCGTGCGCCCAACCGGCCCAGCATCTGCCGGATTACGGCGGCCACGCTCCGGCTGAGCGTGCCGGGCGACGCGTCGGGGGGCAGAAACGGGGCCAGCTCGGTGTTGCGGGCCGCTTGCTCGACCGGGCGCAGGAGGAAGTCATAGCGCCGATCCGCGAGCCGCGTTTCGAGCTGGTTCACGAGCCCGAGCAGCCGGCCGAAGTAGGTGGCGTGGGGGACCTCGCCCTCCGCGTTCCCGCGGTTGAACTCCATCCGCCGCGTCAGGAGCAACTGCTCCTGCTCGTTGGGGGGCAGTTGTCGGAAGGGCAGACGCGAGAAGGCGTAGCTCACCGTGTTGAGCACAAAGCGCGCGTCGTTCATGTTCTCGGCGTAAGTGCGGAGCTGCTCAAGCGAATAGTACACGGGGGTGTCGATCGTGAACTCGGTGAGCAGCCCGAGCTCCGCAGCAGCGGGGCGCTTGAGCTTCTCCAGGGCCGCCCGCAGGAAGACCTTCTGGGCGTTGATGTTCTGCGGGTCGTGCGTGTCGAGGAAGAGCCGTTCGAACTCCTCGTAGCGCAACGTCCAGTAGGGCACGACGAGGCTGCGGTCGGAGAGGTACGTCACGTTCGGCAGCAACTGGCCGCGGTCGTCGCTGAACGCGGCCCGGTATTCCCCGTGCATGTCGAACAGCACGATCTGGGTGTACGGGAGTTGCAGGGCTTCGTAGAGGATCTTGGCGGTGGTCACGCTCTTGCCGGACCCGCTGTTGCCCATGATGGCGACGTGCTTGGCGAAGAACTCCTTACCGAGGGCGCGGACCTCGAAGCTGGGGTCGACGGCGAAGCGGCCGAGCGAAAAGGCCTTCTTCTGTCCGCGCTCGATGGCGCGCTCGTCGAAGCAGCCGAAGATGACGCGGAAGTCCTCCTCGACGCCGAGGCGGACCGGGTCGCCGATGGTCGGGTACTCGTTCACGCCGCGGGTGAACTTGTCGCCGCAGACGGTGCCGATCAGTTGGGCGCGGAGGGTGACGTAGCGGGGCTGGTCGGGGTCGGGGCCGGGCTCGAGGTCGCCGTGGAAGCCGACGCGGGTAACGTAGCCGATGATCGTGGCGCGGTGCATGGGGAAGGTGACGTAGGTCCCCAGGCGGCCGACACGGTACATGTGCCCGTGGTGCTCGATGTGCAGGTCGCTGACGCTGATCTGCACGTCGACGGTGTCGCCCTCGACTCCGATAACATGTCCGATCTCGAGCGGGTCCATCCGGCAGCTCCCGTGATGCCTGGGTTGCTGTCAGATTCATCGAACCGATGTGGTGGGTGCGTCAGCGGGGAAAAAAGAACCCGCCGGGGTGGGTTCACGCCCGGCGGGCCTATTCGATTCGGCTGCGGAGATGGCAGCCACGTTCGCTGCGATTCCGCAGCCTACCGTTTATCACCCTTCACAGATCACCTCCTTTCTTGACCGGGCTACCCCGCACAGCGCCTGGTGATCAGGGGGCTGCCGGGCCTGGTCCCGTCCGCCGACCGTCATCGACGGACCCAACGCGCGATGTACACACATCGCTCGGCAGAGGTTTCCGCCGGAGGTCGCTCTTGGTCTGCATCCTTGAGTCGACCGGGTCCGGCAGTCTGCTCTACACCCCAATTATTGCATGAAATCGCGGCGGGTCAAATTTTTGTCGCGGCGTGCGCGGTTTCGGATGTATCGGCCGTCAGGCGGGACGCCGGTAGCCCTGCTCCTTGGCCAGAGCGTTTTTGATCGGTCGCGCGCCGGGCAGCGGTTTACCGGACTGGTCGTAGGCATTGAAGTTGTAGATGTACTCCCACCAGTTGTTGAGCCGGCCGTCGTCGTGGCTCACGCCGGGCGCCTTGGGCAGATGTGTGAACCACCAGCGGATGTAGTTGCGGTGCCAGTAGGGCTCGCCGCGGGCGGTCTTGTATGGCCCCGACCACTCTTCGCAATTGAACGTGCGCTTGCGGCCAGCCAGGTCTGGATAGTGCAGCCAGTCGTCCGCGGAGCTCTCCACCAGCCGCTGGTTCGCCCAGTCGTAGTCCTTCTCCCCATTGGGCGGATAGTGGCACGTGCCGACCGCGGCCGTGCCCGACTGCTTCTGGTTCGCGGCGAAACGGGCCCAGGTCGTGTCGAGCTTGTCCAACTGCCAGCCGCCGTAGATGCGCATGAGCGTTGCCTCGGTGCGGTGGCACTGGTCAGCCTGACGCCGCGCGCGACCGGCATTCTACCTGTGCGTTGGCGGCGGGCGCGGTTTCGGGGGCGGAGCCCGTGCGCTTGGTCGGGGAAGATGCTCAATGAGCGCCTTGAAGGAGCGATAACATCGCGTTTTTGGGCGTTGAAACGCAAGGTTCTCAAGATGCGCATGCTTGCAGGGGCCGTAAATGGGAATCTTCCGATAACCAGGGTCCGGTGGCCGGCGGCGCGCGCGGCGGCATGCGCGGGATGCCCTGGGGGCGGAGAGGGGAATCGGTAAACAGGAAACGGGAGCTGAGAAACGGGGAAATGAGAAAGTTGGGCTGGGCGGGCGCGAGGAGACGGGGCGGTCATACTAGGAATACTAGCACGGCGGCGGGCGGGGGCAAGGCGAGGCGGGGGGTCTGCGCGAAATTGGCGGCGGCGGGTGGCGGGGAGCGGGTTTGGCGCGGTTTTGTCGAAATCTGGCGCGGGCCCTTGGGCTACGGGTGGCGTTAACTTCTATGCGAGCGCCGCGCGGGGCGAAGATCGCCTTGTAGGCAGACGGGGCGAGCGGTACATTGTTATGAGATGGTGCCCGCGGGATGTCGGGGTACGGACGGCGGCGGGTCGGGTCGGCACTTTCCGGCTGGCGCGGGCGGGCGACGCGGCTAAGGTCGCGCCCAGAGGAGCACGAAGCCATGAGGTATGGAAGACCCATTCGGCGGCGGCGGGTGTGGGTGCTGGGTGGCATCGCCTTGCTTCTGGGGCTGAGCGCCAGTGCACAGGCGATCGCCCAGGATGGGGCGATCGTGGGTTGGGGCCAGCAGGTGGTGGTGCCGCAGAGCGCGTTGAGCGATCTGGTCGCCGTCGCGGGGGGCGAGGTTCACAGCCTGGGTCTGAAAGCCGACGGCTCGATCGTGGCGTGGGGATTCAACTACTACGGGCAATGCAACGTTCCGGCGCCGAACAGCGGCTTCGTTGCGGTCGCGGGAGGCTACGGGCATAGTCTGGGCCTGAGGGCCGACGGGTCGATTGGCGCGTGGGGATCGAACGACTACGGCCAATGCAACGTCCCGGCGCCCAACAGCGGCTTCGTCGCCGTCGCCGGGGGCGCGCAGCATAGCGTGGGTCTGAAGGTCGACGGATCGATCGTGGCGTGGGGAGACAACAGCTACGGCCAGTGTAACGTCCCGGCGCCCAACGGTGGGTTCGTCACCGTCGCAGCAGGCGGATACCACAGTCTGGGCCTGAAGGCCGACGGCTCGATTGTGGCGTGGGGGTGGAACAACTACGGCCAATGCAACGTCCCGGCGCCCAACAGCGGCTTCGTGGCCGTCGCGGGGGGCGGATACCACAGCCTGGGCCTGAAGGCCGACGGCTCGATTGTGGCGTGGGGACTGAACAACTACGGCCAGTGCAACGTCCCGGCGCCCAACAGCGGTTTCGTCGCGGTCGCCGGGGGCGCCATACACAGCCTGGGTGTGAAGTCCGACGGCTCGATCGTGGCGTGGGGAGACAACGAGTACGGCCAATGCAACGTCCCGGCGCCCAACAACGGCTTCGTCGCCGTCGCGGCGGGCGATAGCCACAGCCTGGGCCTCAAGGCCGACGGGGCGATCGTGGCGTGGGGACAGAACAATTACGGCCAGTGCGACATACCGGCGCCCGACAGCGGCTTCGTCGGCGTTGCGGGGGCGGGTTCCACAGCCTGGGCGTGAAGTCCAACGGCTCGATCGTGGCGTGGGGACGGAACGACTATGGCCAATGCAACGTCCCCGCGCCCAACAGCGGCTTCGTCGCCGTCGCGGGGGGCTACTACCACAGCTTGGGGCTGAAGGCCGACGGATCGATCATGGCGTGGGGGTGGAATGCGGCCGGCCAATGCAACGTCCCGGCGCCCAACAGCGGCTTCGTTGAGTTTGCGGGGGGCGGGTTCCACAGCCTGGGCGTGAAGTCCGACGGATCGGTCAGGGCGTGGGGGCACAACTCCGACGGCCAATGCAATGTCCCGGCGCCGAACAGCGGGTTCGTCGCCGTCGCGGCGGGTTACCTGCACACCCTGGGCCTAAAGGCCGACGGTTCGATCCGGGCATGGGGACGGAACGACTACGGTCAGTGCAACATCCCGGTGCCCAACAGCGGGTTCGTCACCGTCGCAGCGGGCCTGTCCCACAGCCTGGGGCTGAAGGCCGACGGCTCGATCGTGGTGTGGGGACGCAACGACTTGGGACAATGCAACGTCCCGGCGCCCAACGGCGCTTTCGTTGGCATCGGGGGGGGCTACGGCCACAGTCTGGGCCTGAAGGCCCGCAGCCCGTCCATCTGCCCGGGCGACACGAACTGCGACGGGCAGGTGACGCTTGCGGACATTGACCCGTTCGTGGAGGCGCTCGGCGGCGAGTCGGCCTGGAACCAGAACCGTCCCGGGTGCCCGTGGCTGAACGCGGACTGCAACGGGGACGGCAAGGTGACGTTCGCGGACATCGATCCGTTCGTGGCGTTGCTCGGGACGACGTGCCCGTAGAGGGGCAGGGACGAAGGCACGGAGGCACGCAGGGGCGCAGGGGCCAAGGGGCCGAGTGGGGGCGAGGGGCGGGGCATGGAGATACGCGCCAGCTTGGCCGGGCGGGGCGGAGCCGTTATCTTAGCGCGTTGTCGTGGGCGTGAGCGCGCCGGCGATCGGAGCCTGACCGCGAGCGCGGGGTTGGCGGACGGCGCGCGGGGCTCCGCGAACCCGCCGCTCGCGCTCCGGGCTGTGATCCGGGCCGTGCGGGTCTCAGAAGCCCCGTCGCTCCCGCTCCGGGCTCTGATGTACGCCGCGCGACGCGCGGCCGGCCCCAAGCGAGGTCACGATTGAAAGGTGTTCTGATGTACGACTTCCTGAAGAAACTCGGCGTTGACAAGGACAACCTCGGCGGCTTCGGCGGCGAGTGGCTCGGCTCGGGGCCGACGCTCGACGTCATTACCCCCATCGACGGCTCCAAAATCGGCACCGTCCGGCAGGTGACCGAAGCCGAGTACGACAAGATCGTCGCCCGCGCTCACGAGGCGTTCGTCAACTGGCGCATGGTCCCCGCGCCCAAACGCGGCGAGCTGGTCCGGCAGCTTGGCGTCCGGCTGCGCGAGGTCAAGCAGGAGCTCGGCGCCCTGGTCACGCTCGAAATGGGCAAGATCCGCGCCGAGGGCGAGGGCGAAGTCCAGGAGATGATCGACATCTGCGATTTCGCCTGCGGCCTGTCCCGCCAGCTTTACGGCCTGACCATGCACTCCGAGCGGCCGCGGCACCGCATGTACGAGCAGTGGCACCCGCTCGGCGTCGTCGGCGTCATCTCCGCCTTCAACTTCCCCGTCGCCGTCTGGGCCTGGAACTCCGCCCTCGCGGCCGCCTGCGGCGACAGCACGCTGTGGAAGCCCGCCAGCAAGACGCCGCTGACCGCGATCGCGACGACGAAGATCGCGGCGGAGGTTTGCAAGGCCAACGGCGTCGATCCGGCGATCTTCTCATTGGCGATCGGCAAGGGCAGCACGGTCGGCGAGCGGCTGCTGCACGACAAACGCGTGCCGCTCGTGTCCGCGACCGGGTCGTGCCAGATGGGCTACCGGGTCGGTGCGGTCGTCGGCCAGCGGCTCGGGCGGACGATCCTCGAGCTGGGCGGCAACAACGCGATTATCGTGACGCCGAGCGCTCGGCTCAGCATGACGGTCCGCGCGATCCTGTTTGGCGCGGTCGGCACCGCGGGCCAGCGCTGCACGAGCACCCGCCGGATCATCGTCCACAATTCGCTGCGCGACGAGCTGGTGGAGCGGCTGCTCAAGGCCTACGCGACGGTGCCGATCGGCAACCCGCTGAAGGAAGGCACGCTGATGGGGCCGCTGGTTACGCTCGACGCGGTCGAAGCGATGCAGCAGGCCATCGGGCGGATCAAGCAGGAGGGCGGCGAGGTGCTTTACGGCGGCGAGAAGCTGTCCGGGGCGGATTACCCGGGCGGGCACTACGTCAAGCCGTGCATTGCGGTCGCAGAGAACGAGTTCAAAATCGTGCAGGACGAGACGTTCGCCCCGATCCTCTACATCATCGGCTACGGCAACGCCAAGTCGACGCCGCAGGCCGCGGTCGACGAGATCGGCGAGGCGATTGCGCTGCACAACGCGGTGCCGCAGGGTTTGTCGTCGGCGATCTTCACGCAGTACGTGCTGGAGGCCGAGGCTTTTCTGGGTCACATCGGCAGCGACTGCGGGATTGCGAACGTGAACATCGGCACGAGCGGCGCGGAGATCGGCGGCGCCTTTGGCGGCGAAAAAGAGACCGGCGGCGGCCGCGAATCCGGCTCCGACGCCTGGAAGGCGTACATGCGGCGGCAGACAAACACGATCAACTGGGGCACGGAGCTGCCGCTGGCGCAGGGGATTAAGTTCGGGGATTGACGCAGATGCAGTCTACGGTCTCAGAGAGTTGGCACCGTCTGTCGTGACGCCCCCATTAGGCGCCGACAATGAGCGAGACGTCCCCGATAGAGGGAGCCTTGGAGGGTGGCTTAGCCGCACGCGCGCGGCGTCTCTGAGTGCGAAACGCCGAAAGCCCTGGAGCGCGTCCGGCCCGGCGGAGGTAGCCATGGCAAGCGCGAGGCGGATTTGCGGTCGGTCTTGTACAGGCGTCATTCTCCTGTCGAGTCTGGCGTTGGTAATGCTATCGTCTGCCGGACAGGCCACCCAGCCGGACACGGACGGCGAGCTGACCCTCTACGACATGATGGCGGAAATCGGGACTGTCGCTTGTCGCGAGTTTCACGACGAGTCGGGGCGTCTGATCAAGGTCATCCACTACACGCCTGTGTGGCCCACAACCGCCAGTGCCAGTGCGGCCACCTCGGCGCCTGCTCCGCCATCGTTGCGCGGCCCGTTCGATCCCAACAATCTGGCTGTGTGCTCGATTGAAACGTACGACTATGACAAGGACGGGCGGCGGGTGCGGGGGAGCACCTACTCGGCAGGCGGCACGTTGTCCGGATTTGCCACATTTGCGCACGATGCCGACGGATGGCTGCGCAGCATGAAGCACTTCACGGCCGATGGGCGTAGGCAGTACGAAGTCCGTTACTCACCACCTCGTCCGAGCGACATGGTGCGGATGGACCCCAGTTGGCGGCCAAAACGCGGACGCGAGCAGTCTCACCTCTACTTCGAGGAAAACGGCGAACGGCTCGTGGCGGTGAGAGGTGTGCTGCCGGATGACGTGCCGTGGACCTGGGGCTGGGGGCCGGAGGAAAGCGGCTTGTGCTGCGCCGTCGCCCCGTACTGTGCATGCGGGCCGTTGGATAAGATCGCAGTGGCCTTTACCGTGCGCAACACCCTAGAGATACCTCGCACTATGTCGCTGGGGCCCGGCACTTATCGCCCGGTCTTGCGCGACAGCACCGGCCGCGTCGTGACGATATCTGAGGGCTCGAAAGGTGCGCGAAGTCTGCGCGTGCCCCAACCCGTCGAGTCATCTGTCCGCCCTGGGGAGGCTGCGCATTGGGATACGCTCGAATTGGCTGCGTGGTACAACAATCTCGCGCTGGGCGACCATTCGTTGCAGCTCGAGTACCGGGGCATCGACACTGAATGGAGGCGCGTGACGAACACAATCACGATTAGCATCCGGTGATGGTATCGGCGACTGTCTCAGCATGATCGAGCTCTCCCTGCGTCGTCGCGACATCGACGGTTTCCCTGGGCCGCTCGACTTCCTGCTCACGCGGTCGGGATCGCCGCGGGCTGGCAATATCGGTGCAATTGGCGCGAATACTTGCCTGGTCCGTAGTGTGAGGCGCCGAGAGTGACGCTGTGTGAGGCGCGATTTGCCGCAATCCAGTAGCGCTCAATCGCCGGCCCATCGCCAGCGGCGCTGGCTTTGGCTCTTCTTGTCCTTGCCAGTCGTCGTCTACGCCGCCTGGTTCGGCTTCGCCTACGCCAACCAGGAGAGCATGATCTTTCCCGGGGCGGGGCGGCTGCGGGCGAATGCGGACAGGCCGAGCGATGCCGAAATCGAACACGTTTGGATCACCACGCCGGAGGGCCAGCAGGTCGAGGCGTGGTTCAAGCTCGGACGCGGGCGGTCGGCGGCGTCGCCGGGGCCGGCGGTCATCTACTTCCACGGCAACTTCGATCTCATCGACTCGCGTTGGTCGGCAGTACAGCCGTATGTCGAGCTCGGCCTGACCGCGCTGGCCGTCGAATACCGCGGCTACGGCCGCAGTGGCGGGAAGCCGTCGCAGGCCGGTCTCGTCGCGGACGCGGCCCGCTTCCGTGACTGGCTCGTGGCCCGGCCGGAGGTCGATCCGAATCGCATCATCTACCACGGCCTCTCGATCGGCGGCGCCGTGGCGACGGCACTGGCCGCCGAGCGACCGCCCGCCGCGCTCGTCCTCGAATGCACATTCGCCAGCATGACGGCGATGGCGCATCGCTACCTGCTGCCCGGATTTCTGTGCCGGCATCCGTTTGAGACGGATCGCGTCGTCGGGCGGCTGAAATGCCCGATCCTCATCGAGCATGGCCGCCGCGACCGCACGATCCCGATCAGCCACGGCCAGCGGCTGCACGAGCTAGCACCAGGATCACGTTTCATCGAGCTGGACTGCGGGCACGGCGATTTCCGCACGGACTGGGACGAGATCCGTGCGTTTCTCGCGGACGCCGGGCTTTTGACCGGGGATTCCGCGCACGGGCCGTGACGGGGGCGGAGCGACGGGCGGAGTATCCGGGCGCGCGGTCGCCGCTGGCGGCAGCAACGGCAGCGACGGCGACGACAATCTCAGCGGGCGGGTTTCCAACCGGTCCGGCGGCGGCTACCTTGCCGGCGCGGTGTGGCCGTGTCGGCCGAAGCGCTGGGCGCGAATCCGAGCGGCCACACGCCGGGAGCACAGCACATGGCACGCAAACGTGCACAGGCGACGACGAAGACCAGGGCGAAGGTTGCCAGGAAGACCGTGACCGGGAGCGCGACGGCGCCGGTGCCGCGGCCCGCGCGCGACGGGCAGCTCATCCTCGACGGCTTCTTTCACCACTTGCGTTTCACGCAGGGCGAAGCGTGGAGCACCGCCCAGCCGTACGACCACTTCGCCAGCCTGGCGATGGCGGTGCGCGACCAGATCGTCGACCGCATGATCGCCACGCAGAAGACCTATCACGAGCAGGACGTCAAGCGCGTCTACTACCTGTCGCTGGAATATCTGCTCGGCCGGTCGCTGCGCAACAACCTCGTGTGCCTCGGCCACTGGGAGGACTGCGAGAAGCGCTTCGCCCAACTCGGCCTCGACCTCGCACGCGTCTGCGAGCTACAGCCGGACGCCGGCCTCGGCAACGGCGGCCTGGGTCGGCTGGCGGCGTGCTATCTCGATTCGGCCACAACGCTGGAGCTGCCGTTTTACGGCTACGGCCTGCGTTACGAATACGGCATCTTCGAGCAGGATATCGTCAACGGGTGGCAGGTCGAGCGGCCGGACTACTGGCTGCGGTTCGGCTCGCCGTGGGAGATTCCGCGGCCGGAGTTCTCGTGCCCGGTGCGCCTCTACGGGCAGGTCGAGGACGCCTGGGACGCGAAGGGGAACTATCGCCCGGCGTGGCGGCAATACCGCGCGGTGATCGGCCTGCCGTACGACCTCCCGGTCATCGGCTACGAGAACAACACGGTGAATCTGCTGCGGCTGTGGTCGGCGCGGGCGTCGGAGTCGTTCGACCTGGCGGCGTTCAACCGCGGGGGCTACGTTGAGGCGGTCCGCGAGCAGGCCCTCAGCGAGACGATCACGAAGGTGCTCTACCCCAGCGACGAGACCGATGCGGGTCGCGAGCTGCGGCTCGTGCAGCAGTACTTCTTCGTGGCCTGTACCCTCAGCGACGTCATCCGCCGCTACGAGAAGAACCACGACAAGTTCGACGCGTTCCCCGACAAGGTCGCGGTGCAGCTCAACGACACGCACCCGTCGCTGGCGATCGCGGAGCTGATGCGCATGCTGGTCGACGAGCGCGGGTTGCCGTGGGAGCACGCGTGGGACCTCACGCAGCGGACATTCGCGTATACGAATCACACGCTGCTGCCGGAGGCGCTCGAGCAGTGGCCCGTGCCGCTTTTGCAGCGGGTCCTGCCGCGGCATCTCCAGATCATCTACGAGATCAACCAGCGCTTCCTCGACGGGCCGGTGCAGCAGCGCTGGCCGGACGACATGGGCCGCCGGCAACACCTCTCGCTGATCGGCGAGGGCGGCGTGCAGACGGTGCGGATGGCGCACCTCGCGATCATCGGGAGCCACAAGGTCAACGGTGTCGCCGCGTTGCACACCGATTTGCTGCGTACGCGCGTCGTACCCGATTTCGCCGAGCTGTGGCCGGAGAAGTTCATCAACGTGACCAACGGCGTGACGCCGCGGCGATGGCTGGCGACCTGCAACCCGGGGCTGGCGGCGGCGATCACGAAGCGGATTGGGCCGCGATGGGTGCGCGCGGCGGACGAGCTGCGGAAGCTGGAGCCGTACGCGGACGACGAGGCGTTCCAGAAGGAGATCCGCAGCGTCAAACGGGCGAACAAGCAGCGCCTGACCGCGTGGATGGCGGGACGGACCGGCGTGCGGGCGTCCGCGGACGCGTTGTTCGACGTGCAGGTGAAGCGGCTGCACGAGTACAAGCGGCAGCTTCTGAACGTGCTGCACGTGGTGATCCGTTATCACCGCATCCTGGACAACCCCGCGGCCGACATCGTGCCGCGCGTGGTTCTATTCGGGGCGAAGGCGGCACCGGCGTACTGGCGAGCGAAGCTGATCATCAAGCTCATCAACGACGTGGCGCGGACGGTCAACCGCGACCGGCGCGTCGGCAACAAGCTCCGCGTGCTGTTCCTGCCGAACTACAACGTGTCGCTGGCGGAACAGGTCATTCCCGCGGCCGATCTGTCCGAGCAGATTTCCACCGCCGGCACCGAGGCGTCGGGCACGGGGAACATGAAGTTCGCGCTCAACGGGGCGCTGACGATCGGTACGCTCGACGGGGCGAATATCGAGATTCGCCAGGCCGTCGGCGCCGAGAACTTCTTCCTGTTCGGGCTCACCGCGCAAGAGGTGGAAGCCCGGCGGGCGCGGCACGAGCCGTGGAAGGTATACGAGCGCCATGCGGAGGTGCGGCGGGCGCTGGACGCGCTCGCGGGCGGGGAGTTCAGCCCGCAGGAGCCGATGCTATTCCGCCCGGTGTTCGACTGGTTGATGCACGAGGGCGACAGTTACATGCTGCTGGCGGACATTGAGTCGTACCTGGCGGCGCAGGAGCGCGCCGACGAGCTGTGGCGCGACCCGGCAGCGTGGACGCGGGCGGCGATCCTGAACATCGCCCGCATGGGGCACTTTTCAAGCGACCGCGCGGTGCGCGAGTACGCGGAGCAGATCTGGGGCGTGACGCCGGTGCCGATTTCCAAGCCGCCGACGGATTTGGCGTACCATGTGACGGCGGCGCTGCCGGCGCTGGAGGCGTAGGGGCGTGCGCGGTTCGCGGAGCTGGAAAGTCAAGAGTATCAAGTTTGGGTGAGGGGGGGTTGATACTCGTGAAAATCGGGGCGCGCCGACAACAGTCGGCTTCCGGCGATCGGCCGTCAGCTATCAGCGGTCAGCTCTCAGCCAAAGCTGCGGGCGCAGAGCACCCGCGCGGGGACGGGATGAGTATTCGTCGGAAAGGGGCGGAAAGAAAGACGGGGCGGGGAGATTGTTGGTGGCTAGAGCGTTTTCACTTTTT
>PMMM01000135.1:0-12189 GCA_003162245.1 Phycisphaerales bacterium
CCCCATGTTGCCCGCGCTGTCCGCGACGCGATTCGTTCGGCCCCCACTGGCCGACGATTGGCCATTGCCTGGTGACACGTCGTCGTCGCCTGCACAACGCGACCCACCATGTGGACCGGGGACACCAAAATACATTCCGATTACGGACCCGAACCGCGCTTGTCGGAAGCGCGCTTGTCCGAATCGCGCTGGTCGCCGAAAAAGCCGGTTCTGGCCGCCTTCCGCGCCCCCGCTGCGCGCCCCCGCCTCCGCCTGCCGCCGACGCGCTCCTGCTCACGCTCCGATTGGCGGTCGGCGCGGTTTCGCCGTATATTCCGCCAACCAGACCAGCGGGCCGATGTCCTCAGTGCAAGAGGAACGCGCGATGGCCGATATGGAAACGCCGGCAAGTTTGCCGACCACGTACGACAGCCGCACCGAGACGGCGGCGCATACGACGGCGCACCGGCTGAGCAAGCAGTATCGGCACGAGGGGGCGCTGTCGGCGAATCCGGATAAGAGCGCGGGGCGGGCTGAGGACGGGTACGTCACATCCGCGGCGTGTACGGCCGCGTCGCGGCACCTCGCCGGGGGCAACGGCGACGTGCAATTCGCGGATATGAACTACCATCATCCGCTGGAGGACTGGTTGGCGCGGGACTTCGTGCAGCGGCTGCTGGGGTTCTTGGCGCGGCCGCGGCGGGGGCGGAAGACGATCATCGAGGAGGCGGTCGCGACGTACGGCGATCCGCGGGCACCGCTGGGGCAGCGGATTCTGTATTGGCCGCTGCACAAATTCATCGACCGGATGCGGGGGAACACGCCGCGGGAGACGGTGCGGGAGAAGATCAGCGAGCACCGGCCGACGGTGCGCGGGCTGGTGGCGACGGCGCGGAGCGTGGCGGAGTTCGGGCTGACGGTGCCGCAGCGGTTCGTCGCGCCGATGCTGGTCGTGTGGAACTTCACGAATCGGTGCAACCTGAGCTGCCAGCACTGCTACCAGGACAGCGCACACCAGGCGCTCGCCGACGAGTTGACGCTGGCCGAGAAGCTGGACCTCGTCGATCAGATCGCCGAGCAGTACGTGCCGATGATCTCGTTTGCGGGCGGCGAGCCGACGATTTCGCCGGACTTGCTGCCGGTGCTGCGGCGGTGTCAGCAGCACGGGATTCACACGAGCATCGCGACGAACGGGACGACGATGACGCCGCGGCTGGCGGGGGAGCTGGCGGCGGCGGGGCTGAAGTACGTGGAGGTGTCGCTGGATTCGGTGCATCCGGAGCGGCACGACGCGTTTCGGCGGCAGCCGGGGATGTGGCACCGGACGGTGCGCGGGATGCGATACGTGGTGGAGCAGCCGGGGCTGCGGCTGGGGATCGCGATGTGCGTGCACCAGGGGAATTTCCCGGAAGTGCTGGACATGCTGCACTTCGCGGTGGACATCGGGGCGGGGTGCTTCGCGTACTTCAATTTCATACCGGTGGGGCGCGGGCTGGAGATGGTGGACGGGGATTTGACGCCGAAGCAGCGGCAGTGGCTGCTGGAGACGCTGAACGAGTGGATGCAGGCGGGGCGGATCGGGGTGATTTCGACGGCGCCGCAGCTCGGGCGGGTGTGCCTGGCGGGAGCGCCGCTGGAGGGGAAGCAAACGTGCTCGCACTGCGGGGCGGGGAGCGGGATGAAGGCGAAGGTGATCGCGAAGTACCTCGGCGGGTGCGGGGCGGGGCGGACGTACGCGTGCGTGGAGCCCAACGGGAACATTACGCCATGCGTGTATATGCCGCAGCGCGTGCTGGGGAACGTGCGGCGGCGGGGGTTTGGGGACATCTTCCGGAACAACGAGTTCTGGGAGTTGCTGTGCGACCGGAGCAAGCTGACGCACCACTGCGAGGTGTGCAAGTTCAAGAACTACTGCGGCGGGTGCCGGGCGCGGGCGGACGGGTATTTTGGGGCGGTGAACGCGGGGGACCCGGGTTGCATTTTCAACGAGAAGCATTGGGAGAGGTTGGTGGCGCAGCGGGCGGCGGGGAACACTGCTCAAGAGCAGGGACGCGCGGTCGGCGGTCCTCAAGAGCAGGGGCACACGCCACCGTCAGCGACGGAGTCTGGCGCGCCGGCGGTCAAGACGTACGATGGGTGCACGGCGACGTGGGTGTCGTCGTAGAGGCGGCGCGCGGCGAGGAGCACTGCTCAAGAGCAGTGGCACACGGCGCGCGTTGCTCAACAACCGCGGGGACGCGGCTCGTTTAGGATAAGAGACGGCGGCGGGGAGCGAGGGTTGTCAGAATTCGTGGCGCGGAACAGCTTGATTTGACTTGCGCCAAAGCGCGGGCAGACTTAGGGTAGGAAGGCGCGGCGTGAGCGCATAAGCGTCATCGTCGCCATCATCCCATCATCCCATCCAGCCGCCCGCCTCCCAGTGGTACCCGTTTAACCGGACCAACAGGCACGCGCGTGCGCTGCAGCGATGCAGTGGCAGGCGCGGCGGCTACGCGCAGCCTGAAAAAGAGGTGCGTCATGGAAACCGCATCACAATCTTGGTGTGCGCGGCGGCTGGTGTGGTGGCTCAGGCGGAATCCGCTGTACCTCATGAGTGCGGGGTGCATGGCGGTCGGCGCCCGGCTGTACCTGGTGCAGCCGAACACGCCGGTGGGCGATATCGGCGTGATCCTGGTCACGCTCGGCGTGCTCCAGGTTTACGAGTGGGCGGTGACGGCGATCCTGCTCTTGTTGCACCGCTGGCGGCGGTCGCCGGAGGACGAGCCGTCGCTGCTGCTCGTGGCGGCGTTGTTCTGGACGGGGCCGCTGGCGGCGACGGTGGAGCTGTCGGCGCGGCAGGCGCGGGAGGGGCTGCTGTGTGCCGTCGGCGTGCTGGTTTTCGCGCTGATCGAGCTGTTCATCGTGCGGCGGTCGCTGGCCTTGGGGCTGAGCGGGCCGACGCGAGTGCTGGCGGTGGCGTGCTTCGTGCTGCTGGTCGTGGCGCCGGCCGTGCTGCACGTCGAAAACGGGCCGGGGACGAACGAGCTGTTTTTGTACGGGTGCTGGTGGCTGCTGGCGGCGATTGCGCTGCTCGCGGTGGCGGGGCTGCGGACGTACGGCCTGGGGCCGCGGGCGATGGAGGGTGCGGCGAGGGCACGGCTGGCGGTGGAAGCGGGGTTCGTCGCGATGCTGCTGGCGGCGAGCGCGACGCACTTGTACGGGATGAACTACGCGTTTTTCGGGCATGCGCGGGCATTCTATGGGAGCCCGCTGCTCGTGGCGGCGGCGTGCGTTGCGTTTGAGTATCTCGCGCGGAGCGGATTGCGACGTGGTTGGCTGCTGGCGGGGGCGAGCGTGCCGGCGGTTGCCGCGCTGGCGCTGTCGCTGCAGGCGTTCGACCCGGAAGTGCCGATTCGCGAGTTGCCGCGGTGGCTGCGGGACCCGCTGTTTACGGCGCTGGTGCTGGCGACGGTGGTTTGGTGGGTCGGGGCGCTGCGGAATCGGTCGGCGGCGCTGCTGCACGCGGGGAACGTGGCGCTGGCGTGTGCGGTGCTGCGCGGCGTGCACGAGTTTCGAGCGCCAGGCGCGGGCCCGGCCATTCCGGGTGCGGCCGGAGTGCCGGGGCGCGACCTGGCGGCGCTCGCACTGCTGGCGCTGGCGGCGTACTTGCTGATTGCGGCGTGTGTGCGGCGGTCGCGGGCGGAGGCGATCCTCGGTCTGACGAGCCTGCAAGCGGCGGTCGTCGTTTGGGCGCTCGAGCGGCCGGGGGCGACGCTGATGATCGGCGTGTCGGCGTGCTGGATGCTGCTGATCGCGGCCCACCTGGGCGTGCGGCGGCCGGATTTGAACACGGTGTTGTGGCTGCTGGCGATCATGCTCGGGATTGGGTGGTACTACGATTTCGACGCCGGGTGGTGCTGGGTGGCGCGGGCGAACGCCGCGGCGGTGATTGCTGTGCTGCTGGGCGTCGGGCAGGTTTGGCGGGTGACGCGCTACCGGGCGGTCGGCGCCGGCGTGCTGGTGGCGAACGGGCTGTTCTTTGGCGGGCGCGGCCTCGCGAATGCGGCCAACCCGATGGCGACGCTGATCATCGCGGGCAGCTTCGTGCTACTGGTGGCGGGGGCGGCGGTGAGCTGGCACAAGGCGGCGCTGCTGGCGCTGGCGCGGAGAGAGAACTCGGGCGTGGTCGAGAGCGGCGAATCCGGGCTGGAGGCATGAAGCAGTAGACCAGCCCCAGCGGCAGAAGCACTGCTCAAGAGCAGTGGCACACGCGACGGGCAGCGGTGATAGAATCGTGGCGTCGCGCGAGGGCGAAACATGGAATACGATCACGAGAAGGTGGACGAGGCGGTGCTGGCGCTGCTGTACCTGACGACGTCCGAGCAGTACGGCGTGAAACGGGCGTGGAAGGGGTTGGCGTGGGAGGTGATGGACCGGCTGCACGAGAAGGGCTTCATCGACAACCCGAAGACCAAGGCGCTGTCGATCGTGTTAAGCGAGGAGGGGGCGAAGTGGTCGGCGGAGTTGTTTGAGCGGATGTTCGGTGCGGTGGGGTGAGCCCGCGGGGTCACTGCTTAGGAGGAGCATCGGTGGCGGACAACTTGAATCGCATTAAGGCCATCGGCTTCACACGCGCGGGTTGCTGGAGCCTTACGAACGGATCCCTTGGCTTGGAACTCACCGCCCACGAGAACGATCGCAACGTTCTTTACGCCTTCGTTGTGGACGGGGAGCCGATGTACGTCGGGAAGACCGTCCAGCCGCTCAGCAAGCGAATGGCCGGCTATCGGAAGCCGGCCGAGACTCAATCTACCAACATCAAGAACAACGAGAACATGCGCAGGTGCCTGGTACAGGGCAAATCCGTTGAGATATTTGTCCTGCCGGACACCGGTCTTCTTCATTACGGCGGCTTCCACGTCAACCTCGCCGCGGGGTTGGAAGACAGCCTCGTTCGAGAGTTGGCGCCCAACTGGAACGGCGGGAAGAAGGAAACCGCGGCCGGAAAGCTGGAGCCTGTCGAAGGGCAACCTATTCGTTCTCGCTGAGAAGCCGCGTCGACAGCGAGGGTCTTGGCGGCGTCCCGGAACATAACATGGCCGCTTCCAATGGCGCCGTCGTCGTGTGCGACGATTTCCTGCACGAGTGAGCGCTACGCGACGGTGGGAGCGGCTGGAGCGGCCACGCCACAGCTCAGCGGACGTTGAAGTAGCGCGCCTGGGGGTGGTAGGCGATGATGGCGCTGGTTGATTGCTCGGGGTCGAGCATGAAGCCGTCGGTGAGGGAGACGCCGATACGCTCCGGCGCCAGCAGCTTCATCAGCGGGACCTCGTCCTCCAGGTTGGGGCAGGCGGGATAGCCGAAGCTGTAGCGGCTGCCCTGGTAGCCTTGCTGGAAGAGCTTGTGGAGGTCGCGGGCGTCGTGGGCGGCGAGGCCGAGTTCGGCGCGGACCTGCTTGTGGATGTACTCCGCGAGGGCTTCGGCCAGCTCGACGCCGAGGCCGTGGAGGAAGAGGTACTGCTGGTACTCGTTTTGGGCGAACCACTGCCGGGCGACCTCGCTGACGCGGCGGCCGGCGGTGACGAGGGAAAAGGCGACGACATCGACGACGCCGGCGCTGGCGGGCCGCCAGAAGTCGGAGAGGCACCAGAAGGGGGCTTTCTTTTGGCGCGGGAAGGTGAAGCGGGTGACTTCGGCCGAGGGACCGAGGGACCCAGGGACCGAGGGCCCAAGGGGTGGAGCATAGATTATTAAGTCGTCGCCGGAGGAGTTGCAGGGCCAGTAGCCGTAGATCGCCTGGGGGTGGAGGATGGCTTCGCGCTCGCAGCGGTCGATGAGGGCGCGGTAGATGGGGCGAATTTCGCCGGCAATGTAGCGCTGCCACTCTTCGGGGGAGCGGCGCTTCTTGCGAAAGCCCCATTGGACTTGGAAGAGCATCGTTTCGTTGATGTAGGCGAGCGGGGTGCTGAGGTCGATCTGGTCGAGGACGCGCGTGCCCCAGAACGGCGGCTGCGGGACGGGCGTATCGTGCGTAATGTCGGACCGCGCCGCCGCGCGCGTAACGGGCGGCTCGGGTGCGGAAACCTCAACATCGACGGGGCGCAAGCCGTAGCGCTGCTCGATTTCGGCTTCGAGGTTTGGACCGCGGCGCGGAGCCTCCGGCGTGACGGCGGTTGCGCCCTCCTGTGATTCCTTCACTTTGTGCTTGCCGGCGGCGAATTCGGCCATCAGGCGGAGGCCGTCGAAGGCGTCCTTGGCGTAGAAGAGGGGGCCTTTGTAGATCTTGCGGAGGTCGTCCTCAACGTAGCGGCGTGTCAGGGCGGCACCGCCAAGGATCACGGGGACCGTGATGCCTTGCTCGTTGAGAGCGAGAAGGTCTTCGCGCATGACGAGCGTGGACTTGACGAGCAGGCCGGAGAGGCCGATGGCGTCGGCCTGGTGCTCACGCCACGCGTTGATGATGTTGGCGATGGGCTGCTTGATGCCGAGGTTGAAGACCTGGTAGCCGTTGTTGGTGAGGATGATATCGACGAGGTTTTTGCCGATGTCGTGCACGTCNNACGAGGTTCTTGCCGATGTCGTGAACATCGCCCTTCACCGTGGCGAGCACGAGCGTGCCCTTGCCGGCGGAGTCGGTCTTCTCCATGTGGGGCTCGAGGTGGGCGACGGCGGCCTTCATGGTCTCGGCGGATTTGAGGACGAAGGGGAGCTGCATCTGGCCGGAGGCGAAGAACTCGCCGACGGTCTTCATGCCGGCGAGGAGCAGGTCGTTGATGATGTCGAGGGGGCGGTATTTCTGGAGGGCCGCGTCGAGGTCGGTGTCGAGGCCGACGCGGTCGCCGTCGATGATGCGGCGTTTGAGGCGCTCCTCGATGGGCAGGTCGGCGATTTTGGTCTTCTCGGCAAGCTGCTCGCCCTCCGTGAAGAGCCCGATGAAGTGTTCGAGCGGACTGGCGTCGGAGCCGTCGCGAATGGCGTCGGTGTGAGTGGAGCCGACCAGGCGGCGGTCGTGGATGAGGTCGAGGGCGGCGTTCCAGCGCTCGTCGCTGATCTGCGTGCGCGGGAGGATCTTGCCGGCGTGGACGATGGCGGCGGTGAGGCCGCGGCGGCAGGCTTCGTAAAGGAAGGCCGAGTTGAGGACGACGCGGGCGGCGGGCTGGAGGCCGAAGCTGACGTTGCTGACGCCGAGGACAGCCTGGCAGCGGGGGAATTTCTTCGTGACGCGTTCGATGCCGTCGAGCGTTTCGAGGGCGAGGCGGCGGTCCTCGACGTTGCCGGTGGTGATCGGGAAGGTGAGGCAGTCGAAGAAGATGTCTTCCTCATTGATGCCGTACTTCTGCGTGAGGAGGTCGTGCAGGCGCGTGGCGATGGCGACTTTGCGGTCGGCGGTCTTGGCCATCGCCTCGGTCGGGTCCTCGTCGATGGTCAGGGCGACGACGGCGGCGCCGTACTGACGGAGGAGGGGGCAGACTTTCCGCAGGCGCTCTTCGCCGTCTTCGAGGTTGACCGAATTGACGATGCACTTGCCGCCGGCGAGCTTGAGGCCGGCTTCGAGGACGGCGGGCTCGGTGCTGTCGAGCATGAGGGGGGCGTTGACCTCGCTGGCGAGGCGGCGGACGACGTGGTCCATGTCGGGAACGCCGTCGCGGCCGACGAAATCGACGCAGACGTCGAGGACGTGGGCGCCCTCGCGGCCCTGCTCCTGGGCCATCGCGACGACGCCATCGAAGTCGCCGTCGGCGAGCAGGCGTTTGAATTGCCGGGAGCCGTTGGTGTTGCAGCGTTCGCCGATGATGAGAAAGCTGGTTTCCTGGCGGAGGGGGACGGCGGCGTAGAGGCTGGTGACGGCGGGCTCGTGGGCAATCTCTCGCGGGCGGGGTTTGAGGGGGCGAACCGCGTCCACGACCGCCTTCAGGTGGGCGGGGGTTGTGCCGCAGCAGCCGCCGACGATGTTGACGCCATCGACTTCGACGAATTCGCGGAGCCAGCGGGCAAGCTCCGTGGGGCAGAGCGGGAAATGCGTCTGGCCGGCGACGATCTGCGGGAGGCCGGCGTTGGGCTGGACGCTGAGGAAGCGCGAGCAGGCGCGGGAGAGGTAGCGGACGTGCTCGCTCATCTCCTGCGGGCCGGTGGCGCAGTTCAGGCCGATGACATCGACTTCGGGGTAGGCTTCGAGAGTCGCGACGGCGGCGGCGATGTCGGTGCCGACGAGCATGGTGCCGGTGGTCTCGACGGTGACCTGGCACAGGAGCGGGACACGGCGGCCGCAGGCGTCGAAGGCGAGGCGGGCGGCCTGGATCGCGACCTTGGCCTGGAGGATGTCCTGGCAGGTCTCGATCAGGAGGACGTCAACGCCGCCGTCGAGGAGGCCGCGGGCCTGCTCGAGGTAGCTGGCGAGGAGGTCGTCGTAGCTGATTTGGCGGAGGGAGATCAGCTTGGTGCCGGGGCCGAGAGAGCCGACGGCGAAGCGTGGGTGGTCCGGGGTGGCGACCGCGTCCACGGCGTGGCGGGCGAGGCGGGCGGCGGCGACGTTGAGGTCGTAGGTTCGGTCGGCGAGGCCGAATTCGGCGAGGACGACGCGATTGGCGCCGAAGGTGTCGGTCTGGACGGCGTCACAGCCGACGTCGAGGAAGCTGCGGTGAATCTGCTCGATGGCGTCGGGGCGGGTCTCGACGAGGATTTCGGAGCAATTCTCGAGGCCGCGATAGTCAGCCAGCGGCAAGTCGAGCGCATGAATGCTGGTCCCCATCGCGCCATCGAAGACGAGGACCTGCTCCTGCAAGCGGCGTATGAACGAGCAATCCGTGTTTGACACGCGGCAGCCTCGATCCGTATCTGGTGCGTCGGCGTCCGACTGCGGGCCTGGCCCGGGTGCACGCGGCTGGGCGGGCCGTCCCGCCGGCCCTTGTCAGCGAAGCGTAAAGGACTATTATAGCCCGATGCGAAGCAGTGCGCCGAGTTCCTGCATTCGAGGTGGAGCCACGTGCAAATGACGATGGATACGACTGAACTCTCGTCGTTCTTCGACGAGGTAGAGTTGGACGCCCATAGATTCGCGCTCTATGCGGACGGGGCGCATGCCTCGTTTAGCGCGCGCGAACGTTTCGACACGCTCGTTCGCGAGTACCAGGAAAAGGCGCAGCAGGGCCAGGGCGACCCGCTGCGGGCCGCGTTGGGCCTGTTGATCCTGGGCAAGTTCGGCGACGCCCTCGAGTGGTTTGGGCGGAGCCCCGGCGGCAAGGTGCGCCACTACTACGCGGCGGAGGCGGCCCTGGGCCTGAACCGCTTTGCCGACGCGGTGCACGAGTTCCAGCAGGCGGCGCGGGCCGGCTGGGATGCCCTGGAGTGCGACATGCGGGTGGCCGCAGTGCACGTCCGCACCGGGGACCTGTCGAAGGCGGAGGAACTGCTCGCGCGGCGCGAGGCCGAGGGCGTGAACCGCCCGGACTGGCATTTCGTACGCGGGGTGATCGCGGAAGCCCGGGATGACCGGGCGATGGCGGGCGAAGCATACGAGATGGCGCTGGGGCTGGACCCGGAACACACCCAGGCGCTGTTTCGCTGCGCCCGACTGTACGATCAGTGCGGCGACGACGAGCAGGCCCTGGAGCTCTACAACCGGCTAAGCGCCCAACCGCGGGCGTATGTCAACGCGCTGCTGAACGCGGCGGGGCTGTACGAGGAGCGCGGGGCGTACGACGCGGCGCTGTCCTGTTTGCGGCGCGTGCTGAAGGCGTATCCGAACCACCGCCGGGCGCGCTTGTATTTCAAGAGCGTCGAGAGCTGCCGGCAGATGGTGATCGAGGACGCGGGCACCGAGCCGATCGACGCCCGGACGCGGCTGCTGGCCACGCCGCTGTCCGAGTTCGAGTTGTCGGTGCGGGCCCGCAACTGCCTGAAGAAGATGAACATCCGCACGCTGGGCGACCTGGTGCGGCTCAGCGAGGCCGAGTTGCTGGCGTACAAGAACTTCGGCGAGACGTCCCTGAGCGAGATCAACGCCCTGCTGGTTAAGAAGGGGCTGCGGCTGGGGCTCCAGCCTGAAGAGGTCGAGCCGGAGGCGGTTGAGGACGCTGCCCCGCCGAAACCCCTGCTGCCCCCGGGGAAGGAGGGGATCCTGTCGCGGTCGGTGGCCGAGTTGGAGCTCTCCGTGCGGTCGCGTCGCTGCCTGCAACGGCTCAACGTCGTTACGCTCGGCGACCTGCTGCACTACTCGGAGGCCGACCTGCTGGCCACGCGAAACTTTGGCGCCACTTCGCTCAGCGAGATCAAGACGCGGCTGACAGAGTTCGGGCTGCAGCTCGCGCCGAAGAAGATGGGCTAGCGATTTTGGATTTGGGAGTTTGGATTTTGGATCGCCGGGGCGTCCGGAACCAATGTCTGGCGGAGCCTGCGCGGTCCCAATCCAAGATCCAGAATCCAAAACCCAGAATCTCCCGCGGTGAAGGCCCGGATTCGTGATGGGGGCGTTCTCATTCAGCGTGCTGCGGACTTGCGGGGCGGCCCGCCGCGGCGTTTTGCGCACGCCACACGGCGCGGTCGATACGCCCGCGTTCATGCCGGTCGGGACGCGCGCGGCCGTGAAAGGCCTGTCGCCCGCCCAGCTTGCCGAGACGCGTACGCAGATCGTGCTGGCGAACACGTACCACCTGATGCTGCGGCCGGGAGCGGCGGCGGTCGAACGGCTGGGCGGCCTGCACCGGTTCATGGGCTGGGGCGGTGCGATTCTGACCGACAGCGGCGGGTTCCAGGTGTACTCGCTGGACGAGCTGCGCCGGGTGGACGACGACGGCGTGGCGTTCCGGTCCCACCTCGACGGAACTCCCGTACGCCTGACGCCCGAAAGTGCGATCCAGATTCAGAACCAGCTCGGGGCGGACATCGTCATGGTGCTCGACGAGTGCCCAGCCCTGCCGGCCGAGCCGGGGATCATGCAGGACGCCGTGCGCCGGACGGTGGCGTGGGCGCGTCGCTGCCGGGCGGCCCATCAGCGTACGGACCAGGCGCTGTACGGCATCGTGCAGGGCGGGCTCGATCTGGAGCTGCGGCGGGCGTGCCTGGGGCAACTGGTCGAGATCGGGTTCGACGGCTACGCGCTCGGGGGCCTGTCCGTTGGCGAGCCGCCGAAGGAGATGTACACATTCCTGGAGGGGTTTGCCGGGGAGTTGCCGGCGGATCGGCCGCGGTACCTGATGGGCGTCGGAACGCCGGCGGACCTGGTGCAGGCGGTAACGGCCGGCGTGGATCAGTTCGATTGCGTTTTGCCGACGCGCAACGGGCGGAAGGGCTATGCGTTCACGAGCGCCGGGACGGTACGGCTGCGGAACGCGTGCCACAAGCTCGCGCCGGAGCCGTTGGACGGGGCCTGCGACTGCTACACGTGCCGGAGTTTCTCGCGCGGCTACCTGCGGCACCTGTTCCTGTCGGGCGAGGTGCTTGGAGGGACGCTGGTCTCGCTCCATAATATCCACTTCTATCAGGCGCTCATGCGGCAGATGCGGGCCGCCCTCGAGGGCGGCACGTTCGACGCGTGGCGGCGAGTGTTCGAAGGCGGCCCGGCGACCCGGGACTTGAAGGAAGGCGAACCATGAACCTGTTGCTCCTGTTGGCCCAGACGACATCGGCCCCGGTGAACCCCACGCCGCCCTCAGGGGCAGACATGTTCTTGCGGCAGATCTTGCCGCTGGTCCTGGTGGTCGGCGTGTTCTGGTGGTTCATGTCGCGCGGACGGTCGAAAGAGCGGCAGAAGTACCAGCAGATGCTCGACGCGCTGAAGAAGAACGACCGCGTGCAGACCATCGGCGGCGTGCTCGGGACGGTCGTGGACGTCCGCGACAACGAAGTGCTCGTCAAGGTGGACGAGACGAACAACGTCAAGATCCGCTTCAACCGGACGGCAATCAAGGAAGTCTTGCAGGACGCGGCGGTCGAGAGCAAATCGTGAAGCGCCGTCACCGCGGAGGCGCAGAGAGCGCTGAGACCGCAGAGCGGGCCTAATAATCGGGCTATGCGTCGGGCGCCAACGCGATATCGTCGTTGCTCTGCGGGCTCTGCGTTCTCGGTGCCTCTGCGGTTAGCGTGAGCCATGGCGTCGCTGGCGAACTATCTTGACCCGGAGGTGATTCAGCAGGTCGCCCGGCTCGACTTGCGGGCCCGCTTCATCGTCGAGGGGTTTCTGGCCGGGCTGCACAGCTCGCCGTTCCAGGGGTTCTCCGTCGAGTTCAGCGAGCA
>PMMM01000135.1:12214-12371 GCA_003162245.1 Phycisphaerales bacterium
ATCGACTGGAAGGTGTTCGCCCGCAGCGACCGCCTGTTCGTGCGCAAATACCAGGCCGAGACGCACCTAGCATGCCACCTGCTCGTCGACGCGTCGGGCAGCATGGGCTACGTCGGGTATCTCGGGCCGGCGGGGAGCCCACGCGGCGGAGCGACCG
>PMMM01000206.1 GCA_003162245.1 Phycisphaerales bacterium
TCTCAAGTATTCCCCACAAAGAGGCGGAAAGCAAAGCGGGAAGGAAGGGTTGGCGGAGATAGGCGGAAACTGGCGGAGATAGGCGGGGAAACGCGAGCTATGAGTGGCGAATAGCGAGTAACGAGTTGAGGCGGAGGGGACGGAGGGGTAGGCGGCGCGCGGCGCCGGCTGCAAGCGTGCACGGAACGGCGGCGTAGACTATCATGCAGCGAGCGCACCGCGCGGCGGACGCGCGATTGAGGTCGGAAGAGACGCTATGCCCGATGTAGTCGTGATTGGTGCCGGTCCGGCCGGGTTGACCACCGCGTACGAGCTTCAGAAGCTGGGGCTGTCGTCGGCAGTACTGGAAGCCGACCATCAGGTCGGGGGGATTTCGCGGACCGTGGACTACCACGGCTTCCGTTTCGACATCGGCGGCCACCGCTTTTTCTCCAAGGTGCCACTGATTAACGAACTGTGGGACGAGATCCTCGGTGAGGATTTTCTGCTGCGGCCGCGACTCTCGCGCATCTACTACAAGAACCGGTTCTTCGATTACCCACTGAAGGCGGGCAACGCGCTGGCCGGGCTGGGCCTCTTCGAGGCCGCCCGCTGCGGGCTGAGCTACGCCCGGGCACGGTTGCGGCCCAGCGCCGACGCGAAGTCGTTCGAGGACTGGGTCGCGGGGCGGTTCGGATACCGGCTATACAACATCTTCTTCAAGACGTACACGGAAAAGGTGTGGGGCATCCCGTGTCGGGACATCTCCGCCGACTGGGCGGCTCAGCGGATCAAGAACTTGTCGTTGTGGGAGGCCGTCCGCCATGCGCTCTTCAGCTCGGGCAAGTCGAAGGACGGGCAGGTCATCACCACGCTGATCGACGAGTTCAAGTACCCACGACTCGGGCCAGGGCAAATGTGGGAGGCCTGCACGCGACGGCTGGCGGAGCAGGGCAACCCGACGCACTGCGACGTCGCCGTCACACGCGTTCGGCACGCGCGCGGGCAGGTGGAGTGCGTATACGGGCAGACCGCCGCGGGCGAGCCCACCGAATTCGCCGGCCAGCACTACGTCTCTTCGATGCCGCTGCGCGAGCTGATCCGGGCGCTGGACCCGCCGGCGCCGGCGCAGGTGCTGGAGGCGGCTAGTCGCCTGCGCTATCGGGATTACCTGACGGTCGTGCTGATCGTGAAGCGGGCGGAGGTGTTCCCGGACAACTGGGTGTACGTGCACTCGCCCGAGGTCCGCATGGGCCGCATCCAGAACTACAAGAACTGGAGTCCGGCGATGGTGCCCGACCCGTCGCGGACCTCGCTGGGGCTGGAGTATTTCGTCTGGGAGACCGACGAGATGTGGCGCTGGGACGACCGGCGGCTAATCGAGCTCGGCACGCACGAATGTGCCCAACTCGGCCTGGTCGACCCGCGTGACGTCGAGGACGGCACGGTCGTCCGCATGAAGAAGGCGTACCCGATCTACGACCACGGCTACCAGGAAGCCGTCGCGACGCTGCGCAGTTATCTTGAGACGCTCTCCAACCTGCAAACGGTCGGCCGCAACGGCCTGCACCGCTACAACAACCAGGATCACTCGATGCTGACCGGCGTCTACGCGGCGGAGAACATCACCGGCGCCCGGCATGACGTGTGGTCGGTGAACACCGAGCAGGAATACCACGAGGAGCAGCGCCAGACAGACGCGTCGGCCGGCGGAGACCGGCAGGTGCCGGGCCGGCGGGCATAGGCTTGAACGACGCGCGCCGTCTGTCTAGCATCCCGGCATGTCGCGTGGGCGATCTACGGCGCAGGTTGCACGGACGGTCCCGACCATGCCGCAGGCGCCTTCCGCCCGCAGCTTGTACGCACAATACGGGGTGCTGCTCGCCATTCTGCTCGTCGCGGGCGTGCTGCGCATCGTGTACCTCACGAAGGCACCGCCCGGCCTGAATCAGGACGAAGCCGCCAACGCCTGGAACGCGTGGTGCCTGCTCAAGACCGGGCACGACCAGGTCGGGGCCGGCTGGCCGATCTTCTACTTCCGCGAGCTGGGGGGAAACCGGTCGGCCCTCTACCTGTACACGATGCTGCCGTTTCAGCTTATCGGCGGTTGCAACGTCTGGACCACGCGTCTGCCCTCCGCCGTGGCCGGCATCCTGACCGTCCTGCTCACGTATTGGCTCGGCGCGCGGCTGTTCAATCGGCCCGCCGGGCTGGTCGCTGCGTTCCTCGTCGCACTGAGCCCGTGGAACATCGCCTTGTCGCGTTGGGGACACGAAGCGGCGATCGGCCCGCTCGTCGTCGCGCTGGCCCTGGCCGCATGGCTGTGGGCCGGGCTGCCGCTGCGCGACGGCGAAGTGCGGCCGGTCGTGTGGCGGGCACTGGTCGCGGGTCTGCTGACCGGCGTGGCGTGCTACGGCTATGCGGCGGTGCGGCTGTTCTTGCCGCCCTTCGTAGCGGCTTGCGTCCTGGTCAACTGGCGCGCGTGGTGGGCGCTGCTGCGGACGCGACGGGACGTGCTGTCGCTCGTCGCGCTGCTGGTGGGCCTGGCCGCGACGATCGGCCCGCTGGGGTACGAGCACATAGCGCACGGCAAGGAGTTGGCGAAGCGCGCCGAGTTCTTGTGGCTCTGGCAGCCGGATGACCCCGTCTCGGTCCGCGTAACGAAGGTTCTGGCGCGCTACGCCGACCACTTTACGCCGGACTCGCTCTTTGGCGGCGGCGACCGGTCGGAGATTCACATGCCGGCCGGGTACGGGATGTACCACTGGTACGCCTTGCCGCCGATGCTGGTCGGGCTGGGGGTGATGTTTCGCAACCTGTGGAAATCAAGGGCGGCGCGCGTGCTGCTCTGCTGGGTGATTCTGTATCCCGCCGGGGATTGCCTGTACCCGGGAATGCCGTATCCGGCGGCGGACGGGAGCATGCACAACAGCATGCACATGCTGCGGAGCGCTCCAGGGCTGATTGCGCCGGCGCTGCTGGCGGCGGTTGGTGCGGCGGCGGTCGGACTGTGGATTTGGCGGCGGAGCCGCGCCGGGTGCATCGCCGCCGTCGTTGTGGCGGTGCTGGCCGTCGTCCCATTCGACGTGCTGTTCTGCAGGTATTACTTCGGGCCGCACACGCGGCGCCCGTTCGTCTTCTACCACTATCACGTCGCCTTGGTGGAAGCGTGCGAGTGGCTGCGGCCGCGGCTGGACCAAGTGGACGCGGTGGTGGTCGGGTCCGCGCGCACGAATTCGCCGTACATCGTGATGATGGTGGCGCTGGGCTACGATCCGCAGCGCTGGTTCGAGGGCGAGCGGACAATCCGCGCGACGCCGGAATGGGACCGGTATGTGCGTGTGGGCAAGTTCTACTACTATTACGACAAGGAAGACCTCGCGCAGTTGGAGGCGCTGCGCGCGGACGGGCAGCCGCACCGCGTGCTGTTCATGGTGCGTCCCGGGGAGCTGCAGTTGAGCAACCCCGTGCACACGATCTGCGCGCCGGACGGACGGCCGGCGTGGTTCATCTACGATGTGCAACTCTGAGACACGACGCGCCTGATCCTGAGAACATCGGCACGGACTTGAACGACCTCCGCGGCCTATCTAGCATCCCGGCATGTCATTGGATCAATCGACTGCGGAGACCGCCCGCGCGCCGGCGCTGTCGCCCGCGGTACGCGGTTTCTACGTGCGACACGGGCCGTTGCTGGCGATTCTCCTCGTCGCGGGCGTGCTGCGCATCGCGTGGCTCACCGCAGCGCCGCCAGGTCTTAATCAGGACGAGGCGGCCAACGCGTGGAACGCGTGGTGCCTGCTGAAGACCGGGCACGACCAGGTTGGTGCCGGCTGGCCGGTCTTCTACTTTCGCGCCCTCGGCGAGAACCGCTCGCCGCTGTTTCTCTACACTCTGCTGCCTTTTCAGCTCCTGGGCGGGATGAACGTCTGGACGAGCCGCCTGCCGTCCGCGGTGAGCGGCCTGGCGAGCATTCTGCTGCTCTACTGGATTGCCAAGCGCCTCTTTGATCGGCCCACGGCCCTCGTCGCGGCGGCGCTCCTGGCGCTCACCCCCTGGCATATGCAGCTCAGCCGGTTCGGCCACGAGGCCGCGCTCGGGCCGTTGCTGGCGTGCGTGGCGCTCGCGTCCCTCTTGTGGGCGGGCCTCCCGCTCAGCGATCAGATGCCGCGCCCCAGCGTTTGGAAAGGCCTCGTCGCCGGGCTGGTCATTGGCGTGTGCTGCTACGGATACCCGGCGGTCCTGCTGTTCATTCCGATCTTCCTGGTCGTGTGCGTGCTCGTGACGTGCCGTGCCTGGTGGCGCCGGCTGCACCAGCGCGCCGCCCTGCTCGCCGCGGCGGGGCTGGCCATCGGCGTTGGCGTGACGTTCGGCCCGCTGCTGTACTACCACATGGCACACCCGGAGGTCATCGAGAAACGGGGGGCGTTTCAGGCGTTGTGGCCGGAGGACGCACCGCTGAGTGCGAAAGCGGCCGCGGTCGCCGAACGGTACGTCGCGCACTTCGATCCGGCCTATTTGTTTGCCCACGCCGACCACTCGGAGATTCACACGGCCGCGGGCTACGGTTTGTTCCAGTGGTACACGCTGCCGCTCATGCTGGCCGGACTGGCCGTGATCCTCCGCAATCTGCGGAGATCAACGGCGGCGCGCATTCTGTTCTGCTGGCTCGTCTTGTACCCCGCCGGGGACTGCTTCTACCGGGGACTGGACTACCAGGCCGCCGACGGGAGCTGGCACAACAGCCTGCACATGCTGCGCGGGGCTCCGGGCCTGGTCGCCCCGGCACTCCTGGCGGCGGTCGGGGCGGCGGCCGTGGGCGTATGGCTCTGGCGACGAAGCCGCGTCGTCGGCACGGGTGCGCTCGTACTGGCGACGCTCGCCGCCGTCGGCTTCGAGGCGCCCTTTTGGACCTACTATTTCGGCGCGCACACGCGGCGTCCCTTTGTCTACGCCAACTTCCACGTGGCCCTGGTGGAAGCGTGTAGCTGGATGAAACCAGGGCTGGACCAGGTGGACGCCGTGGTGATTTCGTCCGCAAGCATGAGTTCGCCGTACGTCGTGGCGATGGTGGCGCTGGACTATGATCCGCAGCGCTGGTTCCAGGACGAGCGGACAATCCGCACGATGCCGGATTGGGATCGGTACGTGCGCGTAGGTAAGCTCTTCTTCTACTATGACAAAGGGGATCTCGCGCCGCTCGAAGCGCTGAAGGCGGAGGGTCGGCTGCACCGCGTGGTGTACATCGTTCACCCCGGGGAGACGCAACTGAGTAATCCCGTGCACACGATTTACGGGCCGGACGGCCGACCGGCACTGCTGATCTACGCCGGGCAGTTCTGACGCGCCTTCATTTCCGTTCCGGCTCCGGCCCCTCCGGCACGGTTGTCGGCTGCGACGCCGGTTCTGCCGTGGCCGGCGGGGCGACCTCGCCCGTGGGCTCGGGCGCCGTCACGCCGACCGGGTACACATAGGGATTCTTGTACTCCAGGTCATAGTCCGGCCGCGGCCGCACCAGGAACTTGATCCAATCCACGACGGCGCGGTACTGCGGGTCGTCGCGCCCCCAGATCACCGGCTTGAAGCTCGGTCCGCGCCCCACCGGCGGATGGCCGCGGTCGTTGTCCTCCTGCGGCAGCATGTACGTGAGCAGCAGGCTGTCTTCGGGACTCTCCCGGTCGATCACCGGGCCCTGCCGGCCCTGCATCTGATCGAGCAGCGCGAAGACGGCGTATCCGTACGCCTCGCCGGCCTTGGAGCCGATCGGCAGGCGAAACGCGCGGGCGGTCGTCCCGGCGTGACACCCGGCCCGCGCACAACTGTTGTTCACCAGCGGCACCACACGCCGCCGGAAGATGTCGAACACTTCCGGATCGCTCGTGATGTCGATGCGGTCGGCGTGCCTCATGCCCGTCTCGCGGACGATGAGCTGCAGCTTCTCCGGCGGCTGGCCGCGTGTGAGGACTTCGGCCCACGCGGGCTTGAAATCCGGGCGCTTGTGCAGCTCGTCCAGGACGTCGGCAGGTAAATCGCGCTGCTTGTTCTTGTGTTCGAACTGCACGTGCACATTCTCGGGGGTGCCCTCCAGCACGAGCTCGTGCAGCTTCAGGCGCTGGAGGTCCCGCTTCGAGAGCAGCGGGGCAGGCGGCAGTTCCCCGGGCAGGGGCTTCTCCGCGCGCGCGCCGGCGGCTTCCTGCGTGGCCGGCTCGGCCGCGGGGCGCGTCGCCGGTTGCGACTCCGCCTCGCCCGTCGTCGGGTTGATGGGGACGATGCGTGCGACGTCGGCGCGGGGCAGGCGCGCCTCGCCCGCCGCGTTGCGCAGGATGACGGCGTCGTCCGTGACGGTTACGTCGGCGCGCAGGCACAGGCCATTTCGCAGGTAGACGTCGGCCAGGTCCGCCCGGGCGGTGCAATGTCCCGCGAGCAAGACACCGACGACGATGCCGACGAGGCGATGCATCCGGTTCCACAACCCGTCCATGCGCACCTCCAGACACCGCGCAGGATAAGCGAAGGCGGGCGGGTTTTCACGGCGAACCGGGGGCGGATTCGCGCGGGACGCGCGCTGTCGCGGGTCCGGTGCTTCCGGTAGGCTATCGAGCACGACAGACCCGCGTGCCGATAAGGTAAGAATGCACGGTGGCGCGGCGGGCGCGCCCGGGATCACGGATGATCGCGATCGACGGACTCACGAAGGTCTTCCCCAACCCGGATGGCACCGAGAAGGTCGCCGTCGATCATATTTCCTTCACCGTCCAGCCGGGCGAGATTTACGGCCTGCTGGGGCCCAACGGGGCGGGCAAGACGACCTCGCTGCGCATGATTAGTGGCCTGCTACGGCCCACTGCCGGCCGCGTGCTCATCGGCGGACAGGACGTCACCGAGCGCCCGGACCTGGTCAAGCGGCAGATCGGGTATCTCACGGCGAACACCGGCCTGTACGCCCGCCTGACGCCGGCGGAAGTCCTGGAGTACTTCGCGACGCTTTACGACCTGCCGCGCGAGGTGGCGCGAGCCCGCATCCGGCAGTTGTCGGACTGGCTGGGCATGGGCGAGTACCTGAAGCTGCGCTGCGGCGCGCTGTCCACCGGGCAAAAGCAGCGCGTTAACATCGCCCGGGCGCTCATCGCCGATCCACGCATCCTGGTGCTGGACGAGCCGACGCTCGGGCTGGACGTGCTCAGCAACCGGTTGATCCTGGACTTCATTCGCACGCAGGCGGCGGCAGGCAAAGCGGTCCTGCTCTCGACACACGCGCTGGACGAGATCGACATGCTGTGCCGCCGGATGGGGCTGATTCACAACGGCCGGCTGATCGCCGAAGGCGAACTCGATGTGCTGAAGCAGCAGACCGGGCGGCAGCGGCTGAGCGAGGTGTTCCTGCAATTGGTGGGCGCGAGCGACTCCGTGTTCGGCCCGGTGACGGCCCGATGAACCGATTTACGCGCATCAACACAATCTGGCGCAAGGAGCTGACCGACACGCTCCGCGACCGGCGCACGCTCATCGCGATGGTGCTGGTGCCGATGGTGCTGTACCCGGCCATGATCCTCGGGTCGCTCCAAGGATTCGAGCTACAAATCAGCCGGCTCAAGCAGGAGGAGTACCGGGTCGTCGTGGCGGGCCCCGAGGTGGCGGGCTGGCTGCGCGACGTGATCGACAAGGACCCGACGCGCCGGCCGGGCGCCGCCGGACTGCCGGCCGAGGAGCTGGTCGAGCGCGAGCAGCAGGGGCAGTTGCCAGCCGAGAAACCGAAGGCCAAGGGGTTGCGGGACCGGTCGGCGACCGAGGCGGCCCGCGAGGACGTGCGCCGGCAGCCGCCACCCTACAGCATCGCCGTCGTCGCGAACGCCGGCCACGTGCGGGAGATGGTCACCCAGGGCCAGGCGAACGTCGGGCTGCTGCTGGACGGAACACCACCGGCGCCAGCGGGCTCGGGCTGCACGCAGGTCACGCTGCTGATGGACCAGACCGACATCCGCAGCCAGATCGCGGCCACCGGCCTCGAGAGTATCCTCCAGCGCGCCGCGGACGCCATGCTCACCCAGCGGCTCAAGCGTGCGGAGCTCGATCCCGCGTTCGTCCGGCCGATTGAGTTTCGCGAGGAGACGACCGCGACGCCGGAGAAAGTCGGCGGGTCGATCCTCGGCCAGATCGTGCCGCTGATCCTGGTGATGATGACGATCACGGGCGCGGTTTACCCGGCGATCGACCTGACGGCCGGCGAGCGTGAGCGCGGCACGCTGGAGACGCTGATGGTCGCGCCCGTGCCGACGGTGGACCTGATCGCCGGCAAGTTCGTCGTGGTCGCGCTGATCGGGATGCTCAGTGCGACGCTGAACCTGCTGTCGATCGGGGGGACGATCTACCTGGGCGGGCTGGGCGACCTGCTGACGCGCGGCAAGGAGGTGGTGATCCCGCTCGCGGCGCTCCCGTGGGTGCTGGTGCTGCTGATCCCGCTGGCGGTCATGTTCAGCGCGCTGCTGCTGGCGGTGTGCAGCTTCGCCCGCAGCTTCAAGGAGGCCCAGAACTACGTCATGCCGGTAATGGTCGCCGCGATGATCCCCGCGATCGTCGGCGTACTGCCGGGGACGCGTCTGGAAGGGCCGCTGCTGATCGTGCCGGTGACGAACATCGTGATCCTGACGCGCGACCTGTTCATGGGGAAGTTCGACGTGGTCGCGATTCTGTGGGTGACGCTGTCCACGACGCTGTACGCGGGGGCGGCGGTGGCGGTCGCGGCCCGGTTGTTCGGCCAGGAGGCGGTGCTCTTCGCGGACAGCGGGTCGGTCAAGACGCTGTTCCAGCGCCGCTTCTTCAAGCCCGCCGACACGCCGAGCATCGCCCAGGCCGCGCTGCTGCTGGCCGTCATCTTTTCCCTCATGTTCTTCGCTCAGCAGCAACTGCTGCACGTGCCCGGCGTGGTCGGGACGCTGTGGTTCTGGGTCGGCATCGCCGCCATCATGCTCGTTCTGTTCGTCGGCGTCCCGCTGGGCGCAGCGGGGTACATGCGCGTGCGGATCGGTACCACGTTCGCGCTCGCGCGGCCGCCGGGGATGGCCCTGCTGGCAGCGTTGTGCTTCGGGCTGTCCACGTGGGTGCTCGCGCAGGCCTGGCTGGTGTTTCAGGAGGGCTGGCTGCCGCTGCCGCGGGCGATGGAACAGGCCTTCGAGCAGATGACCCGGCAGTTGGGCGACACATCACCCCTGGTCATGCTTCTCTTCCTGGGGCTGGTCCCCGCCGCGTGCGAGGAGTTCTTCTTCCGCGGCTACGCCCTCAGCGGCCTGCGAAACGGAGTCGGCAAGACCGGCGCGGTGCTGATCGCCGCGCTGGCGTTCGGCCTCTACCACCACAGCGTGCACCGGTTGATCTCCACGAGCGCCCTGGGTCTGCTGTTTGGGCTGCTGGTGGTGCGCTACGGCTCGCTGTGGCCTGCGTTCCTCGCTCACCTCATGCACAACGCCCTGAGCGGCCTGTCCATCCGCGAGGACGGCCTCAAGCCGTTGCTGACAGCGCTCGGGTTCAACCCCGCCGCGGACGGTGGGCCGCCGCTGCCCTGGATTATCGGGGCCGGCGTCTTGCTGGCGATTGGGCTCCTGTTGTGCTTTTTCGCCCCCCGCCGCGAAATCGCACTGGAATCGCCGGCGGGGTTCCGGCAACATGGGGAGTTGGCTGAGCCCGGGGCGGCGCAGCGCTAGCGCCGCCGGAAGTGCGCACCGAGGACGAATGAAGAGAACACGCCGGCTCCTGCAATTCAGCTTTCTCGCTCTTACACTGATTGGCGTCTTTGCGCTGCGTGGGCATGCCGAACGCTGGTGCCCGTTCGGCGGCGTGGAGGCCGCCTACGGCTACGTCAAGGGTGGCGATCTGATCTGCTCGCTCGGGGTTTCGAACTTCTACGTGCTCGGCGGGGTGCTCGTACTCGCCCTGCTCGTCCGCCGGGCGTTCTGCGGCTATGCCTGTCCGATCGGGACGGCCGGGGAGTGGCTGCAACTCGGCGCCCGGCGGCTGGGGATCCGGCCGCTCAAGGTGCCCTACGCGCTCGACCGGACGCTCGCGCTCCTGAAGTACGCGGTGCTGGGGGTCATCGTGTATTTCACGTGCAGAGTCGGCGAACTGGTCTTCCGCGGGTACGACCCGTGCTATGCCCTCATCAGCCGGCACGGCACGGACATCACCGTATGGGCGTACGTCGTCAGCGGCGGCATCGTGCTCGGCTCGCTGATCCTGATGGTGCCGTTCTGCCGCTGGCTGTGCCCGCTCGCGGCCGTGTTCACGCCGTTCTCCCGCATCGGGCTCGCGCGGATCAAACGCGACGCCGGCACGTGCACGGATTGCGGCGCGTGCGCCCGGGTGTGCCCGATGGGGATTCGCGTGGACAAGGAAGCGCAGGTCACGGCCGCGCGGTGCACGTCGTGCTTCGATTGCGTGGCGGCATGCGACCAGGTGACGTGCGCATTGAACCGCAAAGCCGCCCAGCCGGCGGCCACGCCGCTGACGTGGGGCCCGCCGCGATTCATGGGCGCGCGCTGGCCGAAGGCCGCGGTCGTCGTGATCCTGCTGGCGTGCATCGGCGTCGCCGTGGCGGCGAGCTACGCGTTCCCGCTGCCGTCCTTTGTGCGGACGATCGGTACGCCGCCCGCGCAGACCGCGGCGGTCATGCTGCGGGTGCACGGAGCGACGTGCCGGCACAGCACCGAGCTTTTTGTCCAGCAGTTAGAGCGCCGTGACGAGTTCAAGGTCCGCGGCTACCTGCGCGTGGAGGCGTGGCCGAGCCCGGACGTCAGCCCGATCCGCATCACCTTTGACCCCAGCGCGACCAGCGCGGCGGCCATCAAGCAGGCGATCACCGAGCCGGTCTTCGACGGGGGACGCCTGCGCGTCTCGGCATACGAGATCGAGGGCTACAACCCGTTGGCGGCCGACGAGTAACGTCCGAATACCGACCGGATTCGGCCGCGTCCTGCATCATGTCGCCCACACAGACTGGGCCTGCCCTCCTGTCGGTGTGCGCGCCACCGGCGCGCAGTGATACAATCGAGGGTGCCGCTGCTTCTGGCCGCAATAAGCTGGACCGCGACGCGTTAGCCCAGTGGGGCCAGGTGACGAAAGGAGTCTGCGCATGCATCCCGTGGCACGGACGAAGTGGATGCTGGCAGCGCTCGGGGTCGCGAGCGCGCTGGGGGCGACGGCGCTGGGCGACGAGCGGATCACCGTCTGGGGGCCGCCGCCCAAGGAAAAGCCGCACCTCACGAAGGGCGCCGAGGGGTTCCCGCCGCTGCCGCTGCCCGTGGTGCCGCAACGCCGAACGGAAAAGAAGCGTCCGCCGGCGGCGCCGATGCTGATTGCCAACGTGGGGAACTTCAGCTTCAAGGGCTGGCAGGGCTCGCCGGGGGCCGTCGATCACCTGCTGACCAGCGCCAAGGAGCAACTGAAAGTCTGGTACGGCTGGGAGCAGCTCGACATCGACGAGCTGGCCCGCAAGTACGCCTCGAACGTCGAGGTCCGCACGCCCGTGCTGTACCTGTGCGCCTACTACCCGCTCGAACTGACCGACGAGCAGCGCGCCGGCCTCCGCAGCTACGTGCTCGGCGGCGGCACGCTGCTCATTAACTGCTGCGGGCGGCCCGACGCGTACGCGTCGACCGAGGCTGAACTGGCCAAGGCGTTCCCGAACTGCCCGCTGCGCCCGCTGCCGCTCGATCACGCCGTCTACCACGCGCGCGACGACATCGAGCAGGTGCACTACCAAGCCCCGTCCGACAATCCGCTCGACAAGCCCTCTGAGCAGGTCGCCCCGCCCCGGCTGCGCGCCATAACGCTCGGCACGCGGGCGGCGGCCATCGTCAGCCTCGAAGACCTGGCCAGCGGCTGGAACGAGTGGGCCGCCCCCGGCGTGACGCGCCTTAGCGCCGCGGATTCGACGCGCCTCGGGCTCAACCTGCTCACCTACGTGACCGCCGAGAACCGCTACGCGAAGTTCCTTGCCCGCACGCGCGAGATTACCGGACCGAGCGAGCGACCGCGTACCCAACTCGTGTTCCCGCAACTGATCCACGACGGCAACTGGAACCCCAACCCCTCCGCGGTGCCCTATTTCCTGAAGGAGCTGGCGTCCAACACCTCCGTCGCCGTGCGGTTCGAGCGCAAGACGCTCGCACTAAAGGACCCCGCGCTATTCGAGTACCCGCTTTTGTACATGACTGGCTCGTGGGACCCGGCCCTCAGCAAGGAAGAGCGGGCGCTGCTGCATCGCTACCTGACCAGCGGCGGGACGCTGCTGGCAGACGCCGCCGCGGGCAGCGCGGAGTTCGACGTCGCGTTTCGGGCCCTGTGTCACGAGCTGTTCCCGGATACGCCCCTGGCGCCGTTGCCGCCGGATCATCCGCTGTTCGCGTGCTTTCACAAGCTCGACAAGCTGACGCTGCACAGCGAGGAAGAGCCGGTGGCGCCGGCCATCGAGGCCGTGATCGTCGAGCGGCGGCCGGTGATCCTCTACAGCCGCTACGGCCTGTGCGACGGGTGGGCACACGAGTTCAATACCTACGCGCGGTGCTACACGACCGAGGACGCGCTGAAGCTCGGCACCAACCTGATCGTCTATGTGATGCAATAGGCATGGATACATGACGCAAGCCCAAACGCAGATCGACCCCGCCGTCCAGCAACAACTCCAGCTCGTCCAGAATGTCGCCAAGAGCCGCGTGCGCATCCGGCAGGAGCTCGCCCGGCGGATCGTCGGGCAGGGGCAGGTGCTCGACGACCTGCTGACCGCGATCTTCGCCCAGGGGCATGCGCTGCTCATCGGCGTACCCGGGCTCGCCAAGACGCTGATGATTCAGACGCTCGCGGACATCATGGCGCTGACGTTCTCGCGCATTCAGTTCACGCCCGACCTGATGCCGGCGGACATCACGGGCACCGAAGTACTCGAAGAGGACCGCACTACAGGCAAGCGCGCGTTTCGCTTCGTGGCCGGGCCGGTGTTCGCCCACATCGTGCTGGCGGACGAGATCAACCGCACGCCGCCNNAACCCCATCGAGCAGGAGGGCACGTATCCGCTGCCCGAAGCCCAGCTCGACCGGTTCATGTTTGCGCTCAAGGTCGATTACCCGACCGCGGCGGAAGAGCTGACCATCGCGAAGACGACGACCGGGCCGGGCCTGCCGCAGGCGTCGAAGCTGCTGGACCAGGAGACGGTGCTGCAACTGCAAGCGCTCGTGCGGCGGGTGCCGATTTCGGACCACGTCGCCGGCTACGCGGTGAAGCTGGCCCGCGCGACGCGGCCGGAAGACCCGACGGCGCCGGAGGTCGTCAAGAAGTACGTGCGGTGGGGCGCCGGGCCGCGGGCGGCACAGTACCTGGTGCTGGGGGCCAAGACGCGGGCGCTGCTGGCCGGCACGACGAACGTCGCGTGCGACCACGTCCGCGATGTGGCGCCGATCGTGCTGCGGCACCGCGTGCTGACGAATTTCGCCGCCGAATCGGAGGGCATCGACGCGGATCGGGTCGTCGGCGACCTGCTGAAGCTGGTCGCCGAAGCGTAGCGGTAACCGCGGAGGCGCAGAGAACGCGGAGAACGCAGAGAAAGACGATGTTGTTGTCTGCAAGGTTCGATCGTCACATCACGCACACCCCGGCACGCAACCCCGGACCGAACATCCGCTTGAATCTCCCCGGCTCTGCGTCCGCTGCGCTCTCTGCTCCTCCGCGGTTTCGTCGAAGGCTGGCAAATGCCCGTGCGCACTAAGCCGCTGCTCGAACCTGCGCTGCTAGAGCGCATCAGCGGGCTGTCGCTGGTCGCGCGGCGGGTCGTCGAAGGGGTGCTGCACGGCCTGCATCGCTCGCCGCTGCACGGGCTGTCGATCGAGTTCGCCCAGCACCGGCAGTACACGCCGGGCGACGAGCCGCGGCGCCTCGACTGGCGTGTGCTCGCCCGCTCCGACCGCTACGTCATCAAGCAGTACGAGCAGGAGACGAACATGCGCGTCATGCTCCTGGTCGACTGCTCGCGGTCGATGGCGTTCAACGGGGCGAAATTGTCCGCGCTTAGCCCGCAATCGGCCGCCGCCGAGGGCAACGGCGAGAGCAAATTCCAATATGCGCGCGTGCTGGCCGCGGCACTTTCGTATTTGTTGCTCCAACAGGGCGACAGCGTGGGGCTCATGCTCGTCGGCGACCGCATCGTGGGGCAGGTGGCGCCGCGGGCGGCCGCCGGCCACGTCGTCGGCTTGTGTCAGGTCCTGGAGCGCGCCGCGCCGGCCGGCCCGACGAACCTCGCCGCCGTGATCGCACAAGTCGCGGCCCGCCTGCGCCGCCGGAGCCTGGTCGTCGTGATCAGCGACCTGCTCGACGATCCGGACGCCGTGCTCTCCGCGCTCGGCCAGACCGCCCACCGCGGACACGAAGTCGTCGTGTTTCAGGTCCTCGATCCGCGCGAGCTGGAGTTCGACCTCGGTCTGGCGGCCTCCGGCGTAACGATCATTCGCGACATGGAAACGGGCGCCGAGTTTGAAGCGGAGCCGCAACTCGTGCGCGAGCACGTGCGGGATGAGGTGCGGCGGTTCTGTGACCGCCTGGACGCCGGGGCGCGGGCGCACGGTGTGGACCTGATCCGCTGCCGGACGAGTGAGCCGGCGGAGCGCGTGCTGACGAAGTACCTGCGTTCGCGGCTGCGCGGCAAGCGGCGCTGACGACTGGAGGCTTGCGAAATGCCCATTCCCTGCGGCCCGGACCCGAACAACCCGTTCCCGCTGCCGGAACATCCGCGGCTGGCGTATCTCAAGAACCACGTGACCCGCCCCAACATCATCGTGGGCGATTACACGTACTACGACGACCCTGCGGGCGTCGCGAACTTCGAGGCCAACGTCCTCTACCACTTCGATTTCGTCGGCGACAAGCTCATCATCGGGAAGTTCTGCGCCGTCGCCACCGCCGTGAAGTTCATCATGAACGGCGGCAACCACAATATCCGCGGATTCTCGTCGTACCCGTTCGCGATCTTCGGCGGCGACTGGCGCCAAAACCTGCCGCCGGAGTTCGAGTTCCCGACCCGCGGCGACACCGTGGTCGGCAACGACGTCTGGCTCGGCTACGACAGTCTCATCATGCCGGGCGTGAAGATCGGCGACGGGGCGATCGTCGCCTCGCGCTCCGTCGTGACCAGAGACGTGCCGCCCTACCAGATTGTGGGCGGCAACCCGGCCCGCGCGATTCGGGCCCGGTTCGACGCGAACACGATCGCCGCCCTGCTCGAAATCCGCTGGTGGGACTGGGACGTTGCGAAGATCACGCGCAACCTCGCCGCGGTTTGCGGCACCGATCTCGCGCGGCTGCGGAGCTGTACGTGACGAGTGAACCGTTGTGACGCTGCTGTCTCCCCTGGCTCTGCTCTTCGCGCTGGCGGCGGCCGTGCCGCTGCTGCTGCACCTCTACCAGCGCCGCCAGCGAACGGTGATCGAGTTCTCGACCAACCGCTTCTTCACGCAAGCGATTACGCGGACGCAACGGCGGCTGCGGCTGCGGCGGCTGCTCTTGCTGATGCTGCGGATGGCAACGTGCGTGCTCCTAGCGCTGGCTTTGGCGCGACCGATCCTGAATCGGGCGGGCTTGGGGCGTGCGGGCACGCGCGACGTGGCGATACTGCTCGACGACAGCTTGTCCATGCAGGCGGCGGACGATGCGCACCGCACGCACTTCGAGCGCGCTCGCGACTTGGCGACCGACGTGCTACACCAGCTCTCGAGCGGCGACCAAGCCGCCGTCATCACGTTCACCGGCCGCACGCTGGGCACGCCGACGCCGGCTGGCCTCGCGTGGACGGACGACCTGCCGAAGCTGGCCGGGGACGTTGCCGCGCTGACGCCCACGAGTGCGGCCGGCGACGCGCACGCCGCCCTTGCGCGCGCGGCAGAGCTCTTCAAGGACGCGTCCGCACGTGAGCGGCATCTGCTGGTCCTGTCCGATCTCCAGGAGACGGACTGGCGGCAGAGCGACTGGCCCAGCCCGCCGCACCGCGTGGCCGCCAGCATCGTCCGCCTCACGCCGCCGACCGCGGACAACGTGGCGGCCGACGAGCTGGTGCTGAGCCAGGGCACCGCGGTCGCGGGCCAGCCCAACCTCCTCCGCGTGCGACTGGTGAACTACCGCCCGCAAACGACCTCCGCCGAGCTCTCCCTGCGGGTCGATGACCAGGAGTACCTCCGCCGGCCGGTCGAGTTGCCCGGCGGCAGCCCGCATACGGAGCGCATCCCGCTCACATTCGCGACGCCCGGCGAGCATCGCTTGAAGCTCACGGTGGACGCGCACGACGCCCTGCCCGCCGACGACACGCTCTTCGCAACCGTCAACGTCTCGCCGGAACTCACCGTGCTGCTCGTCGATGGCCAGGCGCACGGGACGAGCGAGCCGGTGGCAACGCGCCGGTCCGCGACGCTCTACCTGCGGGCCGCGTTGCGAGCCGGCGGCGGCGAGGCTGACACGCTCCGCGTCCACGTCATCGCGCCCACCGATCTGCCCGGCGTCGCGCTCGACGCCCAACGCGTCGTGATCCTCAGCGACGTGCCGGAGCTGTCGCTGCCGCAGGTCGAGCGCCTCGAGCAGTTCGTGCAGGCCGGCGGCGGGCTGGCCGTGTTTCCCGGAGAAAAGCTTGACCGCTCTTTTTACAACGACGTGCTCGCCGGCGTGAGCCGTCCCCTCGGTGGGCTGCTCCCTGCAACGGTCGGCGACGTGCTCGACACCGCGGGCGCCGAGCGCTCGCTCAGCCTGGTGGCCGCGGATGTCGCCCACCCCGTCCTCCAACGTTTCAGCGGCACGCTCCGCAGCGCTCTGGCCGGCATCAACGTCTACCGCGCTTACACGCTGACGCCGCGCGACGCCTGGGTCGTCGCGGCCCTGGACGGCGGCCCTTCGACGACCGACGGCCTCCTGCCGTTCATCGTCGAGCGCAGCTACGGCCGCGGGAAGGTCGTGCTGCTGGCCGCCCCACCCGACCCGCGTTGGACGAACCTGCCGCTGCGGCGAGTGTTCCTCCCGCTGATCAACCGCCTGGCCAGCTACCTCGCGGGCAGCGGCACGGGGATCGCCACGCACGCCGTCGGCGAGGACCTGGTGCTGCTGCGCGGCGGCTGGAACGTGGATCAGCCGGTGTACGTGCTCCGGCCGGACGGCGTGCGGCTGCGGGCCGCGGTCAATGTCGTCGGCGCCGAGCCGGTCGCGCTGCTGCCGGCCGAGGCGGTGACGCAGCCCGGCTTTTACCAGCTTGAGGTACCCGCCTCTGACGGATCACCGCGCCAAACACAGCAGAACAGCACGACGGCGAGTTCGGTGCTCGCGGTCAACGTCCCCCGCCGCGAGTCGATCCCGCGCACGCTCGACCTGAGCGACGCCCGCCGGCTGGCCGGCAACTGGCGCGTGGAAGTCACCGACACCGCCGCACCCGGCGGCGCGACGAACGAGCAATCCCTCGCCGCCCTGCTGACGGGTGGCGCCGGCGGCCACGGCGTGTGGGATACGCTCCTGTGGGCCGCGCTGCTCTTTGTGCTGCTGGAACCGCTGATCGCCAACCGCGTGTTCGGCCCCCGCGCGGAGCGCGCAGAGAAACGAGGCAGGCAGGCCGCATGATACCCGCGCCGTCTTTCATCCTGGGTACGCTGATGTTCGAGTCGCCGCCGTTCGGATGGCTCGGCAGCCTGGCGCTGGCCGCGGGGACCGCGGGCGTCGTGCTGGCATACACGCTCGGACTGCGCAACCTGCAACACAGCCCGCGCACCCGGACCGGGCTCGTGTCGCTGCGCCTCGCCGCGATCGTCTGCCTGTTCCTCACGCTGTGGCACCCCGCCTGCGTGCGGCAGGAAGTGCTGGCCCAGCGTCCGCAAGTGGCGATCGTCCTCGACGACAGTTCGTCGATGTCGCAGCCGGTGGGCGCGGCCAACGCAACTGGCCAAACGCCCAGCCGCTACGATGCGGCCGTCGCGGCCCTCGACCGCCACCTGCGGCCCGCGCTCGCGAAGACGCACGATCTGCGGGTGTTCGACGTGCAAGGCCGCGTCCTGAATCTCGCCCAGTTGCCCGCCGCCGCCGCCAGCCCGCGCAGTCCGCTGACGGAGACGCTGCTGAGCGTGCAACACGAGCTGGCCGACGAGCCGCCGGTCGGCATCGTGCTGCTTTCCGACGGACGCGAAGTGAGCGAATCGCCCGCGACCGGCAGCCTCGCGCAACTGCGCGTCCCTGTGTACGTCGTGCCGGTCGCGCCCGACGCCGGCGGCGGCGCGCGTAACCTCGCGGTGCAGGCGGTGTCGGTGAACCGGCGGGCCCTGGTCAACAACACAGTCCGCGCGACGGTCGACATCGCCGGCGACGAGATCGCGCCGGACACGCGCGTACCCGTCACGATCCTCGACGGCCCGCAGACCGTGGCGAGCACAACGCTCAAGTGGCCGGCCGGAGCGCGCACCGCCCGGAGCGAGCTGACTTTCGTCCCGCGCCGCCCCGGCGAATTCACCTACGCCGTGCAGGTCGGGCCGCTCGGCGGCGACGCGGCGGGCACATCGGGCGAGGTGGACCTGGCCGACAATCGCCAGACTTTCCCCCTCACCGTCACCGCCCAACCACTGACGATCCTCTACATCGACGGCGTGCTGCGCTGGGAAGGCAAGTTCATCCACGAAGCCCTCTCCGGCGACCCCGACATCAACATGATTATGATGGTCCGCACGGCCCCGCCGGGGACCGACCGCGGCTCGCAGGGCCTGCTGCTGCCCGAGCAACTCGCCAAGCTCAACGTCGTGATCCTCGGCGACGTGGAGGCCGGCTTCTTCTCGACCAGCGAGCTGACCGCCCTCTCGAAGTGGGTGACCGACGCCGGCGGCGCGCTGCTGCTCACCGGCGGATACCACAGCTTCGGCCCCGGCGGCTTCGGCAGCAGCGTGCTCCGCGACATCCTGCCGGTCGAATTCAGCGCCGAGCCGAACCCGCAGAGCGATCAGCCCTTCAGCCTCCAACTCACCGACGCCGGCCGCGAGCACCCGATCTTTCAGTTGACCGGCGACCGCACGCGCGACACCGCGTTCTTCCAGACGCTCCCGCCGCTGGCCGGCTTCAGCCGCATCGCGGGGGTCAAGCCCGGCGGGCAGGTGCTGGCGGTGAATCCGCAGCGTGCGACCGCGGACGCCAGCGGCGGACTGCCGGTGCTGGTCGTGCAGGAGGTCGGCGCCGGGCGGACGATGGTCTTCGCGGTCGATACGACCTGGCGCTGGCGAATGGTCGTGGGGGGCTTCACCGGCGACAGCTCGTTTTACCCGCGCTTCTGGGGGCAGCTCGTCCGCTACCTGGCGACGAAGAAGGACGAGCCGGTGCCGCGCCTTTTCGTGTCGACGGACCGGTATCGCTACAAGGTCGGACAGACCATCGAGGTGAACATCGAATCGCGCAGCCCGACGGGCGACCCGAATGCGAGTCCCGCGACCGCACCCAGCACGGGACGATACAAAGTAACCGCGACCGCACTTTCCGAGCGCGGCGAGCAATGGAGCATCCCGGTCGCCGAGCTGCCGGACGGCCGGTTCCACGGCAGTCTGGCCGCCGCGGCAGCCGGCCGGGTCGATCTGCACGTGCGCGCCGAGCCGCTGCATCCGGCCGAACGTCCGCCGAGCGCCGACAAGGACACCGAAGACCTCTCCGCGATCGCGACCGTGCAGGTCGAGCGGCCCGATCTCGAGACTCTGGACCCGCGGCCCGACCCGCAGTGGCTCGCGCAGGTCGCCCAGCTCACCGGCGGGCGCGTCCTGCGCCCCGACGAGATCGAGGCTTGGGCCGCCAGCCTGCCCGCACAACCCCGCCAGGTCACCCACGCCGCGTCGAGCGGCCTGTTGGGCGAACGTACGCTCGGCGCGATCTTCCTGGCGCTCGTGTGCACCGAGTGGATCCTCCGACGATGGAGCCGCCTGCCGTGAACCCGTCCGAACGCAAAATCGCGACCATGATCGGCGCGCTGAGCCGCGGCTGGCGCCGGCGCGAGCTGCAGCGCGGCGGCGTGCTGACCGCGGGCGGGCTGCTGGCCTGGCTGCTGGCAATGATCCTGCTCGACAACCTGCTCATCCTGACCAGCCGGCAACTGCTGTTGGGCTGGCTGATGCTGCTCGCGGCGGCGACGCTGGCCGGGCTGGCGCTCGCCTATCGGCTGACCGTGGCGCGGCCGGCCGCCGACCGGCTGGCACTCCGGTTCGAAGCGCGCATTCCGGATCAACAGAACCGGTTGATCAACGCCGTGCAGTTCCTCGCGGCCCGCAAGCAGCGGCAGGACCCGCTCGTGCAGGCGCTGATCGTCGAGAACGCCCTGGCGCTGGACCTGCGGCGCGTCCCGCGGGCGCTGGACGCGCGTGCGCTGCGGGCGGCGGTCCGCGCGGCGGTCGTCGTCGCCGTGCTGCTCGGCGGCTACGCGCTGGTCCGGCCGCAATGGGCCGCGAACGGACTGGCGCGGCTGCTTTCGCCGCTCAGCCCGGCCGCACATTTGCTGGCCACCGAGCCGCACGTCCGGCCCGGCGACGTGGAGGTCGTCGAGGGACAGCCGCTCGCCATCGAGGCCGATATTCAGCCATCGCTGCGCGGCACGTTGCCGGAGCGCGTCGAGTTGGAGTACCGCGTCGGGCCGCTCGCCTGGGCCAGCACGCCGATGACGCGCGGCGTGAGCCAGCCGTCGAAATCGCCCGCGATGTCTGCCAGCACGACCTTCGCGCACGTCTTCAGCGCCGTCTGGCAGCCGATCGAGTACCGCGTCCGCGCCGGCCGGTCCGAAAGCCCCCTCTACCAGGTTCGCATGCAGGCCCGGCCACGCATCAGCGAGCTGCACGTGACCGTCACGCGACCGGCGTACGCGGGCGGTGAGCGCCGCACGCTCAAGGTGAACGTCGGCGACGTGTCCGCGCTGCTCGGCTCGACGATCGAGCTTCAGCTCGTCGCATCAACAGCTCTGGCCGACGGCCATATCGAGCTGCCCGATGGGTCCGTCGTTGCGCTCGTGATGGGCGGCGCCACGGACGCAACCGGGCACTTCACCCTCGAGCGCAGCGGCAGCTACGCCATCCACCTGACCGACACCCGCGGGCTGCCGAACGTCAACCCGCCGCGGTACACGCTGACCGCTGAGCCCGACCAGCCGCCGGTGGTCACGATCACGCGCCCCGGCCGCGACCTGGTCCTGCCGATCAACAGCACGCTTGAGTTGCACGTCGAGGCCGAGGACGACATCGGGCTGACGCGCGTCGTGCTGCAAACGCGGCGCGGCGAAGAGCCTTGGCAGGACGCGCGCACGTTCGAGACGTTGCAACGCCATGCCACCGTCGAAGCAAGCCTGTCGCTGGGCGAAATGGGCCTGCAAGTCAACGACGTGTTGCTCTACCGCGCCATCGCGCAGGACAACCGGCAGCCGCAGCCGAACACCGGCGTCGGCCGCACCTGGTCCGTGGCCATCGCCGAAGCGGACAAGAACGACGCGCTCCTCGCCGCCCAGACCCGCCGGCTGCTGGACGCGTTGCAGCGGATGCTCGAATTGCAGCGGCAGAACCGCAGCGAGCTGGACCTCGACCGCGAAGTCGATCCGATCCGGGCCCGCCAGCAGGAAATCCGCGACCTCGCCGCCGACGCCGTGGACAAGGAGCGCAAGGCGGTGCGTCCTACCGAAAGCGTCATCGGTGAGCTGGTCAGCCTGGCGGACGGTCCGATGCTGCAAGCCGTCCAGCAACTGGGCGCATACGGCGGCGAATACAAACAGCGCGCCCCGCTCAAGCCGCCCATTCTCCAACTCATGGACGACATCATCGCCCGGCTGACGGCGCTGATCGGCAAGCTGCGCAGCGCGCTCGAGTCGGCGGAGAACGCGCAGCACGTGCTCGCGCAGTTGCCGGAGCAGGAGCGCGGCCAGGCGCTGCAGGACATTCGCGATCTGCTCAAGAAGCTCCGCGACTTCCTCCCCGACCAGGACCGCGTCATCGCGGACACGGAGGAGTTGGTCCGCAAGGCCAGCGACTTCACCGACGAGGACCGGCAGAAGCTGGAGCAGGTCAAGGGCACCGAGGACAAGTGGGCGGACCTGCTGACCGCCTCGGTCAAGGACATCGCGAAGCTCACCGAACAGGGCTTCGCCGACCGCTCCATCGCCAACGATTACAAGGAGATGGTCGAGCAGATCGAGGAGGCCAGCAAGAACCTGACGCCGCAGCTCGTGCAGCTCGCCGTGCCGCGGGAGCAGTCGGGGCGGGAGCTGGCGGAATCGCTGGTGGAAGAGATGGAGATGTGGCTGCCGAACTCGCCCGACAACATCAAGTGGATGATGGAGGAGCCGCTCGATTTTCCGGAAATCCCGATGGTGGACCTGCCGGACCAGTTGTCGGACCTGATCGGCGACCTGATCGAGAGCCAGGACGAGCTGAACGAGGCGGCCGAGGACATGACCAGCGCCTGGGCGGATTCAATCGCCGCGGGGGCCGGTTGGGAGGTCGCCGGCGGGCCGATCAGCAATTTCTCCGCGGTCGGCAAGACCGGCAACCAGCTCCCGGACAATAACGAGCTGTCGGGGCGCTCGGGCGAGGGCCGTTCCGGCCGCAGCCAGGGCCAGCTCGTGCAAGACGTGGCTCGCGGGTTGCAAGGCCGGCAAACGCCGACACGCATCACCAACGACGCCTACGAGCAGGGCGTCGTCAAGGAGCTGCAGCAGATGGCCACCGGCGGGAGCACCGGCGGCGGCAAGGCCCGCGGCGCCGGCCAGGAGGGACTGCAAGGCGAGACCCCGCCACCGCTCTACAAGGACTTGAAGTACATGCAGGACTGGCAGCAGCGCATCCGGCAGCAGGCGGAGCGCGTGGCCGGCCAGCTTCAGGTCGTGCGCGTCGAGCTGCCCAGCTTTGAGCAGAGCATCGCGTTGATGCGCCACGCGGAGAAGGCCGCCACCGCCGGCCGCTACGCCGACATGTTCCGCACACAGCAGATGGTGCTGCAACATCTGCGAGCGGCCGGCGACCTGGCCGCGCGCGAGGTCGCGCTGAGGCTCGATCGGGCCGAGGCGCTGCCGCCCGACCAGCGGCGACAGATGCTCGACGCGCTGGACGAGCCGGTGCCCGAGGAGTATCAGGCCGCCGTGCGGCGGTATTTCGAGCAGTTGAGCGAGACGCGATGAGCGGAGCAGGGACCAAGGGACTGAGGGACCGAGGGGCCGAGGGATGGGGGGCCCGCCTAGCCATCGCCGCCGCGCTGACCCTGGCCGCGAACGCCTGCGCTGACGACTGGTGGAACGCCGACTGGCCGTATCGCGTCCGCATCGACTGCAAGGCCGGCCCGGGCGACGTCGCCGTCGTACAGGTCGCGCTGGCGGACCGCACGACGACGGACGGCCGCGACCTGCGTCTGATCGACGCCGACGGCCAGCCGCGCGGCTTCGACATCCTCTGGCACGACCCGCACCTGGCGACGCTGCTCCGCGTGCAGGCTTCGCCGGACGAGGCGCTGACGACCTGGCTCTACTACGGCAACCGCAGCGCGCCGCGCATCGAAACCGGCAACCCGCACGGCGACGAGTACCAACAGGCATACCAGACCTGGACGCGGCAGCAGACCCAGCGCGACGCCGCCCTCAAGAAACGCGCCCAACTCGAACGGCAGATCGGCGAACTGCAGAAACGCGTGCAGGACGCGGAACGCGCCGGCCGCAGCACCCCCCCGCTCGACGAATGGCGGCACCAGCTCAAGACGCTCCAGGACGAGCGCGACGCGCTGACCATCCCGGACGCGCTGCCCGAGCCCAAGCCCGGACAACCCTGGTCACCGCAGCGCGGCGTGCTGCTGAAGATCTACCGCAAGGCCAAGCCGGGGCATCCGAAGACGCTGCGCGAGCTGCACAAGATGATCGGCGACGCGAAGCTCGAAGGCGCGGGCTTTCGCGGCGGCATTTCGGACGGCTTCAACCCGTTCGGTCCGAGCGACGAGTATATCAGCGTGTACGATGCCTATCTGCGCATCGACGCCGCCGGCGAATACGCCTTCTGCACCGTCAGCGACGACGGAAGCTGGGTCCTCATCAATAACCACGACGTAACGAGCTGGCCTGGCGCCCACGGGATGGACGGCGGCGCGCGCGGCGAGAAAAACGGGACGATCAAGCTCCGCGAGGGCACCGCGCACATCCAGTATTTCCAGGAAGAAGGCACGGACGGGCAGATGGCCTTCCTCGGCTGGAAGCCCCCGGGAGCCGAGCAGTTCGGCCCCATCCCGCCCGAGCAGTGGCTGAGCGTGCGCCGGGCCGGGGCCGGCGCGTATCAGGTCCACGGCAAACCTGTCCTCGCGGTGCCGCGGGTCGAGATCGACAGCACCTACTGGATCCGCGACAGCGAAAGCAAGCAAGTGACGCTCGTCCGCTGCGCGGACCTCGGCCGCAGCCGCGACGACGACAAGAAGCGCCGCGAGTGGTCGTTCGGCGACGGGTTGACGGCGGAGGGCCGCGAGGTAACGCACGTGTACTTCCGGCTGGGCCGCCCCGAGGTGACGCTGACGGTCACCGACGCTGCCGGAAACCGCGACGCCGCGACCTGCGTCCCGTACATCTTCCAGTTCGACATCGTCGGCGCGGGCCGCAAGTACGGCAAGGCGGAGGACTACATCGCCGCGACGGCCGACTACGACGTGGAGCGGCTCGCCCGCGACGACCTTTTCCGCTACATCGAGTTCTGCGGGAATCTCGAGCAATGGGAGCCGCACGTACGGGCCGTGCAGGCGTACCTGCGCCGTTTTCCCGACGCGGCCGACGCGCCCCAGGCCGCCGCGGCTGCCGCCGAAAGCTGCCTCCAGCCGCAGGCGTACGACCCGAATAGCGCCGATGAGCTGCTCCAGCGGGCTGCGGAGGCCACGAAGCCGGGCGTCGAGCGGCAGAACCTGCTGCTACGGCGCGCCCGCGTGTTGAGTTGGAACCTCGATGATCCCGCGGCCGCCGCAAAGCTGTACGACGAGGTCATGGAGGCCCTGCCATCCGTGCCCAGCAAGGAGAGTGCGAAGCTGCGGCGTACGGCGCTCGTTGGGCAAGCGGATGTCGCGCTGCTCTCCGGCGACGGGCCGCGGGCGAAGGAGCTCTATCGTCAGGCCGAGGCGCTGGCGGAGAAACCAACTTCGCAGCCCGAAAAGCTGGCCAAGAGCGGCACCTACGCCTACACGGTGGAGGACCTGCTGGGCCGCGGCGAGTACAAGTGGGCCCGCGACACGCTCGACAAGTGGGAGGACGAGTTTCCGCTACAGAAGCTCGAGGGGCTGACGTTCTTCCTGCGCGGCAAGGTGCTGTTCGTCGAGAAGCCGGGCGAGCTGGCGCTACGCTACCTGACGTTGGCCGAGCGTATCGCCCCGCGGGCCGTGCACGTGCCCGAAGCCGTCTGGCTGCGGGCCAACTGTCTCATGACGGTCGGCCGGTACGAGGAGGCGCTGGCCGAGTTGCGGCGTATCACCGTCGACTTCACCTACACCGAGTTTCTCGACCAGGCCGCAGAGAAAATGAAGGAATGCGAAGCGAAACTCCAGGAGCAGAAAGGGTGACGGGTCTGGTCGCCTGCCGCAGAGTCGCGCCGGCTCGTGCGGCGGGTCGGCTCGTCCTCGCTTGTGCCTTTGCGGCCGTACTCATCGACGCCGCGCGGCCCGACGGCCCAGTGTCCGCACCCGGCAGCCAACCGGCCAACCTGTTGGTCAATGGCGATTTCGACCGGCCCGACGCCACCGGCGCGCTCCCGGCCGGCTGGACCACCGAGCACCCGGCCAACGTCCGCCGCAACGATCTGGGCGGCCAGCGCGGCGGGGTCGTTGAAATGACCGGCGACAAGCAGCTCATGGGCGGCTATGGCGCGGACCTGCTAAGCGAGAAGATCCCGGTCAAGCCGAACACGCGGTACCGCTGCACCGGCATCACGCGCTCCGACGGCCCTAACATGAAGGTGTTCGTCCGCGGCTATGGCACCGTGAACCGCCGGGTCAAAGGCGAGCTCAAGACGTTCGAAGACCCGGTCTATACGATGCGCAAGGACATCCTCCCGACCGGCGACTGGACGCCGTTCAACCTCGACTTCACGATCGTCCCGTTCAACGAGTTCGGCGCCTACCAGCACCGCGTCGAATACGTGCGGATCAAGCTGTGGGCGTACTGGCCGGCGGGCACCTGCTGGTTCGATGACGTCCGCTTTGAGGAGGTCGGACCGCTGTCGGCGGACGCCGTGCGGCACCCCGACGCCGTCACGCACACCGGCGTCCCGCCCCGCCTCGGACCCGGAGCGGAGACGACTACTGCCGCGGCGTTCGATGAAGAGCAGGTGTGGCTCGATGCGGCCAACGCGTTCCGCGCCGACGAGTTCGCCAAGGCGGCCGAACTGGGCGAGCAGCTTGTCGCACGGGCGGGGCACAAGGGCATGTATCGCGTCCTGCTGGCCCGTGCGCTCGCCGCGCTGCAGAGATGGTCCGAAGCCGAACAGCAGGCGGCATGGCTGCTCGGCGAGGGTGGCGGCGACACCGCGTACTCGCGACCCGCCGTTTCACAGCCGGCGCCGGACATTGAGCCGTGGCAGCGGGATTGGGCGTGCGTGGTGCGCGCTGAGGCTTGCTGGCGCACCGGCCGCGCAGACGAGGCCCGCCTGTGGCTCAAACGCGCGCTGCGTGAAGATACCGCCCCCCAGGCGCGCACCGCCGCGGAGCAGTTAAGTCGGCAGATTGCCGATCACGAGGATTGAGCTGCTTCGCGCGGCGCCGGCGCGGCCACCGCACCGCCAGGCTCCTCGCGGCGCAGGCCCTATGGCTTGCCCGCCGCCGTGTCCGGCGAAGTTCCCGGCGGAATCGGATTCGCCACCCGCGCCGGCATCAAGCCCGGTCTGGCCACCGGGCCGCTCGTGGGCGTCGGCGCCACGACGGGGGGCCGCATCGCATACACCGGAATCTGCAGCAACGGCACGTCCGTATCGTCCGTGGTCAGCCGCACAAACCCCGGCGCCCCCGCCCCGGACGCGTAACCCGCAGGCACGTGCAGAATGACCGTCTGCTGGTTGTCCCGATCCACGAGCTCCGCCGTGAGCTTCTGATCCGTAACCGTCACCGCAGTCACTTTGCCGGGCTTTTCGTCCGACCAGGCCAGTTGCGCGCTCAGGTCCAGGTCGGACTCGACCGTCTGCGGGATCGTGAAGCGTGCCGGGGTCGTCGCCAACCGCGGCGTCACCTGGGCGACCACCGGAATCACCTCCTGTGGCGCCTGCTCGATGCCGGTCTCCAGCGTGAGTGAACCGTGAATCATGTCGTTGGGCCACGGCGGGCTGAGGGTCACGGTCAGCTCGTACTCCTCGCCCTCGCGAATCTCCTTCAGATCGGCGGCAATAGCTTTGTTCACCACGCCCGGGAGCAACTTGGGCTTGAGCGGTCCGCCGTCGCCGCGCGTGATGGTGATCGTCCGGGTTTGCGCTTCCGAGTCGCGTTTGACCTGGCCGAAGTTCGCGTTGGGCACCGAAAGCCGGTCCGCCACGTTCACGTGTGCCGAGCAGTCCAGAAACGTCTGCAGGGCATCCCGGTCGCTGGTCTGGACCTGCACCTTCCGCAGGCTCGGGCCGGTCATCCGCGGCACCGTCATCGTGATCTCAACCTTGTCGGTCTTGCCGGGCTCAATCGTGCGGCCAGCCTGGCCGCTGATTTGGAACCCTCAGCCCCGTTTCAGCAGGATTTGCAGCGGCCCCTGCCCTTCGTTCGCGATCTCGAACGTGAAAGTCGCCTTTTGACCCGCCCAAACCTGCTCCGGCTGGACCTTGGTCTCCTTGACCACGAACTTCGGCTGCGGCTCGTCAGGCGGAGGGGGGACGGGCGTATCCGTCTCGGTGTTGTGGCAACCGCCAGCAGCGGCGGCTGGCGCCGACGTCGGCCCCTGGGCCGGCGTGTCCAACGGCGACTTGCGTTCGGGCGAAGCGGCGCCCGCCCCCTTGGCATGGGAGGCGAGCGTGTCGACGGGCTCGCGCGCCGTGATCGGCTGCGCCTGTTCGGCCGACTTGAGAGTGGCGTTCGGCGGGCGTCCCTCACGTCCTGGCGGCGCCGGCGGCGGCGCCGGCGGGGGCTGCGCCATGCGGGCTGCCGCCCGCTCCCGAATCCGGGCCGCGATAGCCTCGCGTTCCGCATCCGTCATCGGCATCGGCTCGGCCTCGTCGACGACGGTCGGCTGCGCGACCGCAGCCTCGGGCTTGTCAGCCGGCTTGGCCGGCGCCGGGGCCTTGCCCCCACCGCCCGCTGGCTGGGCCGGTTTCGCCGTCGGCGCGTTCGCCGGCTGAACCGTCTTGGCCGCTGGCTTGTCCGTCGGCTTTACTTTCGCCGCGGGCTCCGTTTTCGGGGGCGTACTGCAGCCCACAACCAGGGCGAGGAGCACGCCCGCGGCGCCCAGCCACCGCACGGGCCCTGCGTGTCTAACACAAGAGCTTCGTTTCGCTGCCATTGGTCCTATCCTTCTCAGGTGAGTCTTTATACGTCGGTGCGTCAGCCCGGTCGCGTTTGCTGTACGCGGCGTGCACCGAACCTTTTATTGTATCGGCCCCTGGCCCGGTTGCGAAGTCGAAAAATCGCTCTGTCCAGCCCATCTCCCGGGTATGATGGCCGCCGGGCATTGGAGCCCACTACGCGACCGCCGGAACCGGGACCGGTCGGGCTCCGCCGGCCGCCGCGAGGTCAGCAAGCAGCCTTGACAGCCACACGGCCAACGCCGGGACGGCGGCAATGGGGCTGGATCGTATTGCGCCTGGCGGTCGGGGCCGCCGTGCTCGCCGCGTGCGGCCGCTACGCCTACCTGCGGCTCACCGTCATGCCGCCGCGGTCGGCAGACAACTACTACGAGGGATTGTGCCCGGATCGGACGCCCAGCGCGGATGACGTGACGGCGGAGTTGCTCCCCATCATGCTCACGTTGGGGCAATCGGTTTCGTTCAACTACCCGCCGCCGCCCAACGGGATGACCTGGCAGTGGCCCCGGGGAGGGTCGGTTCCCGCTTCCGGGACCCTGGATGTCACGGACAGCCTGAACGGCGGTTGGGAGCCGGCCGCACGACCCAATCTACAGACGGTCATTGCACATCTGGAATCGGGACTAATCCGCGCGGACCTGGACAAGCTGCGGGCCTACCGGGGACACCCTTGGTACTACTGCACGGAGGCCGAGTTTGCCAAGCAGCCCGGTGCCGTGACGCTTAGCGGAGTGCGCGCCGCGGTTAAGATGCTGGCCACGGACGCGCGCTACCAGCACGCCGAGCGCCGCGACGCGACCGCGGCCTGGGAGGATCTCAAGACGGGGTTGTGGCTCGCGGACACGCTGACGCCGGACTCGCTCATTTCGCTCATGGTGAGTACGGCGTGTGAGCAGTTGTGCCTCGTTGAGCTGCGGAGCATGACGTTTGAATGCGACATTCCCCCGCCCCTCGCTGCGGACATGGACGACACGCTGCGTGCGGTCTCCCCGCTGGCCAGCCGATGGCGGAGCGCCATTCAGGGGAACGCCGCCACGTGGCAAGCGCGCCTGGATACCTGCTTTACCCGTGACGCCAACGGCAACGGCTGGCTCAATCTGAGCGCCCAAGCGCCGCTCCTATATAAAGTCAGTGCCTGGGGGGCTCCCACGGCCGGCGCCCCGTGCAGCCGTCTATGGAACCTCGCTTCCATCTTCTACAACGGCCGCCGAACGGTCGAGGCGAAGCTGCGTCGTTTTGTGGCGGCGATTGAACGCGCCGGGACGTTGCCTTATCCAGACGCCGTTGTCGCGTTCAGTGAGGCTGAGGATCGTGCCACACCGTTTAGCGTCTTCGACGGGCGCTGGCTCAATCAGATGGCCCAAGTCAAGAACCGCGGTATCTTCCAGGGCGTGATGAAGGGTGAAGCGTGTCGACAGGCGACGCGCCTGACCGTAGCCCTCGGCCGGTTCAAAGCTGAGCACGACGATTACCCGGATGTGCTGTCCCAACTCGTGCCTGACTACATTGATGCGTTGCCGGAAGACCCGTTCGGCGCCCCGTCCCTGACTTACCGCCGCGAGGGCGACAGCTACCAGCTTTACTCGATCGGCGCAAACGGCAAGGACGACGGTGGCTGGCCCGGCACACGCCCCCTGGGAGCGCTCAGCGAAGACGGTGACCAGCTTTTCATCTACCCGCGCCGCGCGCCGGCGATGGAGCCGATTCTCGTCCCCGCCCCCGGCACGACTCAACCCGCCGCGCCCGACACCGCGCCCGCGGAGAACGACGCGCGTGAATAGCACGATCCCCGAGTACTGGGATGCGCCGAGCCCCGACGCGCCACGCGAGACGCGGCCAATCGGCTGGTGGCTGCTCCTGCCCGCGGTGCTCGCGTCGCTGGTTGTGCCGACCCGCCTGGGCCCCCGGATCGCGCGCACCAGCTTCACGAAGATCGCGCTCGGCCACGTCGCCGGGCTGGCCTTGGCACTGGCCGGCCTGCTGCTCGTGACCGGGACGGGGTCACTCGCGGTGCTCGGAGACGCGTTTCAGGGCCCGCTCACGTTGTCCGAAAAACTCCGCCTGCCCTTCGTCACCGCTACGGAGTGGTTGTACGAAATGAGCCAGTTTCCCGGCGCCGTGTTGCCACTGCTCTTCGGCGTCGCAGCAATCCCCGTTGCTTTCCTGGTCCTCGCAGCCCTCCTGACACCCCTTATTGCAGCCGGCGAGCGCACCCGCTCCGCGCTGGCGCGCTCGACCAAGCTCGTCTTTTGGAGCGTCATGCACGGCGTGCTGGCCATCGCCATCATCGAGGTGACGCGCCGCCTGTGGTGGACCGACATCGCGGAATGTCTGGGGAGCATTTCCGGCGACCTGCCGGAGATCGTCGTGTTCCTGCTCGTCCTGGTGTATTGGCGGCAGGTGCTCATGCGGCTCGGCGCCCGCTACGGCGGACCACGCATCGGCCCCGGCTGGATGCCGCACCGACCGCGGTGCAACGGGTGCGGGTATGTGCTGACCGGCTTGTCGCCGGAGGGGCGCTGCCCGGAGTGCGGGCTGGAGATCGCCGGGTCGCTGCCCGAGGCCCGCGCGCTGCCGGGCTGGGCGCTGGCGCGGTGGCCGTGGCAGCGCGCGGCGGCCTATTCCCGCGCCGCATGGGCGATCCTGCGTCGTCCGCAGTCGTTCTTCCAGCAGCTAGAGCAATTTCACTTTTCCC
>PMMM01000181.1 GCA_003162245.1 Phycisphaerales bacterium
AAAAGTGAAATTGCTCTAAGCGGATGGTAGCCGTAAGGTACGCAGGCCTGCTCGATCTCGGTGTGCGTGCCGCGGATGCCTTGGGCGCGGAAGAACTCCACGGCATCAGCGGGCTGCATCTGCAAGAGTTCCTCCTCGCGGCAGCCTTGAAGCAGCGTGCCGTGATCCTCAACCGCTCGGGGGCGGAGGCGAGTCGTGAGCAGGACCTTGGCGCGGATGGCCGGCAGGGTGGCAACGCCGCGAAGGAGGCGCTCGGCGAGCGGCGAGATGCAATCGCAATCGTTGGCTTCGGATCGCGACGCGTCGTCACCTTGATACGCGGCGTTGAGTCCGCCGAAGGCGCGGAGAACGCGCTCGAAGCCATCGAGCACGAGCAGCGTGCCGGGGGCGTGAAGCAGTTGCAGGAGTTTTTCAACCCGCTCGTGAGGCGACAGCGCCTGGCAGACGGTCTTTTCGACGCCCAGGTAGTCGAGCGTGTCCGCGAGGAAGTGGTCGAAGCTGGCGTCGCCTTCGTAGAAGCTCCACCAGACGACGTGCGGCCAGGCGGCGGGCTGCACGTCGTGGGTGAGCCAGTGCCAGGCGAGCGCGCTTTTGCCGAAGCCGCCGAGGGCACGGAGGCTCAGCAGCGGATGCGCGGTGTCTGCGTCCAGCCAGGCGCTGAGCATGGCGCGCTCGGCGACGCGGCCGGTGAAGTTGGGCGGCATGGGATAGGGATGGGGCAGGAACCAGTGGTTGGGCTGGGGTTCCTTCGGGGGTTCCGGCGGCGGCGGCGCGCCCAACGCGGTGAGGAGCTGGCGCCAGGCGAGGTCAAGGTCGGCGCCGGTCGTGAAGTCGATGTGGGTGAGGGCGCCAACGTACAGCGGCTTCTCACACGGCGTCTTGAGCAACGGGATGACCCGAAGGTCGCGATTCGCCGGGCTGAGGGTCTGCGCCATGACGCCTTCGAGGTCGCACCACTCGCTGTCGATGTACTTCGGCGTGAGTACCAGGAGCGTCTTGCGGCACGTCGTCACGCCGCGTGCCATCTCCTTGATGCCCGGCGCGCCGCACGTGAAGTCGCGGTAGTCGATGAACGCTTTCAGTCCGGCCTGCTCGATGCGCTTTAGCAGTTCGCCGCGCACCCACGCCTTGTCGTGGCTGCTGTAGGAGATGAAGACGTCGGGTCCCTGCTTGGCGGGTTCTCCGTTCGTGGCTGGAGTGGCGAGCGGATTCGTTCCGCGCGCCGCATGGGACAGTCGGGTGCCGGTTGGCGCGCGACGCTTGGGTCGTTTCGGTGCAGGCTTCGACTTGCGCCCCATGAGCCCAGAATACGATGCGGTGCGCGTGCGGTCAATGTAGGGGCGGAGGCGGTGGGGAGGGGCATAGGACGGATAGGACGATTAGGACAGATTGGACCGATCGGGGGCGTGGGACGGAGCGGATCGCGCGGCGGCGGGGGCGGCAAGGCGGAGATGCCCCTCGCTGTCGCTCGGGCTCCGATCGGGGGCGCGGGGCGGGTGATAAACTGAGACGGTGAAAGGTGATAAGGGCGCGGGGGACGGGGTCCGCATGGCGACGCGAACGGGCGTCGGCTTGGCACACGAGGCGCCGCGCACTCGCGTGCGGGGTTCGGATCAGACGGCGAAACCGGACGCGGGAAGGGATTCCCGCAGGTCCGGGTGCGAGATGGGAATCACGCACCAGCGGATACGAATGGTTGGCAGGGAACCCGGCGCGGATTGCGCGGGCCCAATGGTGGACGCGGGGTTCGCTCCCTGCCGGTCGCGGCTCGGATCACGGGGAGACCGGGCCATGACTGGCCCGGCTCGGATCCGCGGGGACGGGAGGGCGCGGGCCGCTACGGGTGCCAGACGCCGAGCTGCCAGAAGAAGAAGGTCCAGACGTCGACCTGGTCTTCGATGTACTTGGAAAGCGGCTTGCCGGCGCCGTGGCCGGCTTTGGTTTCGACCCAGAGCAGGATCGGACGGTCCGAGGACGTTGCCGCCTGCATCGCCGCGGCCATTTTGCGGGCGTGCATCGGGTCGACGCGCGAATCGCTGTCCGCGGTCGTGAACAGGACCGCCGGGTACGCCGTGGCGGGTTTCACGTGCTGGTAGGGCGAGTAGGCGTAGAGGTATTGGAACTGGTTGGGGTCCTCGGCGGAGCCGTACTCGGGAATCCACAGGCGGGCGATCTTGAAGTTGTGGTAGCGCACCATGTCGAGCAGCGGGACGGCACAGTCGATCGCGCGGAAGAGGTCCGGCCGCTGGACCATCATCGCACCCGTCAGCAGGCCGCCGTTACTGCCGCCGCGGGCGCCGAGGCGGTCCTTGGAGGTGTATCCGTCGGCGATGAGCTTCTCGCCGGCGGCGATGAAGTCGTCGAAGCAGTTCTGCTTTTTGTCGAGCATGGCGGCTTTGTGCCAGTCTTCGCCGAACTCGCCGCCGCCACGGATGCAGGCGACGGCCCAAATGCCGCCGGCGTCGAGCCAGGGGATTCCGCCGCGGTAGAAGCCGGGGGTCTGGCTGCCGTTGAAGCCGCCGTAGCCGTACAGGACGGCGGGGTTCTGGCCGTCGAGCTTGAGGTCCTTTTTGTGGGTGACGAACATGGGGACGCGCGTGCCGTCCTTGGAGTTGAACCAGACCTGGCGCGTCTCGTAGCGGTCGAGGTCGAGCTTGACCTTCATGCGGTCGATTTCGGTGGTCGCTTGCGTGCGGGTGTCGTAGCGGAAGACGACCGGCGGGTAGGCGAAGGATTGGAAGTCGAAAAAGAGCTCGGAGCGGTCGGGGCGGGCGCTGAGGCCGCCGACGGAGCCGAGCGTGGGCAGGTCGATGTCCTTGATGAGCTGGCCGTTGGGCTCGTAGAGGCAGAGGCGCGAGTAGGCGTTCTCCATGAGGCGGACGGCGAGCTTGCCGTCGACGATCTCGAAGTTGTTGATGACGCCGGGCTGCTCGGGGATGACGTCCTTCCAGTTGTCGGGCTCGGGCTTGTCGATGGGGGCGATGGCGATGCGGTAGCGCGGGGCTTTGTAGTTCGTGCGGATAATCAGGTTCTCGCCGAGCGCGTCGGCGCCGGTCAGGGCTTCGAGGCCGACGGCGACGGGGCGAAATTGCGTTTCGCCGGTCTTGCGGACGTAGAGGTCGTTCTTGGCCCAACCCCAGGCGACGGTGAGGAACTGGTAGCGGTAGTCGCTGGAGTCGCTCACGTCGGCCATGACTTCCTTCGGCTGGCCGTCGCCCCAAATCTTGGGGTCGCTCTTCCAGTCGGTGCCGAATTTGTGGTAGTAGACATGGCGGAAGTAATTTTCGTCGCCGGGCGGGACGGTGTTGGGCTCGGGGTAGCGCGTGTAGGTGAAGCCGCGGGCGTCGGTGTCCCAGGCGATGCTGCAGTAGCGGGTGTAGGGGATGACGAGGTCGAGGTCCTGGCCGGTTTTCACGTCCCGCAGGTAGAGCGTGCTCTTCTCGGAGCCGCTGGCGGACTTGCCGTAGGCGAGCAGGGAGCCGTCGGGTGAGGAGCTCCACCAGTCGAGGGCGACCGTGCCGTCTTCGCTGAAGGTGTTGGGGTTGAGAACGGCGCGCGGCTCGGCGGTGCGGCTGCCTTCGCAGACATATAGCACGGCGTGGTTCTGAAGCCCCTCGCGCTTCGTGAAGAAGTAGCGGTCGCCGAAGATCGCCGGGACGGAGCTGACGTTGGCGGCGTGCAGCTCTTCGAGGCGTTTGGCGAGGGCTTCGCGCTGGGGCTTGAACTGGTCGAGGAGGCGGCGCGTGAGGGCGTTCTGCGCCTCGGTCCACTTCTGGACGTCGGGGTCGTCGCTGTTTTCGAGCCAGCGATAGGGGTCGGGGATTTTGACGCCGTGGACTTCGTCGACGACATCGACGGTGCGGGTGGGGGGGTAGGCGGGGCGTTGGGCGAAGGCGGTGGCGACGAGCAGCAGGACGGCGAGCGATGGCGAGCTTTTCCGGAAGACGCGACGGTTGCAGGACATGAAATCACTCCTCGAATGAGACGGTCGGACCCGTGGCGGATTGTATAGCGGCGGGGGCGGTCGTGCGACGGGCGGCCTGGCCGCGGTAATATGATCGTCTGTGACGCGTGAGAGCGACGAAGCCCGTGTGCAACGGCTGCGCGAGAAGATCGCGCGGTTTCCGAAGACGCCCGGCGTGTACCTGATGAAGGACCGCGACGGGGTGGTGCTGTACGTTGGTAAGGCCGCCGACCTGCGGCCGCGCGTGGGGAGCTACTTTCAGGACTCCGCGGATCTGCTCAATACGCGCGGGCCGCGGATCGCGCACATGGTGACGCTGGTCGACGACATCGATTTTCTGGAGTGCGAGACGGAGGTCGACGCGCTGCTCAAGGAAGCGCGGCTCATCAAGGACATTCGGCCGCACTACAACGATCTGCTGAAGGACGACAAGACCTTCCCGTATCTGGAGATCACTGCGGCGGACGATTTTCCGGCGGTGTACGTGACGCGGCGGCCGCGGGTGAAGGGGAGCAAGCTGTACGGGCCGTTTCTCAATCCGGCCGGCGTGCGCGAGGCCGTCAACGCGTTGCAGAAGGTGTTCAAATTCCGCACGTGCGAGCTGGAGATTGAGGCGGCGGACGAGAAGCGGCGGTTCTTTCGGCCGTGTTTGCTGCACGCGATTGATCGTTGCACGGCGCCGTGCGGGGACAGGATCGGCCGGGAGGCGTACGCGGCCGACATACGGCGGCTGCGGAAGCTGCTCGATTCCAAGCGGAGTGTGCTGCTGCGGCAGCTTCGCAAGGAGATGGAGCAGGCGGCGGCGGAGAAGCGGTACGAGGAGGCGGCGGTCGTGCGGGACCGCATGCAAGCGATCGAGTCGCTGTCACTCAGCGGGAGCGTCACGGAGGACGTGCAGCCGGAGGTGTTTTTCATCGACCCGGCCGCGGGGCTGGAGAAGCTGCAGCAACTGCTGGGTCTGTCGGCACGGCCGCGGATTGTCGAGGGGATCGACATTGCGACGCTGCAGGGGGAGGACTCGGCGGGGTCGCTGGTGTGCTTCATCGATGGCAAGCCGTTCAAGAGCGGCTACCGGCGATTCAAGATCAAGACGGTCGCGGGGATGGACGACTACGCGATGATCCGCGAGGTGATTGCGCGGCGGTACAAGTATGCGGCGGTCGCGGAGGAGCTGTATCCAGACATCATTCTCATTGACGGCGGGCTGGGGCAATTGCACGCGGCACTAGAGGCGTTCGAGCACATGCAGCGGGCGATCGAGACGGAGGGGCAACATGCGGCGAAGCCGGCGATGGTGGTGTCGCTGGCGAAGCGAGACGAGCTGGTTTATGTGCAGGCCCGTGCGAAGCCGCTGAAGCTCGAGCGCAACAACGAGGCGCTGCGGCTGTTGCAGCAGATTCGCGACGAGGCGCATCGGTTCGGGCAGCACTATCACCACATCCTGCGACGGAAGCGGGCGTTCGATGAAGACGTAGCGGCGGGCCGGCGGCCGCCGGGGCGGAAGGGGGCACGCGGTCAGAGCGGGGAGCCGTAGTTCAGCGGAGCGCGAAGCGGGCGGTGTAGAAGGTGGGTTGGTCTCCGGGCTCAGCGGCCGAGCGCGCGCCCGGAGAACGGGGGGTTGGGGCGACCGTCGAGGAGGATTTCCGGCAGGTTTCGCCGATCGAGAGTGCGGAACGGTCGCACCGCTTGGTCCCGTCGCACGTACGTTTGTCGTCCGCGGAAGCGCTCCCGGCGCTCTTCGCCGCCGGGGATTTCCGAGATTTTCGGGATTTCATTTCCACATTGGTGCCTTGTGCGGTAGAGTGTCGTGGAGAGTTTGGGGTCCAGTAGTTCAGTCCCCGTGGGAATGTGGGAGTAAGGAAAGCGATCGTGGAGTAAGGGTCGCGGCTGGGGAGCGCGATGGGCGGGTTGAGTTCACGGTCAAGGGTGGCGCGGCCCGGGCAGCCGGGCGCGAAGAGTGTCTGTCGGCGGTCAGCGCCTGCGACGGGGGCTGCATTTCGACACGCTCATGCTCCTCGCCGGTGTGATTGCCGGCTCAGACCGCGACGCTTACTCGTACGTCGAGGGAGTGTGGCCGCGCCCGCGCGGCGCCATTGGCGGCTGGCAGTGCCGGCGCAGGTCCGTGCCGGTGCGCGTGGGCGGTCACGCATAGGCGTGTTCGCAGGTCATCGGGTAGGGGGTCCAGGGACTTTGGAAGGAGATGAGTCATGAGGGAGTTGCGTTTTTCGATCGCGTTCTGTTGCGCGGTGATGTTGGGGGTCGCGTACGTCCCATTCGCGCTGGCGGACACGGGGGACGCTTGGTGCGCCCCGGACAGCCCGTTCGGCAACGCGGATCCGAACCACAATCTCGTGGTCACCGGGCACCGGGATATGACCAGCGACGAAGACTGGCACAACGTCACGGTAAACGCCGGCGCGACTCTGGACACGAACGGGCACAGGCTGCGCGTGTGCGGGACGCTGACGAACTACGGGATTATCACCGACACGACCAGCGGCGGTGCGGGCGGCCCCGGCGGCTCGTACGGGAGGGGGCATGACCCTTATGAGCAATTCGACAACTGCGGTCATCAGCCGCTGTGCACGAATGGCGGCGATGGCGGGGACGGCAATTCGCCCACGATCCCACAGCCACGTACGAACGGTCACGGCGGCCACGGCGGCGGTGGTGGTGGTGGCGGCGGCGGTGCCTGGTGGAGCAATTACACCTGGGATGCGGACGGCGGTAACGGCGGCAACGGCGGTGCCGGCGGCCAGGGCGGCGGATACGTCAGGATCTACGCTTACCGTTTCGACAACCGGGCCACCGTGCACGCCAACGGGCTCCAGGGCAACGCCGGGGCCGATGCGCCTCAGGCCTGCCAGTGTGCTACCCCGAGCTCCCCGGTCTGCGGACCCGAACACTGCGACCACGGCGTTACCACAGATGCCAGTGGCGGTGGCGGTGGCGGCGGAGGCGGAGGCGCCGGCGGCAACGGCGGAACCGTCGAGGTATGGTATTGTGAGCGACTTGCCGAGGGCACCTGTCAAGCCCTGCACGCGAACGGGCGCGCTGGCGGCGGCGCGGGTGGGTCATGCTACAACCAGCACGGGTGCATCGGCAGCGAGCGCGGCGGCTGTAATGGCGGTGCCCCAAACGGGGGGGGAGGCGGAGACGGCGCTCACACATGGCATGCGTCGTCGGGGAGCGGCAGCGGCGGTGATCCGGGTGCTGACGGCGAGGATGGCGGTGTGATCTGGCACAACTGCACGTGCTTCCAAGGTGAAACCGACGTCCAGAGTTACGAACTCCACCTCACGATCGACCCCAACACGCAGAGTATTTCCGGGTACAATATCATGAAGGTCGCGTGCGTCGACAGCGGAGTGTCGTGCTTTAGTTTCCGCCTCGACCGCGCAGCGTTCGACCCGCCCGCGGTGGGAATAAACCACGTGGGTCCGGCCGGCGCGTTTGACCCGGTCGAATGGTGGTGGGACCCGAATGACCCGAACGTCACCGTGGTAGCCAAGCTCGGCAGGCCGCACGCAGCCGAGGAGCTTTTCTACGTACGCGTAGACTACGCGGGACAACCGCGATTCCTCAAGATCAGTAAGTACTTTTCGGCAGGCGTGGACTTCGCCACGCACGGCTCTGGGAATACGCCCGTCGTATTTACGACAGTGGAGCCCGCGTACGCCTACCTCTGGTGGCCGGTCAAGGATGATGGGGAAAACTGGAATTGCGACAAGGCTAACGCAAGTTTCTACTTTACGGTGCCGTCTTGGATGACGGTGGTATCCAACGGCGTGTACCCCCCGGGGGAGACTGCGCAGGGTAGCACGAAGACGTACCACTGGACAGTCCTGAACGATGCGGCGGCCTACCTGTTCGCGTTCGCTGCAACCAATTATGCTCATGTGCAGTGCACGAATGGCAGTTACCCCGTACATTTGTACCTCTACCCCGAGGACAATACCGAAGCGAATCGGGCCAGGTGGTGCCAGGCTGCGGAGGCGCTTGATTTCTTCGAGGGGGCCGGCCTTTCCGGTGGACGGTATGGCCCGTACCCCTTCCGCAATGAGAAGTACGCCATTTATGAGTGGCCGAAAGGAATGAATAGTGCGGAGGAGCATCAAACCGCCAGCGGCCAGCCAGGCAACTGGGACGATAAGCCCGCGCTCTGGAAGGGGCCGACCGCCGAGCTGGACTCGGTTCACGAGCTATCGCATCAGTGGTGGGGCGATCGCATTACGTGCGCGACCTGGAACGACATCTGGCTCAACGAGGGCTTTGCATGCTACTCGGAGCCGTTGTGGTTCGAAAGCCAGTACGCTCGGCCGGAGATCCCAGGCGGTACGCCGCTCGGGACACTCAAGCTCTACATGCGCTTCAAGTTTGAGATGCCTCTGCGTGTGGCAGCGCAATTCAGGGAGACCGTGTATCGGTACGATGTCTCGAACGCTGACGAGATCTTTACGGTACAGTACTCCAAGGGGCCATTCGTCTTGCACATGCTGCGGCATGTGCTGGACCCGAGTTATGATCCGAACGGTCAGAGCCCGCGGTTCTACGAGACATTTCAGACGTATCGCACGGCGCAGGAGCCGAGTGGCTGTGCAACGACGGAGGACTTCAAGAGCGCTGCCGAGGAGGTGTGCCAGGCACACGGTCTCTATGGCGCGTGGGCGAGCTATCCGGGGCACCCGGGAGGCAGCGCCTATCACGACCTCAACTGGTTTTTCGGCGTTCCTGCTCCCGACGCGGACCACGGATATGGCTGGGTTTACGGTCGCGGGGCGCCGGATTACCGCTATCGGCGACTGCTGCCGGCCGCTCACGGCCATGTTCGTTTTCGGATCGAGCAGCGTCAGACGGGATTTCCATTCTACGAGCCGGTCTTCACGATGCCGATCGATATCGACATTCACACGGTCGGTGGCGGTGGTACTCGTCACGTTGTCTGGAACGACTTGGCCAGCCAGGACTATGACATAGATGCGGGGACCGGCACTCACTGGCTGGACTTTGATCCGGACGAGTGGATTCTGAAGCGTTGGGCCGTTGGGGAGCTTCCGACGCTGCTGGTGGACGCGGGGGCGGTGAACGATTTCAGTGAGCCGGGCGCGGGCATCAACAACCGGACTCAGGTGGCGACAGGATCGCACATGCAGGGCAGCAACGATCACGCCGGGATTTGGCTCGCCGAGCCGGCGTACAGCTTGGACTTTGGGCTGAATGATCTCGGCACGCTCGGCGGCGCTTGGAGCCGGGCGTTCGGTATCAACGACGATGGACAGGTGGCGGGTGAGTCCGCGGACCCGAACGGAATTGCCCGGGCCTTCGTTTGGTTGCCAGAGGACGCCTACGGCTGGAGCGCGGGCATGTACCCGCTGCCGGCCGGAAGCTCGTCATCCGGAGCGCATGCCATTAACGACTTTGGACTGGTTGTCGGATACGCCGGCGACCACGCCGCGCTGTGGCAGTGCGTCGATCCGAACGGAACGTGGGAGATGGTCGATCTCGGGACGTTCGGTGGCGACGAGATGAGCGTGGCGTGGGCAATCAACAACGCCGGCCAGATCGTCGGGTGGTCCGGCGAGGACCCGAACCAGACGCGCGCGGTCGCATGGACCTTCGACCCGAACTCGGCGGGATGGGCAGCGACGGCACTCGATACCGCGCAGAGCAGCGCGTATGGCATTAACGACGCCGGCTTGGTTGCTGGGCGGTCCGCGTTACTGCCGGCCGTATGGGATTTCCGCTATCATGCGGAACCCCTGCCGCCGCCGGTGATACTCCCGACCGACAAGTCTGCCCGGACGGAAGGCATCGCCTACGCGATCAACAATACCGGGCAACTCGTCGGGTCATGCGGTGGCCACGCCTGCCGGTGGGACGACCCGAACGGCTCCGGCTACACGGACCTGAACGACCTGCTCGCAAGCCACACACCGTGCTGGACGCTGATTGCGGCGTGGCACATCAACGACGCGGGCCAAATCGTGGGCTACGGGCAGGCCAGCGGGTATGGAACGCGCGTTTGGGTACTGGATCCGGAGAGTCCGGCGAGCTGCAGCGACCCCAACAGCGGCCCTCTGGATTCCTGCGAGATCCTCAGCGGTGCGAAGCATGACTGCAACCACAACGGCGTTCCGGATGACTGCGACGTTGATACTAGTCGGGGCTTCAGCGAGGATGTCGACTGCGACTGCGTGCCGGACGAGTGTGGTGTGGCCCAGCTTTGCTTCGGCGATATGAACTGCGACGGGCGCGTGACGTTCGCCGACATCGACCCGTTCGTCGCCGCGCTGGCCGGCTGCAGCGCCTGGCGGCAGCATCGTTGCCCGTGCCCGTGGCTTAACGCCGATTGCAGCCATGACGGCAACGTTACGTTCGCCGACATCGACCCGTTCGTGGCCGTGATCGGCACGACGTGTGTGCCGTGACCGTAATCGTGGCCAGACTGAGCGCATAGCTCGCTGAACTGAATCTCTCAGCCGGCCGGTGGATAATTCCACCGGCCGGCTGAGAATCTGTGCGGGGGACGCGGGGGGACCCTGGTAGAATGCACAAAGCGGGCCGCCGGACGGTGGCGTGAGGAGAGGAAGAATGGCGACGGCGCGTCACGTCGGGATGGTCCTGGGCATGGTCGCGGGGATTCTGGCGGCTTCGGCGTCCGCGCTGGCCGGAACGCCCTGGCGGTTCATCGCCGTCGGGGACAGCCGGGGCCCCGACAACGGCATCAACGCGCCGATCCTGACGGAGATCGCCGGGCGGATCGTGGCGGAGCAACCGGAACTGGTCTTGTTTCCCGGGGACCTGGTGGAAGGCTCCGAGGACACGGGCGAGTTGATCGGGCAGTTGACCAACTGGCGCGACACGATGCAGCCGGTGTACACCGCGGGCATTGCCGTCTACGCGGTGCGCGGCAACCACGAGGATCAGGGGAGCGTGGAGGCTTGGAACACTGTGTTTGCGGGGCCGTGCGCCATGCCGGGCGATGGACCGCCGGACGAGATCAACGTGACGTACTCGCTGGAGCACAAGAACGCGCTGATCGCGGGGCTGGACGAGTATTCGGGTCATACGCACCGCGTGAACCAGGTATGGCTGGACGAGCGGTTGGCGGTCAACACGCGGCCGCACGTCTTCGCTTTCGGGCACGAGCCGGCGTTCAAGGCGGCGCACGAGGATTGTCTGGACAGTTACCCGAGCGATCGGGATGCGTTCTGGGCGAGCATCGGGCAGGCCGGTGGGCGGGTGTACTTGTGCGGGCACGATCACTTCTACGACCACGCGCGCATCGACGATCAGGACGGCAACCCGGATAACGACCTCCATCAGTGCATCATCGGAACCGCGGGCGCGCCCCTCGTCGTTTTCGACGGCATCTACGATGGCAGCAACAGCGGCATGATCCCGCGGCAGCAATACTATGCCTCGACGTACGGCTACGTGGTCGTCGACATCGACGGCCTGAACGTGACGCTCACGTGGATGCAGCGCGTGGATGTCGACGACTACGTGGCCATGGAAACGTGGAGCTATACCGCGCTGCCCGGTCCCGGTGATTTGAACGCGGACGGGTATGTGGATGCGGCGGACCTGGGCGTCTTCGGCGGTTGCATGGCGGGCCCCGGCAATCCGCCGCCGGGAGATTGTGGCGGCGCGGACCTGAACGGCAGTGGGGGAGTGGACCTGCTCGACGCCGCCATGCTGCAAAGACTGCTTTAGAGCGGTTTCAGCCGGATCGGCAGGGCGTGGACGCGGACGCCGGCGGCGTGGCAGACGGCGTTGGCGATGGCCGGGGCGATCGCCATGATCGGCGTTTCGCCGGCGCCGACGGAGGGCAGGTCGGGCCGGTCGAGCAGGTGGACGTCGAGCTCCGGCGCGTCCTTGAAACGCGGCACCAGGTACTTGCCGAACGTGGCGTTGGTCAGCTTGCCGCCCTCGAACTGCATCTCCTCACGCAGGGCGGGCCCCAGGCCCATCATGATGCAGCCCTGCACCTGGGCGAGCAGGTTGTTGGGATTGAGGATGGCGCCGCACTCGAAGGCCTGGCAGACGCGGCGGACGACGATCCGCTCCGGCTCGCGCTCGAGCGCGATCTCCACACAGGCGGCGACGCACGAGCCCTTCTCTGTCCCGCAGGCGAGGCCGACGCCGACGTTGGGGTCCTTCTTCTTGACGCGCTCGCTCCAGCCGAAGCGCTCGGCCGCGGTTTCGAGTACGGTGCGGAGGCGGGGGTTGTCGAGGTGGGCCACGCGAAAGGCGAGCGGGTCGCGGCCGGCCGCCTCGGCCAACTCATCCATGAAGCACTCGCGGGCGAAGTTGTTGGCGGTAGCGGCCAGAGCGCGGTAAGAGCCCTGCCGTAGCGGCGATTCGGAGCGTACGAACTCGCTCTTGGCCTTGCCGGCGCGGTAAGGCGTGTCAATCCCGGCCCCGCCGGAGTTGATGTTGACGAAGTGCCACGAGGTCAGGGCGCCATCGGCGTCGAGGCCGGCCTCGATTTCGATGACTGCCGCCGGGCGGAAATAGGCCCAGGTAAACTCCTCCACGCGGGTCCAGCGCAGTGCGACCGGCCGTCCCGCTGCCTTGGCCAGGCGCGCGGCTTCGATCGCCGCCTCGCCGGTGTGCTTGCCGCCGAACCCGGCGCCGAAGTCGGGCACGACGACGCGCACGCGGTCGCTCTCGAGGCGTAGAGCCCGCGCGAGCTCGCCGTGGCAGCCGAAGGGGTTTTGCGAGCCGGTCCAGACCGTGAGCTTCCCGTCGTTCCACTCAGCCACGGCGGCGCGCGGCTCCAGCGGGGCGTGCTGGACGTAGGCGACATGGTAGGTTTGGCGGAGGGACTTGGCTGCGGCGGCCAACTCCTCGGCGAAGGGGTTCTTGGGCACGCCGTCGCGGGCATGCTCCTTGAGATAGGCGAAAACCTCCTGGCTCGACGGCTGGGGCGACGGTTCCCACACGGCCGTCTTGGCGATCGCGGCGAGGGCCTGCTCCGCGAGGAACGCCGTCGGCGCGGCCACGCCGACGAACTCGCCGTCCTGCACGGCGACCACGTCCTTTAGAGCCTTCGCGGGCGCCAGGTCAATCGAGGTCAGCTTCGCGCCGTACGAGGGCGGGCGCAGGACCTTGCCGTGCAGCGTCCCGGGGCGGAGGGTGTCCGAGGGGAACCGGTGCACGCCCGTCACCACGTCGCGGCGGTTCGGTCGCGGCACCGACGTGCCGAGCACCTTCCACTCCTTCACCGGCGTCAGCGCGACGTCCGCCGGGATGGTCTGCGCGAGCGCCTTCACGCCGTCTTCGCTGGCAGCGAGGTCCGCGTAGGTGAGCTCGCGCTGAGATGCGGCGTGCGTGATCTTCCCGTCGCGCACGTCCAACGCCTCGCGGTCCACGGCCCAGCGCGCCGAGGCGAGCTCGGCGAGGAGGTTGCGTGCGGCGGCACAGCCCTGGCGCACAGCCGGCACGCTCGACGGCGTCGAACGGCTGCCCGCGGTGATACCGTCGTCGGGGACGAGGCTCGTGTCGGCCATCACCAGGTGGATGCGTTCGACGGGCACGCGCAGCTCCTCGGCGGCGGCCTGGGTTAGCTCGGTTCGAGCGCCCTGCCCGCCCTCGACCTTGCCGGTCATGACGGTGAGCGTGCCGTCCTTGTCGATGTGGACGCGCGCCGCGACGGTCAGCGCGGGCCGGTCGCCGCGTTCGCCACGGCGCTGGCCCAACGACGGAGGGGCGAGCACGGTGATCAGCAGACCGGCGCCGAGGGTCTGCACGAAGCCGCGACGCGTCACGCCGAAGTCGTAGACCGCGCACTCGACGGGCTCATCGGGTTCCGGCGACACGACCGGCGTTGCGAGGACGTTCTTCGTCATGGCTGTGCCCCTTTCGCGCTCGCGGCCGCGCGGCGCACGGCCTTGACGATCCTGGGGTAACCGCCGCAGCGGCACAGGTTCCCGTCCATCCAGGCCACGATCTCGGCCTCGGTGGGGTCGGGCTTCTCCTTCAGCAGCGCGGCCGCGGTCATAACCATGCCCGGCGTGCAGTAGCCGCACTGGAAGGCGCCTTCGGCCAGGAAAGCCTCCTGAACCGGATGCAGGGCCTCATCCGTCGCGAGGCCCTCGATGGTGAGGATCGTCTTGCCGTCCGCCTGCCCGACCGGCAGCGTGCAGGAGTGCCGGCGCTGGCCGTCGAGGAGCACGGTGCAGGCGCCGCAGCGCCCTTCGCCGCAGCCGTACTTGGTGCCGGTGAGTTGCAGGTCCTCGCGCAGCACGTCGAGGAGGGGCCGCTGGGGATCGGTGGTTACGGTGGCCCGCCGGCCATTTACCGTCAGAGTTATGGTCGCATCCATGGATTGACCGCCATCAATGAGAGCACACCAGCGCGGGTGCCGACGAGCACGGAGCAGAACTGGCGCGAAAAACGGATTGTACCCATTGGTGTGTCGCCCGAGGCCATTGCGGACAAATGTATCCGATGGGCGTTACAGGACTCGAACCTGTGACCTCATCCGTGTGAAGGATGCGCTCTAGCCAACTGAGCTAAACGCCCGGCGGGCCGGCGGTTGCCGGCGCTGGGGATTCTCCCCACGCGGGCACGGGGGTGTCAAGGGCGACTGGCACGAGGCCGCAACGCGGGGCGGGGCGCGTGCCCGCACCAAAAGAGCAAAAAAAGGGGCGGCGCGCGTCAGAAAGCGCCGCCGAGGGTCTATGTCCTGCTAGGCCGGCTCTGGCCGTCCGCTCATCGCGACGCGCGGATGGAATTTCGAGTGCTGGGAACGAATGCCGGGCAGGACCGGTTTCTCTTTGGGCCTGTATGGGTCGAAGGTCCTGCCGCCGGGCGTTTGACGGCGGATTTGGAAGCTTGGCACAGTCTGGGGTGCCGGGAAGTCACGTCCAGCACCCTTTGGAAGACGCACATCAGGAGGCGAGACATGGTGCACATCATGAAACAGGCTTGGATTGCCGGCGTTGCAGCGCTGGTACTGGTCGCCGCGGCCGCGGGCGGCACGAGAACGCTGTACACAACGGGCGATGCGTACCTTAACTTCAATAGCTCGAACACGAACTACGGCGACCGCACGACGCTCAAGGTGGGGTGGGACGAGGACGCGGAGACGCCGGACGGAGAGATCCAGAACAGCGTCCTGCTCTTCGACCTTACCCAGGTTCCGCCGGGGGCCCCGATCGTCGTGGCGCGGCTGTACGTGTATTGCACCAACGATGGTCAGTCGGGCGACGATCAGTACCTCGAGGTCTCGTACGGGTACCTGGATCTGCCGTGGCACGAGATGCAGGTGACCTGGAACCATCGCGACGAAGCGCTGGGCTGGTGGTGGACGGGCGACGATGAGACGGAGCGCGGCGGCCTGAGCGACGTCACGGACGACTGGAACTCGCCGGTGACCGTCGGCCCAGGCGGTCAGTATCCAGATCATGGCTGGGTGTGCTTCGACGTGACCGACACGGTCAGCGAGTGGATTGAGAACGGCGTGCCCAATTACGGTTTCCTGCTGTGGTCCGAAGGCGGGGACCTCGATCACACGCACGTGGTCGCGGATTTTGATGCGCGCGAAAGCGGAACGGTGCCGTACCTGTACGTCGAGTGGGACAACACGCCGCCTGCGCCCGACCCGATGTCCTTCTCCACGCCGCCGCACGGGATCAGCCCATCGGCGATCGCGATGACGGCGACGTTGGCGACGGACACGCAGTCGCCGCCGGTTTCGTACTACTTCGACTTCGTGCGGGGTGGGAGCGGCGGGTCGGACAGTTCGTTGCAGGGCGGGCGGGACTACACCGATGACGGGCTCGCGCCGAACACGCAATACACGTATCAGGTGCTGGCGCAGGACGCCGTGGGAAACGCGACGGCCTACAGTCCCGAGGCGAGTGCGTACACGTGGGCGAACACTCCCATGGCGCCGATGCTGTGGGGCCCGACGCAAACCACGATGAAGCTGGCGATGAATGAGATGCCGCCGTACGAGAATCCGCCCTACACGCTGCACGCGATCCGCTGCATCGCCACGTTGCCGCCCGATCCGGTGTGGTTGAACCAATACGTGACTCGGCCGGGCGGACACTCGCCGGTCGAGGAGTGGCGGACGCGGGCGGACTGGGGCACCGTCCTCGTGCAGGGACTGAAAGCGGGCACGCGGTACACGTTCGCCATCAAGGCCCGCAACATGGAGGGCGTGGAGACGCCGTTCGGACCGGGGGCGTCGCTATGGACCCAGCAGGCTGTAGCCGTGGCTTGGGGGGACGTGAATGGCGACGGCCGAGTGACCTTCGCGGACATCGACGCCTTCGTGGCGGCGCTGGCCGGCTACGAGGCGTTCCAAGCGACGTTCACGGCCGGCAACTGGTTCGCCGCGGACTGCAACTGCGATGGCAAGGTGGACTTCGGGGACATCGACGCGTTCGTCGCGTGCCTGGGTGGTCACTGTCCTTGCCAGGCAGCGCCGACGGCGCCATAGAGCCGCCCGGTGCGGCGGGCGATTCGAGCGCGGGTACCCGCTGGCTGCGCGGTTTCAATAGAGGCCCGTGGCCTTGTGAGGGCGAGGCTCCCGCTGAGCCGCGGCTCGGCCGGAGCCTCGCCCTCCCGGCTGGCGTGGGCAGAAAAAAAAGGCAACAACCCCCGCCGCGGTGCGTTATTCTATATGTATAGGTAGCGCCGGGGGACGCGGTGGAGGTGTGGCCATGAACGCCTCGTACGGTTGGCATGTTCGCTTTCCTGGGCTTGTTCTCGTTATCGGGCTGTTGGCTTGGCCGTTGCTGCCGGCGCGGGCCGACGACGCGGACGAGGAGCGTGCCGCCGCGATCCGCATCCGGCACGAGCGGGAGGCCGCGCGCACCCAGCGGTTGCTGGCGGATCTGCAGCTGACGAACGATCAGGCCCGCCACCTTGCACCGCTGTTGGACCAGGCGGCCGCGCTGCACGCGGAACGCTACGAGACCGACGCGCGGCTGTTGCCGGAGATGATCGAGGCGTACACGGCGTTCGCCGCCGAGGACAAGCTCGGGCAGGGATTCAGCAAGGAAGTGGAGCGGCGGACAGCGCGCGTGCATCGCGACGAGATCGAGGCGCGCGACAGGTTCGACCTGGGGATCGCGGAGCTGGAACAGCGGGCGGCGAAGGTGCTGACACCGGCGCAGCTTGCTCGCATCCAGGTGGCCCCGGGCCGGCCAACGGCGGCGGCCGAAGAGGACCGGCTGAGCGAACTGCGTCAGGAGTTAAAGGAGCGCGAGGCACGGAAGCGCCCGTCCGTGGGGCCGGTGGGGAACGGTCTGCTCAGTCCGGCATCGTACGAGGCGATTTGGGCGCTCGCGCGGGTGCAGCCTTCGGAGACGGCGCGGCGGGCGGTCGAAGTCTATCAGAACGGAACGGCCGAGCATCCCCTGACGACGTTTGAGGAGCAGCAGCAGGAGGTGGCCCGGCTCCGGACCGAGATCAACAACTGGAACCTGATCAACGGGCTATATCTGAAGCAGGAGCAGATTCAGCGGATCGCGACGCTGTATGACTCGGGGAAGGCCAAGGCCGCGGCCAGCCGGGTGCGGCAGGGCAGCCGGCCCGCGGGCGAGGAATGGGCGGCGGTGGAACGTGCGGTGGAGGCGGTGCTGAATCCGGGGCAGCGCGCGGTCGTGGCGGACTACAAGGCTTGTCTGCTGCCGCCGAAGAACCTGAAGGACCCCGTGCGCGTCGGGCAGGCGCAGGACACGTCGGCGTATGTTCCGTGGCTGACGCGCGCCCGCGGGCTGACCGGCCGGGAACTGGAGACGGCGATCAACGACACGCTCGAGCGCGAAGCGAAACACGCCGGCGAGCTGAGCAAGTGGGAGCGGCAGAAGCGGGTCGCGCTGCTCCGCAAGACCGCGCACGAGGCCGGCAAGATGACGGACAGCGAGTTCGAGCTGAGCAAGGAGGAGTTGGCCGCGCGCATCACGCCGCCGGACCGCATCCAGGAGCTGCGTAAGGAGATGGACCAGGTGGTACGCGCGCGCGGGGAGCCGGGGCGAATCACGTATTTCATGCTGAACGCGGATTTCATCGCCCAGGCGCGGGAGCGTGGGCAGCAGCTCGCGGACGGGATCGTCCCGCAGCCGGTGGACCTGGCCGCGGGCCCGCAGGCCGAGAACTGCGAGAAGGGCTGTGCCCTGCCGGGGAAGAAGCCGGCGAAGAAGTAGGGCGGCATGGCAGCGCGCGACGACAGTGCGCCTTTCGTAAGCCGGCGCGAGTTCCTGGGCTGCGCGGCGTGCGCGTGTGCCTGGGGGGGCCTTGGGCCGCTGATCGCGCGGGCGGGGGAGCCTCCGTTGCCGACGTGGACACGCGAGATCGACTTCTACGATCAGCTCCCCGAGCAGAAGATCCAGTGCTTCGTTTGTCCGTTGCACTGCACGCTGAAGGACGGCGAAACCTGCTTTTGCCGGACGCGCACGAACGTCGGGGGCAAGCTGTTCACGCGGGCGTACAACAACCCGTGCATTCTGGACGTCGACCCGATCGAGAAGCTGCCGCTGAATCACTTTCGGCCGGGCACGCAAACGCTTACGATCGGGGTAGGGGGGTGCAACCTGCGGTGCATCTACTGCCAGAACTGGCAGCAGTCGCAGAAGATGCCGGACGAGCTGAAGACGTTCGAGCTGGCGGCGGCGGATGCGATCGCCCAGGCGAAGAAGAAGAAGATCGACACGATCGCGTTCAGCTACACCGAGCCGATGGCGTTCCTGGAGTACGCGAAGGACGTCGCGATCGAGGCGAAGAAGGCACGGCTGAAGGTGGTTGTGGCGTCGGCGGCGTTCGTCGAGACGGAGGCGCTGCTCGACTTTGCGCAGCACGTCGACGCGTTCGTGGTCTCGCTCAAGGGGTTCGACGACGACTTCTACCACCGCGTGTGCGGCATCACGCGCGACCCGGTGCTGGCGGCGATCGAGACGATCAAGAAGAAGACGAAGTGCTGGCTGGAGCTGTTGAACCTGATCGTGCCGTCGTACAACGACGAGCTGCCGAAGATCGAAGAGATGGTGGCCTGGATTCACAAGACGCTGGGCGACGAGGTGCCGCTGCATTTCGCGCGTTTTGCGCCGATGTACAAGCTGGCGAACCTGCCGCAGACGCCGGTGCAGACGCTGGAGGTGGCGTGCGAGGCGGCGCACCAGGCGGGGCTGCGGTACGTGTACACGTCGAACATCGCGCCGCACGAGGCGAACAACACGTTCTGTGCGAACTGCCACCAGCCGGTGATCCAGCGGCTGGGCTTCAAGATCCTGGAGAACAAGCTGAGCCACGGCACGTGCCCGGGCTGTCACCGCAAGCTGCCGGGCGTGTGGGCGTGAGGCGGTTTCTGGATGGTTGAGCTTTTCGGGGGGGCACGTTGACAAGGCCAACCGCGCGCCTAGCATTTCTCTGTTCGGGCCGAAAGTACCTGTTTTCTGCGGTTGGTCTGCAGACTCGGCTTGGTTCTGGGCCGTTTGGCCACCACGACAAGGAGAGTACGTCTATGCGCACTGGAAACTACGCGAGTCGTTTTCTGCTGGTGTCGCTTGCCACCATCACCGCCCTCGCGCTAAGCCTGGGTGGCTGCCCGCCGACCACGTTGAATCACAACCCCGTCGCGGACGCGGGGCCGGATCAGACCGTGGCCGCCGGCGCGCTGGTCACGCTGAATGGTACCGGCAGCTCGGACCCCGACGGCAACGTGCTGACGTTTGCCTGGGCGCAGACGGGCGGGACGATCGTGGCCCTGAGCAGCGCCACGGTGGCTTCGCCGACGTTCACCGCCCCGACGACGACGGCGGCGCAGACGCTGACGTTCGAGCTCACGGTGAATGACGGCGCCGGCGGCGTCGCCAGCGACACGGTGATTATCACCGTCCAGGCCGGCACGCCGCCGGCCGTCACGCGGCTCTTCATCGCCAACTTCACGGGGAACAACATCACCAGCTACCTGAACCCGAAGACCGTGAATGGGAACATCGCGCCCGACACCAATCTGTCCGGTGCCCAGACCCTGCTCGCCGAGCCGAGTGACATCGTCGTCACGTCCGGCGGCGCCTTGATCGTGAGCAATTTCGCGCCGCCCGCGAAGATCACAACCTACGCTAACGCGGATGCGACCAACGGGAATCTGACGCCCAATGCCAACGTCCAGGGGGCCGCCACGCTACTGAGCAAGCCGACGACATTGGCGGTCAACACGGCGAATGACCTGGTGTTCGTGGCTGACATCGGCGCGCCGAACCGCATTCTCGTGTACAGCGACGCCTCCGTGGTCACGTTCAACGGCAACCTGGCGCCCACGCGGACGATCCAGAGCACGGACCTGGCCGATCCCTTCGGCATCAACTTCGGTGCCAACGACGAGCTCTACGTGGCGGACAACACGGGCAGCAAGGTCGTGGTCTTCGACAACGCCAGCAACCTCAACGGCACCGTCGCCGCGACGCGCATCATCACGAGCGCGGCGTTCAGCGGGCTTTTCGACGTCTTCGTCGACAAGAGCGACCGGATGTACGTCGTGAACTCCGCCGGCGGCGGCAACAAGATCAACATCTTCAACAATGCATCCACGCTGAACGGCCTGAAGACGCCGGATATCACGTTGACAGTGCAGGGCGCGGTCGATCTGACCGCCATCGCCATCGATGCGACCAACACTGGCTACATCGTCGATCGCGGCACGAACGCGGTCTTCGCTTACGACAACATCGCCACGCGCAACGGCACGTTCCCGCCGGATCGTACGATCTCGGGTTCAGTGACGCAGCTTAGCGGGCCCATACGCGTGTTCCTGCAGGAGCAGTAGGAGCGCGCCGGCCTGAGATGGTGTGTGAGCACCATTCGGCGGACCGGGGTCTGCATTGGGACCCCGGTCCGCCTCTTCGTGCGCCTTCGATACGGCAGGCGATGCCGTGCCTACGGCCGGCCACGGCCCGGGAGGCGGAGCGCCGCATCCACGTGGGGGAGCAAAGTGCCGATACAGATTGAGGGCCTTTATGGTAGGATCAGGTCGTCGATGACGGCAGGACTGCCGCCCTCGGCGTTCTGGAGGCTGGGATGATGATGCGCTGGACCGGGGGCAGGATCGTGGCGTGGGCGGGGGTGGCACTTTTCCTCGGACTCGCGGCCGGCACGGGGCGGGCCCAGAGCCCCGAGATGCGGGCGATGTGGTCCAGCCGCTTCGACTGGCCCAATACCGATCCGAACACGTGCAAGGCCACGATCAACACGCTCATGACCAATCTGGCCGCGCACAACTTCAACGCCGTGTTCTTTCAGATTCGCGGCCAGGCGGACACGCTCTACCCGTCGCCGTACGAGACCTGGTCGCCGCTGCTCAACGAGACGAACCCGGGCTGGGACCCGGTGGCGTACGCGATCGCGGCGGCTCACGCGCATGGGATCGAGTTTCACGCCTACATCAACGCGCACACATGCTGGCAGAGCAACCCGGCTTCGGCGCAGACGCTGCCGGCCGATCCGAACCATCTGTTCTACAAGCACTGCAACGCCGCCGACCCCGCGGCCCACGACTGGCTGCACTACAACACCGCGACCAATCCGGTGCAGTTCAGCGAGGACAGCTACGTGTGGATGGCGCCCGGCGTGCCGGCGTACCAGGCGTATTTCCGGCAGCAGGTCCTGTACGTCGTCCAGCATTACGCGGTGGATGGCGTGCACTTTGACCGCATCCGTACGCCGTGGTCCGACGAGCCGTCGTACGACCCGATCAGCATGGCCCGCTTCGCCGACTCGCAGAGCAACCCGAACGGCCTCGACCTTACGCACTGGACCGCCGACCAGATCACGCGGATGGTGCGGGACGTTTACGCGGCGGTGATGGCGGCCCGTCCGGAGGTCAAAGTCAGCGCGGCGGTGTACCCCGATCCGAACACAGCCCCGAGCGCGCAGCATCAGGACGCGCTGACGTGGATCCAGACCGGCGGGATGGACATCGCCGTGCCGATGATGTACTCGACCGGCGGCGCGGGCTCGACGTGGGATGCGCGCCTGCAACGGTGGCTCGCCGGCGCGGCGGGGCGACACGTCGTCCCGGGCCAGAGCACATCGGAGGGCCTGGCGTCGCTCATCGAGCAGATCGCGCTCACACGCACGCGCGGCGCCCAAGGCAACAACGTCTTCTCGTCCGGCTCGTTCACGTCCTGGGATGATTACCTCGCACAGGTTTACCCGAGCGCCGTGAGCCGGCCGACGATGAGTTGGAAGAGCAGCCCGACGACGGGGATCATCTACGGCTACGTCAAGAACGCGAGCGGGGCGCCGGTGGCCGACGTGCAGCTCACCCGCAGCGGCTCGTCGTACATCGCGTTGTCGAGCGGCGACGGGTTTTACTCGTTCCTGCTCGTGCCGCCGGGGACGTACGGCGTGAGCACGTCACACCATGCCTATGACCCGGTGGCGGTATCGGGGATCAGCGTCAGTGCCGGGGCGGTCGTGCGGCGGGACATCACGCTGGGTGCCCCGCTGCCGCCGATCATCGCCGAAGTGACGCCAGACCCGGACGGCGTCGTGGCGCACCAGGAATATGCGCGGCAACTGACGCTCACGCAGGGCGTCGCGGACAACTGGACATTGCTGGCGGGACCGTCGGGGGCGACGGTGAGTGCGGGGCACGTGAGCGGTTGGCGGCCGCGGAACGCCGACGCCGGACGCGCGTTCGACTTCGACGTGCGGGCGTCGAACGTCTCGGGCTTCGACGACGAGAGCTGGCGCGTGCTGGTCAGCGCCGGAGCGACGTGCAGCCTGTTCAATATCACCGGCTTCGAGGGTTACGCCAACGGCGCGATGGTGCTGTTCCAGGCGCCGCGGTTCAGCGGCAGCACGTCGGCGCACCTGAGCACGACGCCGAATGTTGCCCAGGTTACCGACGCCGTGCCGGCGTTTGGTGGCACCAAATCGTCTATCGTGCAGTGGCAGTGGATCGACGCGACCGCCCAGCGCTGGCTGCGGCTGACGACGAACAGCGCCACCAACGTGCCAAACCCGACCGTCGAGCTGGATCGGCCGATCCGCGTGCGGCTGCGCGTGGATGCGGGGCACCTGCGGCTAGCGGTTGGGATTCGCGAGACGGGGACGACGGCGAACATCGGCGCGAACGGCGGCACGACGGGGACCATCGAATGGGTGGGCGTCACGGGCACCAGCAGCGGAGTTCCGCAGGGCAAGCTTGTCAACCCGATGCCCGGCGTGTGGCAGACGTTCGTTTTCGATCCGCTCGTTGACCCGATTTATCCCCAGACGGGCGACGGCGTGCTCTACACCGCGACCAACAAGGGCGTGCTCGAACAACTCGCGTTTTCCTGCGTCGACACGGCCGGGCCGTTCACCGTATACATCGACGATGTGGATCTGCTCTGCCCGCCGCCGGAGTCCAGCGACCTGAACGGGGACGGCGAAGTGGGCTTTGCGGACTTCCCATTGCTAGCGCCCTGTCTCCACGGTCCGGGCGTGACGGCGGGCAGCGGCTGCACCGCCGCCGATACGGACGACGACAACGACGTGGACCTGGCGGACTTCATGGCATTTCAAGTGCTGTTCGGCGGATAGGCGGCTGAAGACGCCGAGTCGGCGCGGCCGCGACTCAAGTGACGAGCCTCAGCGCACCACCAAGTCGGTGAACGGGAAGACATAGGCCTGCAGCAAGACGAGCCCTCCCACGAGCGCGGCCAGAATCAGGCTGTGGAAGAAGACGTAGCGCAGGATGTCTCCCTCGTGGCCGTACCACCGGGTCGCCGTGCTTGCGACGACGATGCTCTGGGCGTCGATCATCTTGCCCATGACGCCGCCCGAGCTGTTGGCCGCCGCCATGAGGATGCTGCTGATGCCGATTTGCTCGGCCGAGATGCGCTGGAGGCTGCCGAAGAGGACGTTGGAGGAGGTGTCGGAGCCCGTGAGGGCGACGCCCAGCCAGCCCAGCAGCGTGCCGAAGAACGGGTAGAGCACGCCCGTCTTCGCGAACGCAAGCCCCAGCGTCGCGTCCAGCCCGGAGTAACGCGTGAGGTATCCGAGCGCGAGCATCGCCGCCACCGTGAGCAGCGAGAAGCGCACCCGTTTGAGCGTCGCCCAGTAGAGCCGAGCCATCGCGCGCGGCCCGAAACCCATGACGAGGCCCGAGATAACCGCCGCCAGGAAGATCGCCGTGCCCGTGGCCGAAAGCCAGTTGAGGTTGTACACCGCGGCCTCCGGACTGGGCGCCGCGACGACGGGGGGCATCCGCTGGATGAGTTGGTGCAGATGCGGGAAAGGAATCCGAACGACGGAGAGGCGGTCAAGGAATGCCCTTACGCCGGACAGCCCCCACACGAAGACGAGGAGGCTGAGGATCACCCAGGGGACCCACGCCCGAACGATCGCGGCTCGGCCTGGTCGCGGGCCGGCCGGGCCGGACGTGTCGTCGCTCTCGCCTGCGTGATGCCAGGTTCGCGCCGGATGCCACACCAGCAGAAACAGCACGAGGGCCGACATGGATGTGACGGAGGCGACGATATCGACCAGCCAGGGCCCGTGCAGATTCGACATCAGGAATTGCGGGACCGCGAAACACGCTCCGGCCACAAGCAACGCCGGCCAGACTTCGAGCATCCCCTTGAAGCCGGCCGAAGCCGCCACCAGCCAGAACGGCACGATGATGGCGAAGAACGGCAGTTGCCGCCCGACCATCGCGCTGAGCTTGTGCAGGTCCAGCCCGCTCACCGCGCTCAGCGTGATGATCGGCGTGCCGAGTGCCCCAAACGCCACCGGCGCGGTGTTGGCGATCAGCGTGAGCCCCGAGGCTTCGAGCGGCCGGAAGCCCAGCCCGATCAAGAGTGCGGCGGTGACGGCCACCGGCGTGCCGAAGCCCGCGGCCCCTTCAAAGAACGCCCCGAAACAGAACGCGATTAGCAGGAGTTGCAGGCGGCGGTCGCTGGTCACGGCGGCCAGGCTCTGCTGGAGCACCGGGAAGAGGCCCCTTTCCGTCGTCAGCGTGTACAGGAAGATCACGTTGAGGATGATCCAGCCGATCGGCAGCAGTCCGAACGCGCCCCCGTATGCCGCGGCGGCGAACGCTCTGTCCGCCGGCATGTGAAACGCCAGCGTGGCGATGAGCAGTGCCGTCGCCAAGCCGAGGACCGCCGCCCAATGGGCCTTGATCCGCAGAAACGCCAGCGCGCCCAGCAGCGCGACGATCGGCAGGGCCGCGAAAACTGTCGAGAGGATGGCGCAGTGCAGCGGGTCGTAAGCCTGTGACCAGATCGTCTGGCATCCGTTCACGTCGAGGGGCCCTCGTTGCCTGCGTATAATACGCATCCTGTTT
>PMMM01000136.1 GCA_003162245.1 Phycisphaerales bacterium
ATCGTCATCTCCTCGACGACGTTCCAGAGTTGCGGCAGGTCCTCCTTCTGGATCTCGCGCGCGTGGGCCGCGCCCAGCAGGATCGAATCGCCGGCGCCGACCGCCGTGGCCCAGAGGATCAGCCAGAGCAGCGTGGCGGCGGCGATGCCGAAGTAGACGCCTGTCTGTGCTCGCGTCCAGGGCGCATCGGCTGGCGGCTGAAACGCGACGAAATGGCCGTGGGCTGGGGCACCGATGTACGTGCCGACGGCCCCGCCGATGACCGCCCCGAGCAAGATCAGCACGATACCCATGGTGCAGATGAGCACCCACGAGCGGCGCTGGTTGCTGGCGATCGCGTCCCACATAACAGCTTTCGGGCGTCAGCTAGAACTTCACCTGCGGCGCCTCGCGCTGGGCGGCGTCCTGGAGCTCGAAGAACTCCGACTCGCCGAAGCCGAACATGCCGGCGATGATGTTNNACCGTGTCGTTGTAGAACTGCCGCGAGAAGCCGATCTTGTTCTCGGTGGAGGTCAGCTCCTCCTGGAGGGCCAGAAAGTTCTGGTTCGCCTTCAGGTCGGGGTAGGCCTCGACGAGCATCATCAGCCGCCCCAGGGCCTGCGACAGCTCGCCCTCGGCCTGCGCCCGGTTCGCAACGCCTTGCGCGCCGACGGCCTTGGTGCGGGCCTGCACGACCGCGTCGAACGTGCCCCGCTCGTGCGCGGCGTAGCCCTTGACGGTCTCGACCAGGTTGGGGATCAGGTCGTGCCGCCGCTTGAGCTGCACGTCGATCTGCGCCCAGGCGTTCTTGACCTCGTTGCGCAGCCGTACGAGGCCGTTGTACATGCCGATGATCCAGAACAGCAGCACCAATACGACGGCCAGGACGATCAGCAATCCAATCAGCGTGGTGCTCATAGTTCACCTCTCCCGGTGTGTTCAGCCAGGCCGTGGCGCAGCAGGTCCGCCAGGAAGCCCGCCACGACGGCATCCTCGTTGCCCGCGAACTCGCGCACGATCGTCACCAACTCGCCGGCGTCCAGCCAGAGCCCATGCCCCGCGCGGCAGCGATCCACTTCGACGGGCGGCGAATCGCCGAGCGCGATCACGTGCATCTTCCGCCGACAGCGTGGACAACGGCGAGTGCCACCGCGGCCGGGGCCGGCCAACTGCAAGGCGCGGTGCAGTGGTCCGGCTGGGACACCGCCAAGTTCCGTCACGAATTCCAACTCGCCGGCATCGAACCACGTGCCCCGGCACTCCGGGCAGTAGTCGATCTCGACGCCCTCGAACTCGACGACGATCAGCGGTTCATGGCACTTGGGGCACATGGCGCGGACTCCGGCCGCAACTTTCCCTCAGCACTCAGGATAGCTCAAGGCCGGCGGTGCGTCTCGGCAATGGGCGCGATTTCGGGCTATAAAGCGTGCGCTTTTCTCTAACCACGCCGCCCCGCGAGCCGTAAGGGCCGGGTGCGACTAGCCTGGGCGGCACGGGCAAGTACCGACGGACAAGCGGCTTGCATGTGCCGCCGCCTTCCGCGGCTCGGATGCGACGCCTCGCTCCAATCCCCCGTCCTGGCCAACCCGGCGCATGTTCACCACTCCGCACATTGACCAAACTTGCCGCACGTCGTAGGCTGCCTCGTGACCAGCGCTTCCGCTGACCTGGTATAATCCGTTCGCCCCGGAGGAAGGCCCGATGCTCACGCGACACGCGGTGCACCTCGGTGACGCTCGCGACCTCTCGTTCATCCCGTCCGAGAGCGTCCACCTCGTCGTCACGTCCCCGCCGTATGGGGCGCTCGTCCACTACTCGGACAGCCCGGGCCAGCTCGGCAACATCCAGGCCTACGAGCTGTTCCTCGAGGAGCTCGACAAGGTCTGGGCCGAATGCCTCCGCCTTCTAGTCCCTGGCGGACGCGTCGCGTGTGTCGTCGGCGACGTGTGTATCTCTCGCAAACGGGCCGGGCGGCACCACGTTCTCCCTCTGTCGGCGGACATCCAGGTGCGGGCCCGGCGCATCGGACTCGACAACCTCACGCCCATCCTCTGGATGAAGGTCGCCAACATCCGCCTCGAGGCGTCGAAGTCCAGCCGCTTTCTCGGCAAGCCGAACCTCCCCAACGGCGTTGTCAAGAACGATGTCGAGCACATCCTCTTCCTGCGCAAGCCCGGCGGATACCGGAAACCGACGGCCCAGCAGGAAAAGCTCAGCCACATCACGACCGACGACTACGCCAAGTGGTTTTCCGCGGTCTGGAGCGATGTCACGGGCCAGATTCGCCGCGAGCACCCGGCCCCGTTCCCCGTGGAAATCCCGCGCCGCCTGATCCGCATGTTCAGCTTCGTGGGCGACACCGTGCTCGACCCCTTCGCCGGCACCGGCACGACCGCGCTGGCCGCCATGCAGTGCGACCGCAACTCCATCTCGGTCGAGATTGAACCGTCGTACCTCCAACTCATCCGCAAGCGGCTCGCGCAACGCACGCTGACTGCCAGCGTCGAGTTCTTCGCCGCGCCGGCCGCACCGGCGCGGCCGGCGAGCAGGAGAGCGTAGGTGGACTACCGCTTACTCGGGGCGTTTCGCGGGCTGTTCGACGGCCAGAAGTATGAACACCGCCGGTCGAACCTCGGCGACTACGTTGCGTCGTTCCTGTACGAGGACTTGCTCGCGCTGGGCCGTTCGCCGAAGCTCGTCGAGCGTGTCCGGGCCGGCCGCGCCATCCTGAACACCGCCAACGTCACCGTCGGCCGCCACGCACGTCGCGGCGACGGCACGTTCGGCGAGGCCGTGCCGGACGTGGCCGCGATTGTGGTCCCTGACTTCGCGGTGCCGCGCGGGCGTGTCGCCTCGATCGAGATCGGCGCCGAGACCAAGATTCTGGCCAAGGCGATGATCAAGCAGATCGACCGGGTGATTAACGATCTGTCCACGCAGGTCGCGCATTTCAAGAGCAGCAATCCGCGGGCCATCTGCGTCGGAATTGTCGGCATCAACCGCGCCGAACGGTATCTGTCCTTCGAGGGCCGCCGCAAGTTCCCGACCGACGGCAAGAAGTACAAGCACCCCGTCCAGGAGGCCAAAGAGGCCGAGGACCGCCTGCTCCGCCGTGCGTGTCCGGCGTTCGACGAGTTCCTCTTCCTCCGCTTCCGCGCCGAGAACGTGCCGCCATACGCGTTCGAATGGGTGGATGAACCCGAAACGAAAGTCGAGTACGGCGCCGCGCTGACCAGGATTTGCCGCGAGTACGAAACGCGTTTCTGACGCTCCGCCTCGACTTTCTCCGCCAGAATCGCGCCCCCGCCGCCAATCTCGCCCAGCACCCGCCAGCGGCCAACACCATCGCCGCCTCGCCTTGCTTTCCTCCATTCCTGAG
>PMMM01000201.1 GCA_003162245.1 Phycisphaerales bacterium
CGCCATTCGCTATTCGCCACTCATCAATCGCCCCGCAGGCCCGCCACCTTCTGAGATCTGGGATTTGAGCCTTGAGATCCCGCCCTCCGCCCCTTCGCTCCCGTTCTGTCTCAATCTGCGCGCTCTGTGTAATCTGCGGACCAAACCCGTGGCCGTTTGGCGCGTGCCTCTGCGTTCTCGACCGGCCCTTCTTCCGGAATACCAGGAGAAACTCCGCGTTTTCTCTGCCTCTCTGCGCCTCTGCGGTTGCCTTTTTCCGCCAAAATCGCGCACCCGCCGCCAATCTCCGCCAATCCTTAACAAACCGCCCGTTTTCCTCCCCGCCGCCCCTTTCTTGATGAATACTTATCTCGTCCCCGCGCGGATGCCCCGCGCCCGCAGGTATGGCTGAAAGCTGATGGCTGAGAGCTGATAGCTTTTCTATGAACCCGCTCCCGACCAGCCCGTTCGCTCCGCGTCCTCGGCGCTCTCTGCGCCTCCGCGGTTGCCTTGCCGAACGTCCGGATAATCAAGTGTGCCAAGGGGGGGGTACACACCTTGGCACTCTTGGCACACTTCCCCGCCGCACGCTCCAGGAGCGGTTTTTATCCGGAACTATGCCAACCCCTTGGCACTCTTGCCGGCCTTGCCCCACGCCGACCGCTACGGCGGCTTCACCGCCGCCGGCGTCAGCGCGACCACGTACGTCGTCTCTTGCAGGTGGTCGACCTGCCAGCCGGCGATCCGCACCACCGTCGCGTCGCCGAGGTCGCCGTGTAGTGCGGCGTACTGCTCCTCATCGAGCACGAACGCATACGCGGCCCCCGAGCGGCTCAGCTCGCGGACACGTTCCAGCCGCAGCCGGCCGCTCTCGTCTTCGGGCACGTCCTTCGGGAGCTGTTGCTTGACCTGCCGCACGAGCTCCTGGAACCGGAGCCGCCACAGCGGCGACCAGTCCACCTCGATTCGCCCGCCGCCATGCCCGCGCCGGACGGCCTCCTCGAAGCGTAAGCCGGCGGTTTCCACGTAGAACGGCAAACTCGGTGCCGCCGCACGCCGCACGGCGACGACCGTCGTCCCCGGCACGCAGCGGGCCGCAATGGCGGCGGCGACGCGTTTCGTCCCCGCGAACTGGAACGTGACGCCGGGCATCAGCACGAGCCAGACCAGTAGATTCGCGCTCAGCCCGCCGAGCAGCAGCGTCCGCACGACCGCGGCGACCCAATTCCGCCGCTGAAAGCGCATAGCCACGACCCCCGTCGCCGCGATCGCCACCGCCGGCACGATCACGAGCACTTGGGTCCATGGACCGCCCAGCCGCACGCCGGCCCCCACCAGCCCGACCGCGACCACGATGCACAGCCCCGCCAGGATCCGAAAGCCGGCCCGCAGCGACGGGTGGGTCGCCCACGTCACGTCGCCGCGCGCGGTGCGCCGCAACTGCCGGGCGATGAGCAGCGCCAGGGCGGGGTAAGCGGCGAGCGCGTAGGTGGGGAGCTTGCTCCACGGCAGCTCCCACAGGAGCCAGCCGCCGAAGAGCCAGGCGCCGAGGAGCACGAACGCGAGCCGCCGGCGACGGAGCTGCCGCCAGGCGTCCGCGAGGGCGGTGAGCAGGTAGCCGGTCCACGGAATCAGGCACACGAAGAACAGCAGGAAGTGCACGCCGGGCGGCCCGTATTGCCCGTAGGTCGTGCTGCCGACGCGGCGCAGGATGTACCAGTAGCCCATGAACAGCACGTAGCGCTGGTCCACCTGCCACGCCAGCGCGAGCCAGATCGCCAACGGCACGAGCGCCAGCGGCAGGCCGATCCACGGATGCAGGTGGACCAGGTTGCGCCGCCGGCGGTGGAAAACGAGTAGGAACACGAACATCCCGCCGACCAGGATCACGATCGGCGGTCCCTTGGTGAGCACGCCCGCCGCGACCGCCGCCCACAGCACGACCGTCTCTTTCCACGATGGTCGCACGACGCCGCGCAGCAACGCCAGCGCGGCGATTGTCTGGAACGCGAGCAGCACGCTGTCGGTGAGGGCGATCTTGCCGAGATTCAGCACGAAGAGCGCCGAGGCGAGGATCAGCGCGGCCAGCTTCGCGGCGTCCGCGCCCAGCAGGAAACGGCCGCCGCGCCAGACGGCGGCGCACGTGACGAGGAGGCCGAGGACGCTCGGCAGGCGCAGGGCGAACTCGTTAACCCCGAAGGCGGCGTACGAGCCGGCGATGAGCCAGAAGAAGAGCGGGGGCTTGCGATGCGGCTGCGTGTACGGAAACTCCGGCACGACCCAGTGGTGCGCGAGCAGCATGTCGCGGCCGAAGCCGGCGTAGGCGGCCTCGTCCTGGTCCCACAGCGGCGTTGTCGCGTTGCCGACGAACAGGTTCGCGACGAACAACACGAGGAACGCCCCGACGAGCTTGCGATCGGCGAGAATTGTGGGAGGACTCGCACTCATGCGGCCGCCGAGCATAGCGAACGCGCGCGGAGCCGTCACGCCGGCTGCTCGCCCCGGAGAACCCGCCGGACGGGCTCGCGACACGCCGCCCGCCCTGTGCTACCATGCCCCCCAATCGTCGCCCCGTATCACCTTCTGGAGGTATTGGCACCCATGAGCGCACCGACCAACGCCGGCTCGGCGGCAACGGGCTTCGCCGCGCCGCAACCCGTCCACGCCCTCCTGCCCCTGCGTCTCTGGATCATGATGTTCATTGAGTTCGCGATCTGGGGCTCGTGGGCCGTGCTGATCGCCGGGCACATGCGCAACCTCGGCTTCACCGACCCGCAGATCAACTACGTATATTTGACGACCGCGCTCGGCGCCATGTTGTCGCCGCTCATTGCGGGCTGGATTGCCGACCGCTTCCTGCCCAACCAGATCTTCACCGGCGCCGTGCATCTCGTTGGCGCCGTGCTCATGTTCGTCGCCTGGCGGCAGCGCGAATTCTGGCCTGTCTGGACCACAATCCTGATCTACGCGGTCCTCTACATGCCCACGATCGCCCTCACCAACGCCATCGCCTTCCACCACATGAAGGACTCCAAGAAGTTCGGCTACATCCGCGTGGGCGGCACCGTTGGCTGGATCATCATCAACTGGATCATGAGCGCCTACCTCAAGTTTTGGGAGACCCGCTCCCCCGCTGTGTCGCGTATCGGCGATTGCCTCGTCGCCGCCGGCGTGCTCTCGGCGATCATGGGCTTCTACTGCTTCACGCTCCCCAACACCCCGCCCTCCAAGCAGGCCAAGAACCCCTACGCCTTCCTCGAAGCCCTCAAGCTGACCTCCAGCCGCAACTTCGCCGTTCTCCTGGTTATTTCGTTCGTCGTCGCGATCGAGCTGCCCTTCTATTACAACCAAACGTTCCTGTTCCTCACGGAGCCGGGCCTGGGCATTGGCCTCAAGGATAGTGACGCCAACTTCGCCATCAGCCTCGGCCAATTCGCCGAAATGTTCCTTATGCTGGCGCTCGCTCCGTCGCTGAAGTACCTCGGCACCCGCGGGACGATCTTCCTTGGCATCCTCGCCTGGCCCCTGCGCTACGCGATCTTCGCCATCGGCCACCCCACTTGGCTGGTTGTCGCCGCCCAGGGCCTGCACGGCATCTGCTACTCCTTCTTCTTCGTCGGCGGCATGATCGCTGTCGAGCGTTTCGCCCGTAAGGACATCCGCGCCAGCGCCCAGGGGCTGATTGTTTTCGCGACCAACGGCCTCGGCATGTTGTTCGGCAGCCTCCTCGCCGGCCAGGTCGCCAGCTACTTCCTCACGCCCCAGGGCCACCAGTGGGCTCGCATCTTCATGGTGCCGATCTCGATCACCATCGTCGCGGCGATCGCCTTCGTCGCCCTCTTCAGCGAGCGCCGCTTCAAGGAAGAGGCCCACCGCGTCGAGCTGGAGGCCAAGCAGCCGGCGACCGCGTAGCGGTTTCCTGACGCCGCATCGGGGACCATCCCGCCCTCGTCACCGCGTGGGCGGATGATCGCGCCCCCGGGGGGCACGCCCCTTCGCTCCGTGCGAAGGCCACTGGGCCTGCGCACCTACCATTCCCCGCCACCCGTCCACCGCGGAAACGGGCAATTCCGTGTCAGAACGTCCCGAAGCGGGTCTATTCCACGGTAGCCCGGGATGGCGATTGAGAAGCGGTCCGACGGGCATAACGGATATCAGCACATTGAACTCAGCGAAGCTTCTGACAGCAGCTTGGCGCGGTGCCGGGCGTGTCAAATAGCTAGTCGTACGCGTGTGGGTTGACCAGTCGTACTGGTCACGATCAAAGGAGGCACGAACATGTTGTCGCATCGGTCACGCTTGATTGGGTTGATGCTGGGGGCGTTGCTGTTGGCCGGGGGTGCTCCGGCCTGGGCGGTGGAGGCGGGGATCACGCTGGATGTGCACCAGGATGTGTTTCCGCAGAACTTGTGGCCGAACGACTTTCACATCGAGGGGCTGGTGTGCTCGCACGGCGGGGCGCCGACGGTGATTAACCACATTGACGGGCCGTTCGTGCACTTCACGTACACGATCACGCCGACAACCGACTGCTACTACTGGTTCGAGGCCACGTGGTGGAACGACCACGGGACCGGGTATATCCCGTATTGCACGGTGATCCACCTCGGTGTTCTGTTTGACGTGGATGCATCGAACATCGTGATCGACACGACGGGTTGGTGGACGCGCGACGGACTGCCGGTGGGCGGGATGCGCAGCGAGCTGCACAACCTGGGGTATGTGCCGACAATGGGGTTCGACGTCGAGGACACCGCGAGCCCACAGAAGATCCGGATGGGCAACGGGCAGCTTTCGATACTGCCGCCGTTGCCGTTGCCGCCCGTGCCACCGCCGTGGCCACCGGCCCCGCTGCCGCTGTACGTACTGCAGATGGATGTAGTGCCGTTTCCGCCGGGCAGCCCGCCGCCCTTTAGCGAGTTGTACGAGGGCGGAGCGCAGTCGCACTGGGCATGGGTCCCGGTGGTGTACGCGGACGGGCAGCCGATCAGCACAGAGCGGCCGTACTACTTCGCGCCGGACAGCTTCTTCGACGTATTCCTGGAGATAGCGGGCAAAACCGACACGTTCCGCACGCAGGCGCCGGTGCCCATTCCGGTGGGCGGGTTCCTAGTCGCGCGTCAGCTCATCGGGTTCGTCAATAACAACGGTCAGCAGGAAACGCGCTGGTTCTGGGAGGTGCACGGGGCCCAGATGCCGGAGGCGTGCTGCTTCACCGACGGGCACTGTGAGGACCTGGTGCCGTTCACGTGCTTGCAGCGCAGCGGGCAGCCGATGGGGCAGTTCACGACGTGCGCGACGACGGTTTGTCCGCAGACCCAGGTCGGCGCGTGCTGCTACGGCACCGTGGCTCCGCAATGCGTGGTGACCGACCCGGCGACGTGTCAACAGCAATACGCGGGCCAGTGGAAGGGCCCGGGCACTACATGCGCCGACCTGGACGGCGACGGTGTGGCCGACATCTGCGAGCCGGCCGTACTCGGGGCCTGCTGCTACGGCCAGGTCGCGATCCTGTGCGTCGTGACGACGGCGGACCTGTGTGCGCAACAGTACCTGGGCACCTGGAAGGGCCCGGGCACGACTTGCGCCGACCTGGACGGCGACGGTGTGCCCGACATCTGCGAGCCAGCGCCGGAGCTCGAGGCCTGCTGCCTGCCGGACGGCGCGTGCCTGATGCTCCTGCCGGCGGACTGCTTGGCGAGTGGCGGCACGCCGAAGGGTCCGCATACGCGTTGCCTGGGCGACCACAACGGCAACGGCATCGACGACATCTGCGAGGCGAAGTGGTATCAGATGCCCGACCTCTCCACAACTGGAATCGACGTGAAGGCGACGTTGCCCAACGTGCTGGCGGACGACTTCACCTGCACGCAGCACTCGCTGGTCACGGACATCATCGTGTGGGGCTCGTGGCGCGGCGACCAGTTCCCGAACGGCGACCCGGGCAGCGTGCGGTTCACGCTGAGCATTCACGCGAACATGCCCGGGATCCCGTACAGCCAGCCGGGACCGGTTCTGTGGATGCGTTCGTTTGTGCCGGGCAGCTTCACGACGACGATCTTCCAGGCGCAGATTCTGGAAGGGTGGTGGGATCCGGCCACACCGGGCTCGTACACCTTCCCGGGCGACACGATGTGCGTGCAGTACACGTTCCATATTCCGGCGGGCGCGGCGTTCTGCCAGAAGGGCACGCCTACCGCGCCAGTCATCTACTGGCTGGACGTGCAGGCGGAGCCGATCGGCGGTACGACCCTGACGCAGTTCGGCTGGAAGACGTCGCTCGATCATCGAAACAGCGCGGCCGTCTGGGGCCAGGGCGTGGAGCCGTATCTCGGGCCGTGGACGCAACTGCTCTACCCGCAGCAGACGGGCGTGATTGACTTGGCGTTCGCAATCGGCGGCAACATGCGGTGCCTGTGCAAGGGCGACATGAACTGCGACGGGCGCGTGACGTTCGCGGATATCGATCCGTTCGTGGAGGCGTTGAGTGGCCAGTCGAGCTGGAACCTGCACCACCCGAACTGCCCGTGGCTGAACGCCGACTGCAACGGCGACGGCAACGTGACGTTTGCGGACATCGACCCGTTCGTGGCGGTAATCGGGACGACGTGCCCGTAGCCCCGCGAGCGACCCGCACCGGGTCACAGAGTGCCAAACCCTTTTGAGCAGGCCGGCGAAGCCCAACTTCGCCGGCCTGCTCCGTTTGGGGCGCGTCGGGGCCTGTCGCACGCTGCAACGTGATCGCGAAGCCCGTCGAGCGGAGCGCCGGACGGGCACGGCGGTCAAATGGGAGCGTCCGAGCGTGGCCACGCCACCCGGTCGGCAGGGCGCGAGCGTCCGCCTGGACCACGGCTGTGCCGGACGGATCAGAACGGCTCTGGTCCGCTTTGCAGTCCACTTTTTTCGGACAATTCTGAGTTTCGGAAGAACCCGACTTGCCCTCGGCGAAAAGCTGTGGTACATTATCCCTATCAAAACCTAATAGTGGCAACAAGTGGGACGCAGCGCCGGCGGGACAATGTTTCTGGCAGGGACCTATGAGCTGACGATCGACGCCAAGAACCGGCTCTCGATCCCATTTGCCATCCGCCGGAAGCTGAACGAAGAACGTGACGGGCACGCACTTTACGCTGTTCCGGGCCGTCGGCCTGGAACGCTGACGCTGTACCCGGAGAAGTACTACGAGGCGCTGCGGGCAAACCTGCCGCCGGATGACAGTCTCTCGGACGACGCGTATGCCTTCCGGCAGTTCGAATACTCGCAAAGCGCGTTGCTGGATCCGGATGACCAGGGTCGCGTGCTTCTGCCGCAGCGGCTCTTGCAGCGCGTCGGTCTGGCCAAAGATGTAGTACTGATCGCCGTGCGCGACCACTTGGAGTTGTGGCGGCGCGAGGATTTCGAGGCCTTCGAGAGCGGGATGTGGCCGGCGTATCCGGAGCGGCGCGCCAAGGCCATCGAAGAGATGCAGAGCCTCGTCGCTGCGCCGGAAGCGGCGACACCGCCGACGGCGTGAAGTCGCCGGCAGGCAATAGACAAAGCGGTTGGGTTACATCGCGAGGACGGGTTGCGGCGGCGAGTCAACATCGTTGCCGTCGCCAGGACCCAAGAGACCTCGAGCGCGTGAGTGGGCCCCGACGTGGGTAAGCGGGGCCTGCCGGAGCACGGATGCCATCGCACGTTCGGGGGCGGCTTTTCGAAGCCGCCAGTACCGGCCGGCCGCAGCCAGGGATGGTCAGCGGCGGCCCCCTTTTTCATCGCGGTGCTGCAGCGAGTGGAAGCGCTGTTCGCCGGCAGGCAAGGCACATATCCGAGCCGCCTGCCGGGCAGTGGCACGATGCGGTGAGAGCGCGGGACGGTGCCGTGGACGAGCCGCAGCACGAGCATCAGCCAGTGTTGGTGGAGCCCGTGCTGCGGCTCCTCGACCCGCGGGCCGGGCAAGTGATCCTGGACGGGACGGTCGGTCTGGGGGGACACGCGTGCGCCCTGCTGCCGCGTATTCTGCCGGGCGGCCGGTACATCGGCTTGGACCTGGACGAGGTCATGCTGGGCGAGGCGCGGGTGCGTCTCGGGACGGCGCCGCCGGGCAGCGTCGAGCTGGTCCAGGCGAATTTTGCGGCGCTGCCGGAAGTTCTGGCGCGGTTGGGCTTCGAGCAAGTGGACCACATACTCCTGGACCTGGGCGTGAATTCCGCGCAACTGGCAGATCGGACGCGGGGCTTCTCCTTCGAGCAGGACGGTCCCCTGGACATGCGTTACGACCGGCGGAGCGAGCGGCGGGCGCTCGACCTGGTAAACGCGCTTCCGGAGGCCGAGTTGGCCGACATCTTCTATTACAACGGCCAGGAACTGGCGAGCCGGAAGATCGCCAAGCGGATCTGCCAAGTCCGGCACGCGGGGCGTATCACGACGACGCTCGCGCTGGCGCGGGCGGTTGAGTCGGCGTACGCCGCCCTCGGCGAACGGCGCGGGGGGCGCATTCACCCGGCGACGCGCGTGTTTCAGGCGCTGCGGATCGCCATCAACGACGAGTTGAACAACTTGCGAGCCTTCCTCGACGGAGTCGTCGCGCATCTGCGGCCCGGCGGCAAGCTCGCGGTGATCAGTTTCCACAGTCTCGAGGACGGGATCGTGAAGGACTTTGTGCGAGCGGCGAAGGCGGCGGGCACGATGGACGACCTCACCCGGCGCCCAATCAGCGCGGATCCACAAGAGCGAACGGCCAATCCACGGAGCCGCAGCGCCAAGCTGCGGGTGGCGCAGCGGTTAGGAGCCTGACATGCGCAAGGAGGCGGCGGTGACGTTGAACGCGAAGGCAGCGATGGTGATCTGCGCCGGGTGCATCGGCGGCATGTCGTGGCTTGTGCAGCAAACGACCGTGCAGGGGGCGGAAACGACGGCGCCCCTGGCCGTGGCGGACATGCCCCTTGACGACATACTGCGTGCCAGGTCGCAGCACGGGCCTGCGCTCGTGCGCGGCCTGGCCCCCCAGGAGGAGTGGGCCCAGCGCTTTGCGAAGGCCAATGCGATGGACCGCCAGGCGGACGCGAACCGGACCGCGGAGAAGGGACTGGCCTTCGTGACGGCCAGCCCCCAGCAGGCGGGCAGCCTGCAACTCGTGATGCTCCCGCCGCTTGCAAACGAGGCCGCCCAAGCGCCGATCTTCGCGGATCGTCTGCCGGACGACACCGTGGCGGTGTTGACATCGGCAAGTACGGAACCCGGCGAGGTTGCGGTATCGGAACCGGCGCCGGCCGAGGCGACATTCCGGTCCTACCGGGTCGCAAAGGGCGACACGCTGGCGAGAATCGCACGGCGCGAGTGCCGGTCACGCGATCCGCAACTGCTGGCAGTGTTGCTGGAGCACAACCCGACGGTGGCTGGCCGCAGCGGCCGCCTCCTGGCCGGCGAGGAACTCTCGATTCCGGATGCGGCCACGGCGGCCCAGCTTGTGGCGGCGTTGGCGGCCGGCGGCAAAGGTGCGGCCCCGTCGGAGATGGGCAGTGTGGCGAGCAGCGCGACGAAATCCGAGACAGCCGGCGAACGTTGGTATACGATACAGCGCAACGACTCGCTCCAAAGCATCGCCAAACGGTTTCTGGACGATGCCGGGCGGTGGCGCGAGATCGTGAAGCTCAACCGCAGCCTCGATCCGCACAAGATCCTGCCCGGGGCGCGGATCAAGCTTCCGTCGGCGTTGCGCGTGGCAGCGCGGTAGCCGTGCCCCGATCGGCCGGAGGAGCGCGGCAGGGACGCAGGTGTCATGACGCTGTTCCGGACGATCGTGGTGATGGTGGGTGGGCTGCTCCTGATGCTCACCGTGGTCATACTCCGGGCCGAGACCACCCGCCTGCACTACGAGGTTTCCCAGTGCGAGCGCCGTGCGGACGAGTGCCGCCAGCGGTTACGCGAGGCGGAGTTGGAACTGGCGCGCCTGCGAAACCCGATGCTGATTCGCCAGAAGGTCAAGGACACCGTGGACGAGTTCGTAGGCGAGAAGCCGGAGAAGCCCGCCAAGCCGGTCAGGGATACGCCGAAGAAGCGAAGCCGACCGTAGCGATGAGCCAGAGCGGCCCCCGAGAGCGTCGAGTCCGAAAGAAGACGAAGGGCGCGAAGTTGGCGGCGATTCGCGCCGGAGACACTGGACGCCCGTGCTTCTCGGTGGTCTCCGAGCCGTCTGCGGCTGGAAGGACTGAACAAGGATGCGCATCGGCGGGGTGCTGATGGTCTTGGCGGGCCTGCTGCTCGCGGGCGGGGGTGCGCGCCTGGCCTACATCGAGACCAAGCAGGGCGAAGAGCTGCGCCGCGAGGCCGGCCGGCAGCAGACCGCGCAAATCAGCATTCCCGCGCTGCGCGGCGAGATCCTCGACACGCGCGGGCGGGTGCTGGCCGGTACAATTCGGCGGCCGTCGATCTTCGTGGACCCGACGCTCGTTCAGGACGCGGAGTTCGCGGCCTACAGTGTGGCCCCCGTGCTCGGTCTCGACGCAGCCACGCTGGAACGCGACTTGCGTGAGCGGCGCGACGATCGGTTTGTATGGCTGAAGCGCCGGCTGGCCGACGGCGATTTCCAGAAGCTGGAGAAGGAGTTTGATGAACTGATTCAGGCCCGGCGGCTGCGCGCGTTCGGCGTCCAGTACGAGCCGGTGCGCGTGTATCCGCAGGGGAGCATCGCCCCGCACGTCGTGGGGTTCGTCGGCGGCGAGTTGCAGGGGCAGGGCGGGATTGAGCTGGCGTGCGAGCAACTGCTGGCCGGCAAGCCGGGCAAGCGTCTTTCCACGGTCGATGTTGCGCGGCGGCGGGTGCGTGCGGAGGAATGCGTGCCGGCGACCGACGGCAGCACGATCGTGCTGACCATTGACTCCTATATCCAGCAGGTGACCCAGGACAAGCTGCGGGAGGCGGTCAAGAAGTACGAGGCGGAGTGGGGTGCTGCGGTGGTCATCGATCCGCAGAGCGGCGAGGTGCTCGCGATGGCGAGCATCCCCGACTTTGACCCCGCGAGCGCGGTTCCGCCCGATTTCGAGAAGATGAGCGAGGCCCGGCAGGAGGACGTGAAGGCGACCTGGCGAAACCGCGCGATCTCCGATGCCTACGAGCCCGGCAGCGTCTTCAAGCCGTTCATCGCGTCGCTGGCCCTTGAAGAGAGCGTCGTCCACATCGACGAAGTGTTCACGATCAACGGGCCCGAGCACGACTTTGGCCGCCGGACGATCCGCGACACGCACCCCTATGCCTCGCTGGCAGTACACGAGATCGTCAGCAAGTCCAGCAACATCGGCATGGGATTGATCGGGGCCCGGCTCGGCATGGAGCGGCTGTACCGCTACGTACGGATGTACGGGTTTGGGGACGTGACCGGTATCGGCCTGCCGGGCGAGCACACCGGGCTCGTGCAGGACTTCTCGCGCTGGAACCCGTCTTTCTCGCCACAATCGATCCCGATCGGCCAGGAGATCGCGGTCACGCCGATCCAGATCGTGACGGCGTTCAGCGTCTTCTGTAACGGCGGCGTGCTGCTGCGGCCGCGTATCGTGCGCGGCATCATCGGGCCGGACGGGGAGACCGTGGCGGACTATTCTCGGCCGGTGCCGATGCGGCGGGTTTTGGATCCGCAGACGGCGGAGATGTTCCGCCGACAGGCGCTGGTAGAGACGGTGACCGACGGGACGGGAAAGCTGGCGCGGCTGGACGATTACCAGGTTTTCGGCAAGACCGGCACGGCGCAGATCGCCGGACCAAAGGGGCACGGGTACGGTGGGGGCCACTATGTCGCGTCGTTCGCCGGCGGCGCGCCGTCGGACTATCCGCGCGTCGCCGCGTTGGTCTCGATCTACAAGCCGACGAAGGGCGGCTACTATGGCGGCGTCATTTCGGCGCCGGTTGTGAAAGAGATTCTCGCCGAGACTCTTGCGTACATGCAGGTGCCGCCGGAGTTGACGCCCGGAGACGGCGCCGCAGGCGGACGGCGCGGTGCGCACGGCGACACACGGGATCGCAAGCGGAACGACGACGTGGGCGGGTACTGAGTCGCGTATGCGGACACTGGCGGACTTACTGGCCGGGATCGCACCCGTAGGGCTGTTGGCAGCCCACGGGGGGCGCGTCGTAACGGGCGTGTACGACGACTCGCGTATCGTGCAGCCCGGCAGCATCTTCCTCGCGGTCGCCGGCACGAGCGCGGACGGCCGGCAGTTCATCGCGGACGCGGCCGGGCGCGGCGCGCTGGCGGTGATCGGCGA
>PMMM01000117.1 GCA_003162245.1 Phycisphaerales bacterium
ATTACGGACCCAAGGCGCGCTTGCCGCCGGAATACCCGGTTCTAGCCGCCCTTTGCGCCCCCGCTGCGCGCCCCGCACCCTTTCCCGCGTCGCCCCGGCCTGGCTTCGTACGGCACGGCGGCCTTCGCCACACCAGGCCACCCGCTGCCTCCACAAAGAGTAGTCACACCCGCCTCTCCTCAGCGCCACACGAGCGTTCGCCCGCCGCGTGGCAGCGGGTACAATCGAGGTTGACCGCCCGGATGCCAACGAGGGACGTTTGTCCCGGGCACGGCCCGCGAGCCCACGCGCAACGGTATGTCCGCAACCACACATGCAAATGCGTCGCACGACGGGACGGTCGCGCCCCAGGTACTGCACTTCGACCGCGTTCAGCCGGACCGCGACGAGATCGTGCGCCTCGCGCGCCTCCAGCCCGGCCGCGAAGCGCACCGGCGCTGGTTCGAGCTCATGGACAAGTTATTGGCGGACTTCCCGCGCCTCATGCGACCCCGCGCCGTGTATCGGATCGACGAGGTGACGGCGTTGGAGTCCCGCCGGATCGTGCTCAAGTCGGGCACAGTGTTCGACGGTGCCCTCGGCACGTTCCTGGAGCACTCGACGCTCCTGGTCACCTACGTGGTCACGATCGGCTCGGCGCTCGAGCGGCTGGCCCGCGGCTGGCTGCGCTCCGGCCGGGTCATGCAGGGCACGATCGCCGACGCGATCGCCTCGGAAGCAGTCGAAGCCGTCGGGCAGCGCCTGTACGACGAGCTGCGCACCTGGGCGAACACCCGCGGCCTGGAGCTGACGCCGCCGTACAGTCCGGGGTACTGCGGCATGACGGTCCGGCAGCAGATTCCCCTGTTCGCAAGCCTGCCGGCCGCCCGAATCAACGTACGGCTCACGCCGAGTTGCCTGATGCTGCCAATCAAGTCCGTCTCCGGCCTGATCGGCATCGGGCCGGCCGACCGAATCGCAGTGGGCGGCACCCCCTGCGAAGCCTGCGATCACCCCGACTGCGTGCAGCGCCGCGCGCCGCTCGATCAAACCCGTTTCGCGCTCACGAGCGAAGCGGCCGGGCGCCGCGCTCCGCACGGATCCGATTCGCCTCCGCCCACGCCTTCGGATGCTCCGCCAGGAAGCGCGTGAGGCTGGTGGGCGTCACGCCGAAGTACGCCGCCGCGTCGCGCGTGCTCCCGCCGCACGCGAAAACCGCGTCGAGCACCAGCCCCAGCACGTGGTAAATGGCCGGATTGTGCGGATTCACGTGCAGCCGCCCCTCGCTGATCTGGACCGTCGGCGGCCAGACCGGCTTCTCCGGCAGCGGCGCGCGGGTGTAGACGGCGAGCGCCTCGCGCAGCCGTCGCAGGGCGTGCAGGCGGTTTTCCTGCTGCGAGCGGCGTTCCGTGCCCGTGACGATGATGCCGCTGAGGCGATGATGCAGCCGGACCGCCGTCGACACCTTGTTGCGGTGCTGGCCGCCCGGGCCGCCGGTGCGATGGTAGTGAATCTCGCACTCGGCGAGCAGGCGGCCGTCCTCGAAATCCAGCCGCCGGCGCAGGTCGGCGTTGAGCCCAGCGAGGGGCGCCGGCCTGGCCGAATCACCCTCGTAAGGCCGCTTTTCGTCGTCGCCATGCCGTGAGGGAACCGCCACGCAGTGTACCTCCTGGTCTTGTAGTCCAAAGCGCAGGTATAATAACAAGTGGCGTGTACCGGCGGGCGCTGCGCCGAGCCCCAAGCGGCGCGAACAAGGTGGATCATGGTGTCAATAGGGACGGCCCGAACGTCAGCAGGGCGGCCGTATGCGCTCGGCCCCCGCATCGTGTCCGGCGCGCGACGTGCCTCCTTCACGTTGATCGAGCTGCTGGTGGTCGTCGCGATCATCACGCTGCTCATGTCGATCCTGACGCCGTCGCTGGGGCGGGCCCGGCAGCAGGCCAAGAGCACCGTCTGCCTCACGCGGCTGAGCGAGTTCATGAAAGGGCTGACGGCGTACGCGCACGAGAACCAGTACATGCTGCCGCCGCTGATCACGCCCATGCCCGCGGATGACTATGTGGAGCCGTGCCAGCCTCCGCCGCCGTGCGAGCCGTTCCTGCACGGCTGGGCCGAGACCCTGTACCAGTACCTGTACCGCGACAACGATTTCCCCACCGCCTTTAATTTCCCGGTGCAGCGGAATCTCGGCGGGCGCTATGAGTTGTGGACCTGCAAAGAAGGCCTGCCGCTCGCGAACAGCTCGGGTCACTATCGCGCCTACGAGGTCAGTTGGCAAAAGGGCTCGCTGGATCGCCTCAGGATTGAGATGCCGCTCATCACCGACGCGAACCCGCACGTCACCGTCTGCCCCGATCGCAAGCTGAGCTACATCCCCAAGGAACACGTCGCCGGGCTCGAAGGCGAGGCGTACATCGACGAGCGGCACTACGGCGCGGCGAATTACTGCTTCAACGACGGGCATGCGGTCCGCAGCACCAGCCTGAAGGAGAAGCTTGCAGAAGACTGGGACTTGGACCCCAATACGCCGAACCAATGACGCACCCGCTGATCTATCTCGACAACAACGCCACGACGCGCCCGGACGAGCGCGTCGTGGCTGCCATGCTCCCGCTGCTGACCGAGCGCTACGGCAACCCGTCCAGCGCGCACTTCTTCGGCGCCCAGGTCGCGGCCGAGATCGAGCAGGCCCGGCGGCACGTCGCCGCCCTGCTCGGCGCCCGCGACGGCGAGCTCGTCTTCACCAGCGGCGGCACGGAAGCCGACAACGCCGCCCTCCGCGGCGTCCTGGCCGCCCAGCCCGGCAAGCGGCACCTGGTCATCTCCACCGTCGAGCACCACGCGATCTTCGAGACCGCCGACCAACTTGAGCACGAAGGCACCGCGGTGACGCGCGTCGGCGTCGATCACGACGGCCGCCTCGATCTCGACGCCCTCCGCCGCGCGCTGCGCGACGACACCGCCCTAGTCTCGATCATGCGTGCCAACAACGAGACCGGCGTGCTGGGGCCGCTGTGCGAAGTGTGCGAAGTCGCCCGGGCGCGCGGCGTACCAGTCCACACCGACGCGGTCAACGCCCTCGGCAAAACGCCGGTGCGCGTGGACGAGTTGGGCGTGAACCTGCTGTCGCTCAGCAGCCACAAGATCTACGGACCCAAGGGCGTCGGCGCCTTGTACATTCGCACCGGCACGCCCTTCCAAAAGTGGCAGATCGGCGGCGCCCAGGAGCGGAATCGCCGGGGCGGGACGTTGAACGCACCTGGAATCGTCGGCCTCGGCATGGCGTGTCGCATCCTGCACGAGCAGGACCCCGCAGTGAACGAGCGCATCCGCATCCTGCGCGACCGCCTGGAGGCCGAATTGACCCAACGGGTGCCGCGCGTCCGCCTTATCGCCCGCGGCACGCCGCGTCTGCCGAACACAACCTGTGCGTGCTTCGAAGGACTCGTCGGTGCCTCCATCGTGATGCTGCTGAGCGACCTGAACATCTGCGTCTCCGGCGGAGCGGCGTGTGCGGCGGGGGCCGTTGAGCCATCGCACGTCCTGAAAGCCATGCACGTCGAGCCGCACGTCGCGGCCGGCCAGATTCGCGTCTCGCTCGGACGGAACAACACGGACGCGGATGTCGACCGGCTGCTCGAAGCCCTGCCGTCTGTTCTAGAACAGGCCGACCCCAGCCCGCCCGCCTGACCCGCCGCTATAATCGCGACGCCGTGGAACCGCCGCGCTTCTATTGTCCCGTGCTCGCCCCTGGCGTCGTCACGCTCGACGCGGGCGAGTCGCAACACGCGCGGCGCAGCCTGCGCCTGCGGCCGGGGGACGATGTCGTGCTTCTTGACGGATGCGGGCGGATCGCGTTTGGAACGCTCGCGGGTTCCGCCGACGTGCCCGCCTCCGGCGCGCCCGCGCGCTCGCGGCGCGGCGACAACGCAGTGCGCGTCGCCGTCACGGACCTGCGCGAATGCGCTCGACCGGCTTGCTCGCTGACCCTGCTCGTGGCCGCCTGCAAGGGTCCGCGCCTCGATTGGCTGGTCGAGAAGTGCACCGAGCTGGGCGTATCGCGTCTGGTCCTCACCCGATTCGAGCATTCGGTCGTCCACCCCGGGCCGCAGCACATCGCCCGCCTCCGCCGGACCGCCATCGAGGCGTGCAAGCAGTGCGGCCGCGCCTGGCTGCCGGTCATCGACGGCGGTATCGCCCTGGCCGACGCACTGGCGCGAGTTTCCGGCTCGACGCTCCTCGTCGCGCATCCCGACGCGGACGCCGCCCCGCTTGGGCCCTGGATTGCCGCGCACCAGGCGCAACCAGGCAACCTGGCTGTGGTGATCGGCCCCGAAGGGGGGTTGTCGTCCGCCGAGCTGGCCGCACTACAGTCCGCCGGCGGCCAACTCGTCCGGCTCGCCCCGCACACGCTGCGCATTGAGACTGCTGCGCTGGCGGTGGCCGCCGTCTGGGCGGCCAGCGCCGAAATCGCCTGACCGGTAGCCCCGCAGCCCCCCCCGCGCGCTGAACCCTGGACCCCGAGCCCCGAACCACCGCTACAGCCACTCCGCGATCGGTCGGACGCGCTGCGCGAACTCGCGGACAGCCATGCACACCGTCCCCCACTTCGGACTCCGCACCCGCGCGTTCACCTGATAGTCATCCAACCCCACCGCCGCGAAAACGTAGCGCGCCTCGCGGAAACCGTGCACGACCTCCGGCGGCGGATCGCCCGCGGCGTCCAGCCGGTAGGCAAATACCAGCAGACCCCCGAAGCCGTGCCCGAAGACCTCCTGCCACTGCTGCAGCCCGTCCAGGTCCGCCTGCGTGACCCAGTTTTCCCACGCCGGCCGCCGGCTCCCCGCCCGCGTCGCCCACCGGCGGCCCTTGATATCGACTAGCCAGTTCGTCCCGCGGCTCGAATACACGATGAAGTCGAAGCTCTTGAGCTTCGCGTCGCGGAACGCCGCCCGCTTGGCCTCATCGACGGCGACGTACGGAATCTGGTGCGTTTGCAGGTAATCCTCGAACGCCACCTCGTAGTCGATGTGCGACTTCAAACCTGCGCTCCCCGACTGGGCACCTCCAGGGCGCTGCCCAGCTTAAGCGACGGATGGGCCGCTTGGCCAGCGCCGCATGCCTGGCTCCGTCGCCCTTTTTCGGGCCACTACTAACCTCCGGTCCCGCCCGGGTACCATATACGGAGAGGAGTGCGCTCATGAACCGCCTGCTACGAAAGCTGATGATCCTGCCCTTCGTGCTCTCCGCCGTCGTCGTCGATTTCGATGGCTGCTGGCGCCCCATCACCGCCGCCCTGAGCGAGATCGGCATCGACGTCTCGACCCACGGCGACAACATCAGCGTCGACCTGTTCGGCAACCATCACAACGACGACGATTGAGCGTAGGGTCCGCTGTGCGGACC
>PMMM01000054.1 GCA_003162245.1 Phycisphaerales bacterium
CGTCCGCTGCGACGGTCGCCGTAACCGTGATCGTCGTGGCGCCGGCCGTCGCCGGCCGGGCACAACGCGGTTTCTGGATTGTGAGCCTTAAGCTGCGCGAGTTTCTCCTCGGTGAGGTTCTCCGCCCGCACGATGATGATGCGCAGGATGACCTCGCTGAGCTGAACGTCGCGCTCCAGGTCCCCGATCCGCTCGGGCGGGGCGTCCATGTACACGAGCACGTACGTGCCCCGCTTGCGCCGCCGGATCTCAAAGGCCAGCTTGCGCTCGTCGTACTTGAGGCACACCAGCACCTGTGCGCCGATGCGGTCGCACAGCCGCCGCACTTCCTGGTCGATCCCGGCCCAATCGTGGGCCGCCGGCGTGTCAAACAGGAACATCGCTTCGTAGCGTCTCAAGATGGTTCTCCTTGCGGCGGGGCGTCGTCCGACGCGCCACCCTTCGCTCTCCGGTTGAACTCGTTCATGGCCGCCTCCATGCCGCGTGCCAACCACGCCTCGGCGGCATCGGCGGCGGTCGGGAGCGCGGCCGCGATCGCGGGCCGCTCGTCCGGCTCGAAGCGGCTCAGGACATACTCGACGGTGGCGTCGCGGTGCACCTTGCCGATGCCGATCCGCAGCCGCGGGACCTCGTCTGTGCCCAAATGCCGGATCACGTCCGCCAGTCCCTTATGCCCGCCGGCCGAGCCGGTCGGCCGCAACCGCAGTTGCCCGACGGGCAGGTCCAGATCGTCGTGGACCACCAGCACATCGGCCGGCGCGAGCTTGTAGAACCGCCACGCGGCGGCCACGCTCTGCCCGCTCAGGTTCATGTACGTCNNCCATGAAGCCGACGTTGTGGCGGGACTCGGCGTAGCGCGGGCCGGGGTTGCCCAGGCCGGCAATCAGCTTCACGACTCTTTACCTTCACCTTCCGCCTCTTCCTTGCCCTTGGTGATGACCTCCGGCTCCGCAGCGCCTTCCGCCGCTTCGGCCGGGACGCCCTCAGCGGTCTCGGTGCCGCGCGGCGGATGGACGACCGCGACGATGTCCTCGGGGTTGTGCAGCACCTTGACATCCGCCGGCACCGCGATGTCGCGCACGTGCAGCATCTCGTTGAGGTCGAGGTGGTCGACGCGGGCCCTCAGGACGTCGGGAATCTGGAGCAGCAGGCACTCCACGTCCAGCTCGGAGAGGACGTGCACCAGCGTCCCGCCCTCCGCCGTGCCCTTGGGCGTGCCCCGCAGCTCGATGGGCACCTTGACGCGCACGCGCTCGTTCACGTCCACGCGCATGAGGTCCACGTGGATCGGCGTCTGCTGCGTGTGGTCGTACTGCACGTCCTTGATCAGGTACTGCGTCTCCTGGCCGCCGAGCTGCACCTTGATCACGTGCCGCATGTGCGTCAGCGCCAGCACCGTGTCGTGCAGCGACAGCGCGACCGTCTCCGGCGGCTGGTTGTGCCCGTAGATCACCGCCGGCACCAGGCTGCGCCGCCGCAGGCGCTCGTTCTGGTGGTGGCCGCCGGTCTTCCGCGTCTCACCTTGGATGGTTGCGATTTCCATGACTGTGCTCCGTCGCCCGCGGCCGGCCAGGCAGCCGCGCGGCGTTTGCCTCAACTCATGAACAGGCTGCTGACGGATTCGTTGCGGTGAATCCGCCGGATGGCCTCGCCCATCAGCTCACACACTGACAGGATGGTCAGTTTCGTCAGTTGCCGGTGCGCCTCGTCGCAGGTCGGGATCGTGTCGGTGACCGCCAGGTGGTCGAGCGGCGCGCCGCTGAGCCGCTCCACCGCCGGTCCGCACAGCACGCCGTGCGTGGCCGCGACGATGACCCGCTTGGCCCCGTACTTGCGGACGATCGTGCAGCCCTGGGCGATCGTGCCGCCGGTGGCGATGATGTCGTCCACCATCAGCACGGTCTTGTCCTGCACGTCGCCGATGATCGCCATGGACTGGGTTTCCGAGCCGCTGATGCGGCGTTTGTCGATAATCGCGAGGTCGCCGCCCAAGTGGTTCGCATAGACGCGGGCGCGTTTGACGTTGCCGACGTCCGGGCTGACGAGCGTCAGCGGGCCGAGGTCCAGCGTGCCGATATGCGCGGACAGCACGGGCTCCGCAGACAGGTTGTCGACCGGGATGTCGAAGAAGCCCTGGATCTGGTGGGCGTGCAGGTCGAGCGTCAGCACGCGGTTGGCGCCGGCCGTCGTCAGCAGGTTCGCGACCAGCTTGGCCGTGATCGGCACGCGGCCCTCGTCCTTGCGGTCCTGCCGGGCATAGCCGAAGTAGGGGATCACGGCCGTGATGCGCTTGGCCGAGGCCCGCTTCAGGCAGTCGATGAAGATCAGCAGCTCCATCAGGTGCTTGTTGCCCGGCGGGCAGGTGGATTGCACGATGAACGCGTCGCAGCCGCGCACGTCGTCCAGCAGCTTCAGCGAAATCTCGCCGTCGGGAAAGTCGTCGAGCTGCGTCCGGCCCAGCGGCAGGCCGAGATACTCGGCGATTCGCTCGGCCAAGCCGCGGTTGCTGCGTCCCGAGAAGATTCGCAAGCCGGTCATCGCCGCTCTCCCGAGAATGTCTCGGTCCTCAACAAGCTCTCAGCTCCCAGCTCTCTGCCATCGGCTACCAGCAACGCTGGCCACCGGCCAGCGCCCGGCGTGCGACTCGCTCCACCTCTGGCTGAAAGCGGAGAGCTACTAGCTGATAGCTCTTCAAAGCTACCCGGCCTGGACTCGAACCAGGAACGCCAGAACCAAAATCTGGTGTGTTACCGATTACACCACCGGGTAGTGGCTCGTCGGCGTTCGCCTCGTCACGCCCAATCCGTCGCGTTACGCCTAGCAGGCACGGCTGGGGAACCGCTCGAGGGCCCAAGCCGCCAGCCGTGTGCCTGGCGGCCTGCTGTGGACCCGCGCCACGTGCCCCGTGCGAGCGGGTGCTACTCCGGCCGCGACGAGGCCGGAACGCAGCACTATATCTGACCGGGACGGCGGCTGTCAACCGCACCGCAAGGCCGTTTGGATGCGGGGTGTGATACGCATTCCGCTTAGT
>PMMM01000132.1 GCA_003162245.1 Phycisphaerales bacterium
CGGCCTCGGCGCCGGTCCCGAGCCAACCGGTGGCCACGCGCCCGGTGCTGCGGCCTGTGACGCAGTCGGCCCCGGCGCCGACCGAGCCGTCCGGCGGCCTCGACCCCACCGCCGGGCGGGCGACCAGCGATACGCGCACCGGGAACACGACGATCGAAGCGGCCCGCAAGCTGTACGCTGCCGGCAAGGTGCTCGAAGCGCGGGAGCAGCTCAACAGTCTGCTCAAAGGCCGGCTCGCCGACGCGGAAGACACCGAAGTGCGGGCGCTGCTCGCGCGGATCGCGGACGAGACGGTCTTCGGCGGCAAGGCCGATCCGAATGACTCGTTGGTGAGCACGTACGTCGTTCAGCCAGGCGACGTGCTGATCCACATCGGCCGCAAACTCGATGTGCCGGCCGAGCTGCTCATGACGATCAACGGGATTCGCGACGCGCGGGGGTTGCGGGCGGACCAGAAGATCAAGGTCGTGCGGGGGCCGTTCCACGCGAAGATCTACAAGTCCAAGTTCCGCCTGGACGTGTACCTCGGCGACGTGTTCGTCCGCAGTTATCGCGTCGGCCTCGGGGCGGAGAATGGTACGCCCGAGGGCGTGTGGCGCGTGAAGGAGCGGCTCGAAAACCCGACCTACTACCCGGCGCCGTCCGCCTCCGACAAGCGCATCATCGCCGCGGACGACCCCAACAACCCGCTCGGCGAGCACTGGATCGGCCTGGAGGGCGTGGAGGGCGAGGCCGTTGGCCACAGCGGCTACGGCATCCACGGCACGATCGAGCCCGAGTCGATCGGCAAAGCCGTCTCGCTGGGTTGCATCCGCATGCACAACGAAGACGTGGCGTTCGTGTACAAGCTCATGATGCCGGGCAAGTCGACCGTCACGATCCTGCCGTAGAACGCGATCTGCGTCCGGCTACCCCTCGGGCGGCGGCACAGCGGTAGATTCCTCGAGATTCTCCCCATCGGCGATCAGCGTGCGCTGCCGGCGGCGGTCCTGCACGCGCGCGTGGCGGCGGTGGATGAGCATCAGATTGCGGAAATAGATGCCCAGACTGAGCACCGACGCACACGTGAAGACGAGGTTGCGCTCGAGGGCCGCGTAGATCAGGATCATCACGCCGCCGAGCACGCTCAGATACCAGAATGCCACGGGGATGTGGCTGCGGCCGCGGCGCTCGGATTCGAACCACTGCACGACGAACCGCAGGAAGAAGACGAACTGGGCCGCAAAGCCAAACAGCACGAGCGGCCGCTGTATCTCCCGAGAGAACCAGTGGAAGAGCTCCGTCAGCACGGTGCGCTCCTACTTGTTGCAGTAGTCGATGATCCGGGCGATCTCGCTGCGCAGGTCGCGCCGATGCACGATCCGGTCGATGAAGCCGTGCTCGAGCATGAACTCGGCCCGCTGGAAACCCTCGGGCAGCGTCGCCTTGATCGTGTTCGCGATCACGCGCGGGCCGGCGAAGCCGATCAGCGCCCCCGGCTCGGCCAGCGTCACGTCGCCCAGGAAGGCGAAGCTGGCTGCCACGCCGGCGGTGGTCGGGTCGGTCATCACCACGATGTAGAGGCCGCCCGAGGCGTCCAGTTCCGCGATCGCGGCGGATGTTTTCGCCATTTGCGCCAGAGAGACCATGCCCTCCATCATGCGGGCGCCGCCGCTGCACGTGACCATCAGCAGCGGGAGGCTTTCGTTGCGGGCCCGCTCGGCGGCGGCGGCGACCTTTTCGCCGACGACCGCGCCCATCGAGCCCATGATGAAGTTGGGGTTCATGATGCCCATGATCAGCGGGCGGCCCTTGATGAAGCCCTTGCCGACCACGATCGCTTCGCTGTCGCCGGTCTGCTCCTTGGCCTGCGCGAGGCGTTCGCGGTACGACATGCGGTCGGAGAATTCGAGCGGGTCGGACGATTCGAGGCCGCGCAGGAACTCCTCGAACGTCCCGGGGTCGTTCAGTTGCGCGATCCGCGACTGCGCATCGATCCGGTAGTGATAGTCGCACTCCGGGCAGACATGCAGTTGCTCTTCCAGGATTCGCCGGTAGACCATCGCCCCGCACTGCACGCAACGGATCCAGAGTCCCTCCGGCACGTCGACGTTGCGGCGAACCTGGCTGGCGGCGTCGGGTTTGTCCGGCATGGCTTCTCCTCCGCTGGGGCAGCGCCTCATTCACTGGCCAGAGCGGGCGGCGGCTGGTTTCCGTACTCCAGAACCACGGGCTCCGTCGCCGAGCGCGCGGCTTCCCACACATCCTCAGGCGCGCGTCCTTCCATTGCCCACCGGGCCAACACGAACGCGAGCGGGCGCAGCACGATGCCGACCGTGGCCGTCGCGTTCTTCTTGATTCGCCGGTGCAGGCAGACGGCCAGGCGATGGGCGGCGTGCGCGAGGTCCTCGCCCTCGGGCGGATGCACGTTCAGGGGCGATTCCCCCAGCTCGCGGTGCGCCGAGGGGAACCGGCTCTTCACTTGCGCTTCGGTCAGCCCGGCCCACAGCCCGATGTCCACCTCGCACAGGTCGTCCACGGCTTTGGTGGGGATCGAAAGCTGCCGCGCCAGGTACGCCGCCGTTTGCGCCCCGAGCTCATCCGGGCCGTGCAGGATGCGCTGCACGCCCAGGGGCCGGAGTCGCTCGACCCACGCGGCGCACTGCCGCTGTCCGCTCTCGGTCAGCGACAACTCGACGCGGCCAAGCAGCCGCCCCTCGTCGTGCCACTCGGTGGCCCCGCAGGGTATCAAGACGACTGTCATGCCGTCTGTTCCGCCTTCCGTGCATNNTTGGCGCAGGGCGCGCAGCGCCGCGGCGGGGTCGGGCTTGCCGAAAATCGCCGAGCCCGCGACGAGCGTGTTCGCGCCGGCGGCGACGGCGCGCGGCGCCGTCTCGACTGTGATGCCGCCGTCCACCTCGAGCCACTGCTCGGGCCGCATGCGCTTGGCCAGCACCGCGATTTTCTCGAGGCATTCGTCCATGAAGCGCTGCCCCCCGAAGCCCGGCCACACGGTCATTACCAACAGGATGTCCACGTGTTCGAGCACGTCCAGCACGGCCTCGGCCGGGGTGCCCGGGNNNATGGTGATGTTCGGCACGAAATGCCCGTCCATCACGTCCAAATGGAGGGCGTCGGCCCCCGCGGCCTCGACGGTGGCGATCTGCTCCGCCAGCCGGCCGAAGTCGGCGTCCAGCACGGAAGGGGCAATCCGAATTGTGCGGGCTACCTCCACGCTGAATCCTGAGCCCCGAACGCTGCGCACTCCTTACGCGTCGTCCAGCACCTCGATGGGGCCGAAGCTCTTGCCTTCCAGAAACTCGAGCGACGCGCCGCCGCCGGTGCTGATGTGCGTGACGCGCGCCGCCAGACCGGCCTGTTCGACCGCGGCGGCACTATCGCCGCCGCCGATGACGGACACGGCCCCGCGTGCGGTGGCGTCGGCGATCATCTTCGCCATCGCGAACGTGCCGATTTCGAAGGGTTTTGTCTCAAACGCGCCGAGCGGCCCGTTCCACACGATCGTCCGGGCCGGTTGGATGAGCTGCCCAAACGCCTCAATCGTCTTCGGCCCCACATCGAGCCCCATCAGGTCTGCCGGGACCTCGCCGGCGCAGACCGTCGTCGCCACGCCTTCCTTCAACTCCGCCGCACAGACCGCGTCCACCGGCAGGTGCAGCTTGCCGCCCGTCTTGGCCAACAGGTTTCGGGCCATGTCGAGCTTGTCGCGCTCGCACAGGCTCTTGCCGACGCTCTTACCCTGGGCCGCCCAGAACGTGAACGTCATGGCCCCGCCGATCAGGATGTGGTCCACTCGCTGCAGCAGATTCTCGATCACGCCGATCTTGTCGCTGACCTTGGCCCCACCGAGGACGGCGACGAACGGGCGTTTGGGCGACTGGAGCGCGTCGCCGAGGTACTTCAGCTCCTTCTCGACCAGGAAGCCCATGACGCGGGTGCCCTTCGGCAGCAACTTCGGCACGTCGTACATGCTGACGTGCTTGCGGTGACAGGTGCCGAACGCGTCGTTGACGTACATTTCGCCCAGCTTCGCGAGCCCTTGCGCCAGCTCCAGCCGCAGGGCGTCCTGCGCGGGCGTGAGCTGCTTGTCCGGGTTCTTCTTGGCCTTGTCGATGATGTCCTCGCCCTTGTGGAAGCGGACGTTCTCCAGCAGGAGCACCTGGCCGTCCGCCAGCTTCGCCACCGCGGCATCGACCTCCGGCCCCAGCACCTTCGGCACGAACGCGACCGGCCTCCCCAGAAGCTGGCTCATCCGTTCGGCCACGGGCTTGAGCGAGAACTTGGCGTCTTCGGCCGGGTTGCCCGTCGGCCGCCCGAGGTGGCTGGTCACAATGGCCCGGCCGCCCTGCTTGAGGACGTGCTCGAGCGTGGGCAGGAACATGCGAATCCGGCGGTCGTCCGTCACGTTGAGCTGCTTGTCGAGCGGCACATTCAGGTCGGCGCGAATGAAGACCCGCCGTCCCCGGACGTTTAGATCGCGCACCGATTTCTTGGCCATCCGGTCACCTGTCGCTCGAAAATCGAAGACGGCCCGTCCTCCGACTCGGACGGGCCGTGCGTGAATCCCAGTATGTTAGACCGCCCCGGTCCTAATGCAATCCGTCCTTGGCGGCCATGTACTTGATCAGGTCCACGACGCGGCACGAGTATCCGTATTCGTTGTCGTACCAGGAAATCAGCTTGAAGAACCGGCTGTTGAGCTCGATGCAGGCCTTCGCGTCGTAAATGCTTGACAGCGGGCAACCTATGAAATCGGAGCTCACCACCTCCTCGTCGGTGTAGCCCATGATCCCCTTCATCTTGCCGTCGGCCGCGGCCTTCACCGCCGCGCTGATCTTGTCCAGCGCGGTCTCCTTCGCAGTCCGCACGGTGAGGTCGACCACGGACACGTCCAGGGTTGGCACGCGGAAGGCCATGCCGGTGAGCTTGCCTTTCAGCTCGGGGATGCAGAGCGTGACCGCTTTCGCCGCCCCGGTGCTGGACGGGATGATGTTGTAGCTTGCGGCCCGCCCGCCGCGCCAGTCCTTCTTCGACGGCCCGTCGGCGGTCTTCTGGGTCGCGGTCAGGCTGTGCACGGTGGTCATCAGCGCCTCTTCGATGCCGAAGTTGTCGTGCACGATCTTCGCCAGCGGGGCGAGGCAGTTCGTGGTGCAGCTCGCGTTGGACACGATGGTGTCCGTCTTCGGGTTGTACTTCTCCTCGTTGACGCTCAACACGAACGTGGGGATGTCCTTGTCCTTGGCCGGAGCGGAAATGACGACGCGCCGGGCGCCCGCCGTCAGGTGCTTCGTGCTGCCTTCGCGCGTGGTGAAGAGCCCGGTCGATTCGATTACGTAATCGACCTTGAGGTCCTTCCAGGGCAGGGCGGCGGGGTCCTTCTCGGCACAGCACCGGATCTCCTGCCCTTCGATCTTCAGCGACGACTCGGTGGCGCTGACACTGCCTTTGTACCGCCCGTGCACCGTGTCGTATTCGAACAGATAGGCCAGGCTGTCCGGCGGGACGAGGTCGTTGAGCCCAACGAACTGGATGCTCTTGTCCTTCAGGCCGGCCCGCATCACGAGGCGCCCGATCCGTCCGAAGCCGTTGATGCCCACGCGAATCGCCATGTTGCAGCTCCTTGCAAGGGGTCGAGGGTCGCCACGCAGTACTCATCGGCACGGCGACCCCGGCGACTGTGTAAGATCGATGGGCGCCGTGCGCCTGTCAAGTCGTAGCCGGGCCAGGACGCGTCGGCCACAACCAGGTGGGTAGCTCCTGCGCCCCTGCTCAGCGCCCGCCGTCACGCTGCAAGGCCCGGCGCACCGCGGCACGCAGTGTGGCGGCGTTCAGCGGCTTTTCGAGGAACGTGATGGTGTCCAGCGGGATCGGGCACACTTCCCGGGCGTACGCCGCCCCTTGCGTCTGGCCCACGGCCGAAATGAAGATAATCGGGATGTTCTTCCAGCGCTCGTCCTGGCGCATCTGGCACGCGATCTGGAGCCCCTCGGTCGGCTGAGTCAGCATGATGTCCAGTAGTACGAGGTCCGGGGGCTGTCGCCGCAGCGCCTCCAGTCCGGCCTCCCCGGTTTGGCAGCAAGTGAACTCGTACTCCGCGTCACCGAGGATCAGCTCGATCACCGAATGGATGTCCGGGTCGTCGTCAATCACGAGAACGCGGGGGCGGGTGGTGCTCATCTGTGACATTGTAGCCTCGGGTCCGGCGAACCGTTGTCACAAGTGCGCGGCGAGGAAGCGCAGCCGCTCGACGATCTGAAAAGGCCCGCCGCCCTCGTGCTCGTTGAAGTCGTAGATGCGGATTTCCTTCTCGGCGGCGATCCGGTTGTAGGCTGCGAAGACGGTGCTGGGCGGGCAGGTCATGTCCATGAGGGCCACGGAAAACAGGCAGCGGGCACGGATCCGCGGGGCGAAGTTGACGCCGTCAAAGTACGCCAGCGTGCCAAAGACGCGGTCGCCCTGATCGCGGTGGCACTTGAGGTACGCCACGATCTCGGTGTACGGCGGCTTGTCGGTGATTTCCGCCGCGCGGCGGTAATGGCAGAGGAACGGCACGTCGGCGGCGAGGAGCTTGACGTGCTGGGGCGCCAGCGCCGCCGCGGCGATGGCGATGCCCCCGCCCTGGCTGCCGCCGGCGACGGCTAGGCGCGCCGGATCAACGTGGACGTGCGCCCGCGCCGCGTGGATCGCGCGGACGGCGTCGGCGAACACGCGCCGGTAGTAGTACGTGTCGGGCGACTCGATGCCCTGGGTCACGAAGCCGGGGTAGTGCGGGCCGCTGCCGGCGGGATCGGGCGTGTCGCCGGGCGCCCACCCGGAGCCCTGGCCGCGTGTGTCCATCACGAAGTGCGCGAGGCCCGCGACAGCCGGCGCGACGTGATCGATGGCGAAGGAGCGGCCTCCGCCGTAGCCGAGAAAGGTGATGACGCACGGCAGTCGGCCGGTCGTGCCGGCCGGCTCGACGAGCCAGCCGCGGATGGGCTGGCCGCCCCAGCCGGTGAACGTGACGTCGTAAACGTCGACGAGCTTGTAGATCGGCTCACTAATGCGCTCGAAGTGCGGGTCGAGCGGATGCGCGTCGAGCTCGGCGAGCGTGCGCTGCCAAAAGTCGTCGAAGTCCGCTGGCTCCGTCGAGGGCGGTTGGTAAGTCCGCAGTTCACTGAGCGGGAGGTCCAGTAAGGGCATGCACTACGTCCCGATGGTAGATCGGCCGGAGATCAATCCTCGTGGCTGTCTGGTCCGATGATCTTACTCGCGCGGCAGCAAGACGTACGCCAGCCCGCCCGTGGTCTTCATCCACACGTTCTCCAGGTCGGCCCGGAGGTAGGCGAGCTGGCCCTTTTCGGGCGTCGTCGCGGCCGGATCGTTCACGGTCACCTTCCCGTCGGCGTCGAAGCCGGTGAGGACGATCAGGTGCCCGTCCGAGCTGCGATAGGGCGCCCCGCGCAGCTCCCCTTCCTTGTAGACGCGGATGCTGATGATCAGCGGCTGGCCGGCGGCGATCAGGCGCTCGACGTCGGTCCAGTCGGAGAACCGCGCGAGGTAGCCGGGCAAGCCCAGGCTGTACGCGGCCTGCACGTTGCGCGGCCAGTTGCCGTAGATCTTGTGCGTCGGGTCGAAGCAGGCTTCGGCCACGTCCTCGGTGACCAGGTTGATACCGCGGTACTCCAGCACCATCGAGATCGAGGTTGGGCTGCAGATCTTGTGCTTCATTTCCTCGCGCTCGGTCTTCTGCGTGCGGAACGGCACGGGCAGCCGTCGCTGCCAGGCGGCCGCCGGCGGCTCCGCGGGCGACGTCCGCGGGCGCGACACGGCCTCCGGCAGGCCGGTGGTGTCGCTCACGCACACGGCGATACGCCGGACGTGCAGCTCGGCCTCGCCCTCTGAGGCGCAGGCCGCCCGCACACGATACTGCACGCGGTCAAAGCGCTGCTCGGAGTGGAAATAGTCCACATCCACTTTTCCCTGCTCGCAGGTCACCACCTTGGATGTGTCGGGCACGGCGGTGCCCCAATCGGCGATGTAGAGATAGGGCGACCAGATGTCGTCGCTTTGCCGGCCGACCCGAATCTCCAGGCACAAGCCGGCGCCGGGCGGGACGTCCACATTCCACGAGGCGACGACCTCGTTGAACAACATTCCCGGATCGGTCACCGGCGACTCGTAGGTCGCGTCCTCGCCCGGCGTGCACACGAGGGTCACGCCGCCGCCGTCCGGCGCTGGGCGGGCGTGCTCGAACAGGCCCGCGCGGAAGTCATCGTCGCGGGTCTGCATCAGCAGGTGGTGCGCGAACGGCTTGGGCGGTTGGGGGCCGCAGAGCGCCTCATCGACCGCGGCGGCCATTTCCGCGAGGTACTCGGAGCCTTTGGAGTGCCGCACCATGCCGGCCAGCAGGTAGACACGGTCGCCGTGCTGCACGCGGGCGGTATCGAGATGCCAGTCCTCCCACAGACCGCTCTTGCGCAGGATCGTCACGTCGCGGCCGTTGAGCCCGCGGACGAAGTTGTCGTTGAGGAATTCCAACTGCGGGGCGGCGAAGATCTCCTTGAGCTTGGCGCTCGCGGCGGCGCTGACCAGCTTGCCCTGCTCGAGCATCAGGTAGTAGCGCAGGCACTGCCGCACGGTCGCGCCGTGCGAGTGATCGTGCAGAGGGTCGCCGTAGCGCGGTTCCTCGATGCCGTAGTGTTTGCCGCACCACAATCCGCCGCCGTGGTTCGGGTCGTAGAAGCGATAGCGGTCAGACTGGAGCAGCTTCTGGATCGTCTCGATGCCGACGATCTGGCTGTACTTGGCGGCCAGCTCGTTGTCGGAACGCTTGATCACCCGCTGCAACTCGTGCTCGATCTGCGGGTCCAGACCGGCGACCGCCTCGGGGTGCGTGTCCAGGTACGCCAGGACGATGCAGATCTTCGGCACGCTGGCGGCGTAGAACATGACGTCCGGCTGGACCAGTGCGAGCCGCAAGTCAGTCAGGTCGAGCACGCCGAAGGCGCGATCGGCGTCGGGGATCTCGAGCTTCGTGCCGACCTGCTGGTCGATGGCTTCGAGGGCGCCCTGCAAATGGGCGTCGACAGGCGTGTCGTACGTCAGACGATAGGATTGCAGACGCATGGCGCGCGGCCAGTCCTCGAAGTACGCGGCCGGGGCCCCCGTGGACATGAGCGGCGAGGCGGCCAGGGCCGCCGTGACCGCGGCCTCCGAGACGTCGGTGGCGCGCGGGGAGCTCGCCAGCGTGGCTTCCATGATGCGTTCGGCCCGGTCGTGCAAACGCAGGATCTTGATCCCCACGCAGCGCTTGTCGTGGGCGAGGTATTGCAGGAGCGGCTGCTCGCGGACGGCGGGGCTCGCGGAATGCAGGAAATCCACGGTTCCGTCGTCGGCCAGCGCGATCAGGCCGGTGTGGCCGACCCACTGCGCGTTGGGGTCGCCGCGGACGATGTTGACGAAATCGCCGTTGCGCAGCTCGCCGAGGATCTCGGCCACCTTGTCCTTGGGGATGTAGTAGTCTGCCAGCGGCTGGTCGGGGATGTCCTGGCCGAGACCGAAGTGCGCGAAGAACGTTGCCCGCTTGATGATCTCGCGCAGCGGCACGCAAGCGTGGCCCTCCCCCAGCTTTGTCGTCAGGTCTTCGAAGAGGAAGCCGTTGTTGTGGTCCCAGTCGGCCTCGGTGTAGTGGTTGCGGGTCAGCATCCCGATCGTGCCGTCGCGATAGCGCAGCCGCTGGAGTGTGCGCAGGAAGCTCCACCAGTCGCGGCCGAGCGCCATTGCGTAGGTGTGCTCGCAGAACGTCAGGCAATCGCTGCGTCTGAGGCAGTAGATCGGGTCGGCGTCGTAGAACTCATACGGGAACTCGCCGAGCAGGTACATCTCGTACGGCTGGCCGATGTTCTGCCGGCCCAGACGGACGATGCGGCGCGCCAGGTCGGGTTCCTGCGTGCGCAGCGCGCGCAGGTAGCGGTCCAACTCCATCTCACTGAACGTGTAGAGCGGACGAGCGGCGAGGTCGCTGATGTCCGACACGGACGGCCTCCCGAGTTCCGGGCCGGCGGGCGCGCCCGGCGGCCCGCCCGCGGGCCCTTGTGACTGGCAACCTGCGAAGATCGCCGATACCGCAATCGTGACCAACGCCAGCAGACGGCTCAGGGGCCGCCTTCCGGCCCGCTCTACCGGGCGGGCACCTTGCGAGGCGCGTGCGAAACAGGGTGTTGCTATCATCGTTCTCTCCAGCCGATGGGCGTCGTTGGACGCCGTCGGCCAATTATCGCAAAATGCAGGGGCGGCGGAAAGCGATTTTGGGCGCGCACGGAGTCGTTCTTATGGCGTCACAGCGTATCGCGCGGATTGTCTGGTCGCTCGTGGTCGTGCTCGCGGGGGCGGGGCTCGCGGTTGCCGACGAGCCGGCGATCGGGAACTTCTCTGTGCTGCAAATCTCGGACATCCACGTTGATCCGCACCTGGCCCGCACCGGCGAGCCGGGGCCGCTCCGCAGCGGCGAGACGATTCGTTGGGTGTGCGAGCAGGCGGCGCAGCCGCAGGAAGTGACCCCCTACCACCTCACCGCGCCCCCGCCGGCGTTTGTCCTCGCGACCGGCGACCTGACCGAGTATGGCGTCATTGACGACACCTGGGCCATCTTCGAGCGCGCCTTGCATGACCTGCCTTGCCCGCTCTACGTCCTCCCCGGCAACCACGACAACACCTGGGTCGCCATGTACCAGATTATGCGGAAGCGCTACGGCGGCGAGAATTACTCATTCGACAAGTCCGGCTGCCACTTCGTGTGCCTCTGCAGCGCGTCGCCGCAGGAGCCTCTGCCGACGATCGACGCGAAGACCCGGACGTGGCTGAAAGCCGATCTCGACCGGACGCCGGCCGGCACGCCGATCTTCGTCGCGCTGCACCACCCGCCGTACAGCGAAGAGTTCGCGAATCCGGCGGAGATGGAGACGTTGGTCGACCTGCTGCGGAACTACAACGTGGTCATGCTGCTTTATGGCCACGGGCATCAGGCGAGTTTCCACGACGTGGGCGGCATTCCGGGCGTGATGGGCGGGGCGACATGGGGCGATCAGGCTGGGTACGGCTTGCTCAGCGTGCAGGATGGGCAGGTGCGCTACGCCTACCGGTACCAGCACGGCGGGCCGGGCGCCAAGGGTCAAGCCGACGCCGGTCCGACCTGGAAGGGCTTGTACGAGGCGCCGCTGCCGCGTGCCGCGCGGCCGCGGCTGTTCGAGATCGAGGAGCCGCGCGCAGACGTGGCAACGAGCGGCGAGAAACTGGCCGTCAAGCTGACGCTGCGCGGCGGGGCGGAAGCGGTGTCCGAGAGAGGCGTTACGTTTCGCATCGACGGCAAGGAAATCGAGGGCTCGCAGCTCGGCGACAGCGCGCTGGCGGTCGAGCTTCCGCTCAAGGAGGTGGTCGCCGGCGCGCACCTACTTTGTGTAACGATGAAGCTGCCGAACAAGACCACCGACACGCGCACACGCGTCTTCTACGTCGATCGACCAGGGACCGCGGTCGTCTGGCGGAAGCAACTACCGGCCGCAGTGAAGGCCGGGCCGGTCGTGGCGGGAGAGTTGTTAATCGTCGCTCGGAACGACGGCATCGTCACTGCTCTGGACCGGCACGATGGCGCCGAGCAATGGGTATTCAGTACTGGCGGGGAGATTCTCGGCACGCCGGCGTACATGGACGGGACACTGGTGTTCGGCTCCGGCGACGGCAAGGTGTACGCGCTGGACGGCCGCGGCGGCAGCCCGCGCTGGACGTTTGAAGCCGGACCGGCGGTGTATGGCAGTCCGCTCGTCGCCGACGGCACAGTATTCATTGGCGACAACGGCGGACGCCTGCACGCCCTGAATCTGGCCGACGGGAAGCCGCGCTGGACGTTTGACCGCGCGGACTACAGCATCGAAGACCAGCCCGCCGTCTGGCAGGACATGGTGGTGTTCGGCGCGTGGGACGGATACGTGTACGCCGTCGCGCGGTCGGATGGCCAGTTGCGTTGGAAGACCTATGGCCCGAAATCCAGCGAGAACAAGGGCAACCGGTATTTCGCGCCGGCCGACTGTGGTCCGATCGTCATCGACGATACGCTGTTCGTCTGCGATCGAGGCTACATGCTCGGTGCGTACTCTCCCGCCGGCGAACTGCGGTCGAAATGGTCCCCCAACGCCGCCGCGCTCGCGCCGGCCGCGGATCGGCGGACGTTCTACGTGCGTTCGACCGAAGATCACGTTTCGAAAGTCGATCCGAAGGGGGAAGCGGTGTGGCAGACCGCCATTCCCGCGGGGCGCTTCCCGATTCCACCCACTGTGGGCCATGAACGCGTCTGGTTCTGTTCCAACCGCGGGCGACTCAGTGTGCTCGATGAAAAGGACGGCCACGAGGTGTGGAGCTACCAGGCGACGCCCGGGTTTTACGTTATGGCCCCCGTCGCGGTCGATGGCCAGGCGCCTGCCGGCGCCGGCCCGGCATGCTACATCGCGGGCATGGACGGCTCGTTGACCGCCGTGCGACAGCGCTAGTCCATACCGCACATTGTGTGCGGGGCGCTATACCTCTTCAGTATAGTGTTTCAGCTCGTCCGACTTAGTGTAGAATTCGGCCACGCTCATTTCGCGTAGGTAGACCATTCCGCACGCCGCGCGCAGGCCGTGGTCCTCGTTGTAGACAAAGAAGTCCTCGCCCAGCAGGGTCTTGATTTGCTCGTACTGCCGGGCCTGGATCCTGCGTGCCAGGCGCGAGAACGGCCCGTCATACTCCCAACTCGGGAACGACGCCGTGCGCTGCGTGGCGAAGCACGTGTCGAAGCACGCCTCGAGGTCGTTCATGTGGGTGAGCGATACGGGGACGTACAGGTTTGCTTCGGCGGGGTGGAACCGGAACCACACGTTTCGATAGCCGAGCACCCGCGTGTCGTGCCGGCCCGACTGCTCCTCGTATTGCTGGAGGGCGGCCGAAACCGCCTGCAACACCTTGTAGTGCGTGTCGGGTCCGCTGCCCTCCGGATCGAACGCCACGGTTACGATGTCGGGCGCGATCTCGAGGAGCAGGTCGCGGATCGGCGGCACGTCGCGGTCGAGCGTCGGCGCTTCCGTGAAGATGTCGCCTTTGTAGAAACCGAGCCGCAGGTGGCGCACGGTCTCGCCCGTGAAGCCATAGTAGGCCCACTTCAGGTCCGACTCCCACTCACGCATGCGGCCTTTGAGCTGCTGCGCCAGGGGCGTGTCCTTCTTGCCGGGGTACTGCGTACGAAAGTAGTTGGCCAGCTCGATCAGCCGCTGCTGGACGTTGTTCAGATCGTCGTCTTCGTAGAGCTCGATGACGTTGCGCAGCAGGCGTTGCGCGGCGGCCTCGTGGCGCTGCTCGTCGTGATACTTGGCCACACCCTGAAAGTAATGCGACGTGTCGATGCGCCGCGCGAGGACGTTGTCGGCCTCGAAGAAGTCCGGCGTGAAGCGGCTACGGAACTCCCCGCGCTTCAAGCGCTCCAGCAGATCGGTCACGACGGTGTGCATGTACCCGTTGGTGACGGCGTTGAAGCCGGACGTCAGGTAGGCAAAGCAATGCTTGGTGCTGCGGCGACGGACCGCATTCGTGACGTACGGCAGGTAGGCGAGAATGATGTCGTCGTGGTGCGGCGAAGTATGCAGGAGGGTCTTGTTTTCGACGGGGGCGTGGCCGCGCTGGAGATTCTCCAGGATCCGCTGCTCCGTCTGCTCCTTGAGCTGCTGCGGCGTGGCCTGCGTCTTGCCGAGCAGCTCGGCGCCAAAGCGGTCCTGCTGAAAATCCTCCTTCGTCAGGTGCCGGACCGGCCGGCCGGTCGCCAATGAGAGGTCCATGACGATACGGTAGAGTTGGTCGTCTGCCACCTTGTCCTGCCGGGTCAGATTCACGAATAGCCGGTTCGTCAGGCGCCGCGCCGCGCCGGCGGTGAGATAGAAACGGGCGTTCGGCAGCCGGCCGAGAACAGAGCCCGGATGCTCATTGCCGAGATCGCTGCAAATGGTATCCGCGACGATCCGTGCGTTGGCCTCGCCGGCGGCGCTGACGAGCGCGACGGCCTCCTGGTTGTACGTGATGGTGGCCAGGCCGATGGTGATGACGCTCTTATGTCGCGCCACTTCCATTCCGCCCAGGTCGGTGGCCGCCGCGGCTTTGGTCTCGTAGTTGGGATCGAGCAGCCGGGTCGTGGAAAACAGGTCCGAGCCCCGGATGTTGAAGGCGATATGTCCGTCCGGGCCGACGCCGCCGAGGAAGAACCCGAGGCCGCCCAGCTCGCGGATGCGCCGCTCGTAGTCCGTACAGAAGTCGTCGACGGCGCGCAGGACTTCCTGTTGTCTCTTCTCCAGCACCGACGTCACGCGCCGGATGCGGAGCGACAGGTCGACCTTCATTTCCGGGAAGATGTCGGCGATGTCCACGCCGCGCGGCAGCCCGATGCGCAACGGGTCGATCAACAGCGCGCGGGCACGGTCGAGGCCGAAGCCCTTGATGTAATACTTGTTGACATAGTAGTAGAAACTGTTGTGTTGCTTTGAGTCAATTGGGTAGAATTCGTCGATCTGTACAAAACGCAGGCCGGACAGGTCGGGCTTGCGGGTGGTCTGGACGCCCAGCCCTTCGAGGGCCTGCATCGTTTCCTTGCGCGTCCACGTCTCGAGGTAGTGTTGGGTGTACCGGATGAAATGCTCGGGGGTCTTGCCCGTGGGCAGTGAGATCACGCCCTCGGGATTCTCCAGGACCCATTCGAGAAAGCGCGCCGCGGTCAGCCGGCCGAGCGCCGGGAAGTTCTCCACGACAATGGAGGGAATCCGCTCCGTCGGGGGATACTGGAACTCATAGTCGCTGCGCGCCAGCGCGAGCTGCTCCACGCGGCTGCTGGGACGCGGGACACCAACAACGGCCGGGGCGGGACTGGCCTGGCGGTGATTCTTGTGCATGGGTCCATTTTCTCGCCGGTCGCGAGCGAGTGCAAGGACAGGCCGGCGCCGCGGGGGTCCCTAGCGGGCGGGGCCAGTCGAGCCGCGCACGACGAGCTCGGGCGGGAGCCGGTAAGAGGGCGTCTCGACCATGTGCGCGACGAGCGCCTGGCGCACGAGCTGGTACGCACGCGCGGCCATCTCCTCGAGCGGCTGCCGCACGGTGGTCAGCGGCGGATCGAGCAACGGGGCCGAGGGCGGATCGTCGAAGCCGACGATCGAGACGTCCCGCGGCACCGCGAGCCCGACGCGGCGGACAACCTGCATTACCGCGAGCGCCAGGTAGAACCCGCCCGCCACCACGGCGGTCGGGCGATCGTGCTCGGTCAGGCGGTGCTCGAGGTGCGCCCGCGTCTCGTCGTCCAGGATGACGCTGTCCCGTGAAACCGGCAGGTCGCGCTCGCCGATCCGAATGCCGTGTGCGGCCAACTCCGCGACGGCCCCCTGCGCGCGGTCGCGGGCGTTGCTGAGGTTTGTGGGGCCGGACAGGACTGTGATGCGCCGGTGCCCGAGGCTCAGCAGGTGCTGCACCGCCGCCGCCGCGCCCCGCTCATTGTCGCAATCGACGCAGGCCACCGCGGCGTTCGGGAAGGAGCCGCCGAGCACGACCGTCGGATGGCGGGCCGCGAGACGCTCGACGAGCGGCTGGGAATCGAGCGGAGGGTGGACGCAGATGGCGCCGACGTCCTTGCGACCCTTGTCGCGCAGGTCGAACCGGTCGTGGAAGAAGAACTCGACCCGCCGGTCGTCCGCGCGCGACTGGTGGCGAAGCGCGTTGATGAGCGTGCTGTGGTAGTAGTCGCCGATGTTGACGTGCGGCTCGATCAACAGGCCGATGTGCAACTGGCTCTGGGCCGTGCGGGTCGTATCCACGTCGTCGCGGACGAACGTTCCGCGGCCGACTTCCCGGCGGAGCCAGCCGAGTTCGACGAGGCCCTCGAGCGCCTTGTGGGCCGTGATGAGGCTGATGTCGAAGAGCTCGCTGATCTCCTTGGTCGAGGGCAGCTTGCCGCCGGGCGCGAGGCGACCCGAGCGAATGGCGTCAATGAGGATGGTGCGTGCTTGCAGGTACTTGGGTGTCGGATCGCGATGATCAACCTTCGGTAATTCCAGAGCGCGGTTCACGCCATCACTCCCACGGCCGCCACGACACAGCCCTTCCGTTCCCGTTTCGTGGGCGGACTCGCGCGCCGGTCTCCATCGCCGGTCGCGGCCTGCTGACCATTGTACATATGATTATATAATTCTGCAACCTTCTGTAATCTGATTGTCAATGGCGGTGCAGATGTGCGCGGCGGTCACATCTGTAAACGTCCAACGAAAAACGACTTACATCAACTGACGCCCTCGGAGAGCGGCCGTTGCCCGAGCGGCGCCTGCGCACGGGCGACGCTCAGTCCGAACCGCTCGCAGTACCTGTCAAACAGCTTTTGCGCGCTGCGGTACATCGAATGCGGGCTGAGGAAGTGTGAAAACTCGAACGTGATGAGCTTGTCCACGCCCGCTTCACGCGCTGCATCCATCTTGAACTCGAGCTTCCGCCAGTCGATCGGCGGAAACTTGATCGGCATGTCGCGATCAAAGGTCTCCACGTTGGACCAGCAGGCGATGCCGGCTTCCCGCGCCAGACGCAAGTTCGTGGTCAGGTACTCCGGCAGCTCCAGGTAGTCGATGTGCCCATCCTGGAACGCCACGATGTCGATGCTGTCCCGAATCCGCTGAAAGATGCGCCGCCATTCGTCCTCATGCTGCGTGCGCGAGACCGGCTGCTCCCCCGTGGGGGCCTTGCGGCCGGCGATGTACGGCGAGATCAACGTGGGCCGGTCGGGCGCAAGCGACTTGGCGTGGCGCCCGGCGGCGACGATCAGATCGACCTGTTCCGGCCGGTCGCGGCACAGCTCAAACGTGATGTACCAGCCGGCGAACGCCGGATGCCCGCCGAACTGCTCGTGCACTTCCTGCATGAACTTGCGGTTGAGCGCGAACGCGGGCTCGGAGCTTCGGGTCCAGTCGCCGGGGTCATATAGGCCCCAGAACAGTTTCATCCCGTGGGCGTGGGCGAGGTCGAGGAACAGCTCGCCCAGGTTGGACCGCACCGGCAGCATGGGGCGCTGCTCGCGCAGCACCCACGAGTTGAAGATCGCTTGCTCGCGATAGCCCGCGCGGATGATGATCACCGTGTCGATGCCGATCTGCCGCATGACGTCGAAGTCGGCCGCCCATTCCTCCGGCCCCCAGTTCTGGCTGGGAATGTCGTGCGTGATCTCGTCGAGGAACGTGCCGGTGATTCTCATCTGTCGTCGACCTCCGCAGAGCCCGCGCGCCAGCCGCTAGTCCGCGTGCTGCCCGGTCCTCGGGCGATTCTACACGCCGGCGCAGGACGCAACAGCCCCGGCGATTGTGGCGCGCGGCGCGCCAAGTTAGCCTACGACGACGATCCGGCCGGCCACCCGGCGATCCGTTCACCGGGGCTGTCGCGGACCTGTATGGAGCGCGTCGTGAGACACCCGACTCTGATCGCGACACCGATCGCCGTCGCGCTGGGGCTCGTTTTGCTCAACACGCGCTCGGCGAGCGCGGCGGAAGGGCCGCGACAGGTGCTGAAGGCCGGCCGCACGCAGGTGGTCGTCGAGCCGTGGAATCGTGGCCTGAGCATCGCCGTGGACGGCGTCACCGTCAGCCGCGGCAGCAACGTGGTCGTAACGACGCCGCCGTGGACGCCGCACTACTACCTCGGCCCGAGCGCGCCGGCGGTGGAGAGTGCGACGCAGGGGATGATCGAGGGCGGGACGGTTCTGCGGATCAAGCATCGTGGGGAAAACGACAGCTTCCTGGGTGAGGAGACGATCGCCGTCACGGACGGCCGGGTCGAGCAGGTCTTCGAGGGCCAATTCACGAAGGACGAAGGCGAGGCGCTGATTCAGTGGCAGATCGCCGGGCTGGACCCGACGCCGATCATCGGGCGGCCGTACAAGGCGAAGCTGACGAGCGGCGAAGTACGGGAGGGCGTGGTGCCGGTCACGGCACAGTCCGGCGATGTTGGGCCGTCGACGCTGGCCAACGGTCTGGAGTGGATCGAGTTTGACTCGCGGATCGGTCCGATCCGGATTCGCGTGGAGAGCCAGGGCAAGATCATCTGTTACGACTACCGCAAGAACCGTTGGGCCGATCCCGCCCGGCCGCTCTTCTGGCTCGGCGATCTGGGCACGCGCTTCAAGAAGGGCGACACGCTGCGCTACCGCATTGTGTTCGAGTTGCCGACGCAGTCGGCCGACGTGCCGGCTGGCGAGCCGGTCCGCGCGTCAGCGACGATCGACCGCCGCGCGGATGCCCAGACGTTTCCCGTCGAGCCGATGCCCACGGTTATCCCGCGGCCGAAAGAGGCCAAGTACGGCCCTGGCGCCTATCGTGTTGCTTCCACGGACGATGTATGGCTCGAACCGGGACTGAGCGTCGGCCGCGCGGACGACACCTTGATCTCGTATCTGGTCGACGGCTTTGCAGTGCACGCGCCGGCGTCTCAGCGCACCGAGAAGCGAACACGGGCGCCGCACGCGATCGTGTTCGCCAAGTCTGCGGACGCACTGCCGCCCGAGGGCTATCGCTTATCCGTCACGCCCGAAGGCGTCCGAATCGAGGCGAGGGACGAGGCGGGCTACCGGTACGCGGTTCAGACGCTGCGGCAGCTCACGACGCGAACCTCGGCCGGCGACGTGCTCATCCGGGCCGCGGAGATTCGCGACTGGCCGAGCCTCTCCTTCCGGGGCGTGCACATGTTCACCGGCGGGCAGGGGCCGGCGTTGCACGAGAAGCTCATCCGCAACGTCATCGCGCGCCTGAAGATGAACCACATCGTGCTGGAATCCGAGTATGTGAAATGGGATTCGCACCCGGAGATTCATCACGCCGAGTACGGCATGTCGAAGGACGACGTGCGGAAGATCCTCGCGACGTGCCGCGACTTGGGCGTCGAGGTCAGCCCGCTGGTCATGTCGCTGGGACATTGCCAGTGGATGTTCGAGCACAACGAGAATCTGGAGCTGGCCGAGGATCCGGAGGCGAAGTGGACGTACTGCGTCACGAACCCGAAGACTTACGAGTTTATCTACCAGATCTATGACGAGGCAGTCGAGCTGTTCCAGCCGAAGTACTTCCACATCGGGCACGACGAGTTCACCCATCGCGGCCGCGTGCCGTTTCGCGACGAAAGCAAGAAGTACACCAACGAGCAACTGCTCGTCATGGACACGCGGCGCCACCACGAGTGGTTCAAGGAGCGCGGCATCCGGCTGATGATGTGGGGCGACATGCTGTTGGGGCCGGACGAGGCACCGGACGCCGGCAACGCTGTTTCACGTGAAACGGCGGCGAAGGAGCGCGCGGAGCTGCCGAAGGACATCGTCATCGCGGATTGGCACTACGTCGATACCGATCCCGCCAAGTACACCAGCCTCGCGACGTTCCGCGACGAGGGCTTTACTGCGATCGCCGCGGGCTGGTGGCGGCCGGGGAACATCGTGCACCTGGCGAAGGCGGCGTACGAGGCGAAGTCCCTCGGCTACCTCCAGACTACGTGGGCCGGGTACTCGCTCGACCCGGCGCGGTTCGAGAAGGAGATTAACCAGTACGCCATGTATGTCCTGGCGGCGGAGGCGGCGTGGAACGCGGACGATCCGCCGGACCCGGCGAGCTTCCCGGCCGGGGCGTACTTTCTCGATTTGATGGGGCTCAGCACGCTGAAGCCGGGCAACCGGGCCGGCTGGACGGCCGACCTGAGCGCCGCGTGCAACTATCCGCTGACGGCCGCCGACGCGAACGGGTGGTTCGAGCTGGGGCCCGCGCACGACCTGTCGGCCGTGCCGCGCGGCGTCGTGCAGCTCAAGGGCGTGAGGTTCTGCGTCGGCGATGCGAACCAGCCGAGTGCGCCGGCGGCGATCGTGCTACGGAGCAAGCTGGGCCGCACGATGCCGCCGGCCGCGGAGATCGTGCTGGGGGCCAAGGCCGCGCAACTGGTGATTCTGCACGGTACCAACTTCCCGTGCGCCGCCGGTGCGAAGGTGGGCCAGTACGAGGTCCAGTATGAGGATGGCGAGACCGCGACGGTCGACGTGGTGTACGGGCGGAACGTGCTGGCGTACAGCGACCTGACGGCCAGCGCGTCGGCGCCGATCGTGTGGTCGGGGAAGACCGCGGCCGGCGAGGCGATCGCCCTGCGGGTGCTGGTCTGGGACAACCCGCGGCCGGAGAAGCCGATCCGCGCCCTGGTCGCGCGCTCGGCGGACGCCACGGGAGCGCTGATGATCCTGGGCGTGACGGGGCTCGAGGGCGAGGGGGCCGCGGAGCAGGGTGCGCGGCCGTGAGCGCGGCCAATAGGTGACCAAGGTCGCCAAGTGTGCCAAGCGGTTGGCATAGTTC
>PMMM01000231.1 GCA_003162245.1 Phycisphaerales bacterium
AAGTCGACGCTGTCGCGGGCGACGCGCGGGGGCGTGCCGGTTTTGAGGCGGCCGAGGGTCAGGCCGAGGCCGCGGAGGGAGTCGCTGAGACGGGCGGCGGCGGGCTCGCCGACACGGCCGCCGGCGTGTTTTTCGTCGCCGGTGTGCATGAGGCCGCGGAGGAACGTACCGGTGGCGACAACGACGGCGGTTGCGGCGATGCGGCGGTCGACCGATGGGAGGGCGAGGCTCCCGCCGAGCCGGACGCCGGTGACGCGGGATGCGGCGGTGGGGCCGGTGGCGGGTTCCGAGAGGATTTCGTCGACGCCGGCCTCGATGATGGTCAGGTTCGGGCAGTTTTCGAGGTAGCGGCGGAGGACGGCGGTGTAGAGGCGGCTGTCGGCCTGGGCGCGCGGGGCCCAGACGGCGGGGCCCTTGCGGCGGTTCAACATGCGGAACTGGATGCCGGCTTCGTCGGTGACGAGGCCCATCAGGCCGCCGAGGGCGTCGATCTCGCNNCGAGGCCGCCGACGGCGGGGTTGCAGGACATGCGGCCGAGGGCGGCGCGGTCGTGGGTGACGAGGATCGTGCGCGCACCAAGATTCGCCGCCGCCCAGGCGGCTTCCGCGCCGGCGTGTCCGCCGCCGATGACCAGGACGTCGCACGAAGTCGGTGACATCGCAGTGCAATTGTACTCTGGTGGTGGTCAGCGCTCGCGTGGGACCGGCCGGCCGGGACGGGACAAACACCGGGGGTCGTGATAGCATCGCAGTGACTTGGTCGGTCTGGGCGGTGTTGCGCCGGGTGAGGCGTTGGGCTGAAGATGAAGGGTGGACGATGAGATGAGCGTCGAGCAGGCGGGTGGACACAATACGCCGGAAACGGCCAAACATGGGGGTGTTGGCGCGGTGAAGGCGCACACGTTCACCGATGCCGTCGTCCGCGTCTTCCTCAACTCGAATCTGTCGCTCATTCTGATCCTGCTGGCGGCGCTGCTGGGGCTGGCGGCGCTGCTCATTACGCCGCGGGAGGAGGACCCGCAGATCGTCGTGCCGCTGGCGGATGTGTACGTGAGCTTTCCGGGGCATTCGGCGGCGGAGGTGGAGCAACTCGTCTCGACGCCGCTGGAGAAGCTGCTCTACCAGATCGACGGGGTGGAGTACGTGTACTCGATGTCGCGCGAGGGGCAGGCGATCATCACGGTCCGGTACTACGTCGGGCAGGACCGCGAGCGCAGCCTGGTTAAGCTCTACAAGCAGATCAACGCGAACGTGGACATCGTGCCGCCGGGGGTGACGGGGTGGGTCGTCAAGCCGGTCGAGATCGACGACGTGCCGATCGTGACGCTGACGCTGACGAGCGCGACGGCGGACGAGTACGCGTTGCGGCGGGTCGGCGAGGAGGTTGTGCAGCGGCTGGCGGCGGTGAAGAACGTGTCGCGGGCGTACGTGGTCGGCGGGCCGCCGCGGACGGCGCAGGTGTACCTGAATCCGGACCGCTTGCAGGGGTACAGCGTGTCGCCGCTGGAGGTGCAGCGGGCGATCGCGGCAGCGAACGTGACGCAGACGGCGGGGGATTTTGCACGTAACGACGACGTGCTGCGCGTCGAGGCGGGGCGGGCCCTCGTGCACGCGGACGAGCTGAGGGAGCTGGCAGTCGGCGTGTCCGGCGATCGGCCGACGTTTCTGAAGGACGTGGCGGACGTGGTCGATGGGCCGGCGGAAGCGGTGAGCTACGTGCGGCACGGCTGGGGGCCGGCGCGCGGGTTCATGCCGCAGCCGGCGTTTCCGGGGACGCTGGTGGGGGCGGCAGCGCCGGCGGCGGGGGCCGGCGACCGATCGCAGCCGGCGGTCACGATCGCGCTGGCGAAGAAGAAGGGGACGAACGCGGTCTGGGTCGCGGAGGACGTGCTCAAGGAAGCCGGGGCGCTCAAGCGCGAGGTCGTGCCGGACGACATCGAGCTGGTGATCACGCGTAACTACGGGCTGACGGCGGACGACAAGGTCAACGAGCTGATCGAAGCCCTGGCGGTCGCGATCTTCATCGTCATCGCGTTGCTGACGCTGGGGCTGGGCTGGCGCGAAGCGTTGATCGTGGCGGTGGCGGTGCCAGTGGTGTTTGGGCTGACGCTGGCGGTGAACCTGCTGTTCGGCTACACGATCAACCGTGTGACGCTGTTCGCGCTGATCCTGTCGCTGGGGCTGCTGGTCGATGACCCGATCGTGGACGTGGAGAACATCGCGCGGCATTTCGCGCTGCGCAAACGGGCGACGCGGCCGATCGTGCTCGAAGCGGTCGCGGAAATCCGGCCGCCGCTGATCACGGCGACGCTCGCGGTGATCGTTTCGTTCCTGCCGATGTTCTTCATCACCGGGATGATGGGGCCGTACATGCGGCCGATGGCGCTGAATGTGCCGGTGACCATGCTGATGTCGATGGTGGTTGCGTTCACGATCACGCCGTGGCTGGCGTATCACGTGCTGCGGCGGCGGTACGCGGGGAGGGACCAAGGGGCCGAGGGACCGAGGGATCAAGGGGCGAGCGCGAACTCCCCTCCCTCTCAGGGAGGGGTTGGGGGAGGGTCGGGCGTGCCGTCGGCCGCAAGCTCCGACCCCCCTGTAGTCCCCCCTGAGAGGGGGGACGGCCGGGCGGCGGAGGTGCATGATCTTGCGGCGCTCAAGACGTCGTGGCTGTATCGCGTCTTCTATCCGCTCATGGCGCCGCTGCTGCACTCGCGGCGGGCGGCGTGGACGTTCCTCGGCATCATGGCGCTGCTGATGGTGGGGGCGGGGGGGCTGGCGGCGTGCCGGGCGGTGCCGCTGAAGATGCTACCGTTCGACAACAAGAACGAGCTGCTACTGGTGCTCGATCTCGACATGGGCACCACGCTCGAACGCACCGACGCGGCCGTGCGCGACTTCGAGCGCTACGTCGCGGCGGTGCCCGAAGTGACGGACTTCACGTCGTACGTCGGCGTCGCGTCGCCGATGGATTTCAACGGGCTCGTGCGGCATTACTACCTGCGGCAGGGGGACAACGTGGCCGAGCTGCGGCTGAACCTGGTGGCGAAGAAGAACCGCACGTACCAGAGCCACGCGCTGGGGCTGCGGATGCGCGATGAGCTCACCGAGATTGCCCGTCAGCACGAGGTGCGGCTGAAGATCGTCGAGGTGCCGCCGGGGCCGCCGGTGATCGCGACCATCACGGCGGAGGTGCGCGGGCGGCCGGATCAGACGTACGAGGAGCTCATCGCGGCGGCGAAGACGGTGCGCGCTCGCTTGGCGCGCGAGCCGGGCGTCGTGGACGTGGACGACACTGTCGAGGCGGACAGCCACAAGCTCGTTTTCGTGACGGACAAGGAGAAGGCGGCGATCAACGGCGTGACGACGGCGGAGATCGCCCAGACGGTGAGCACGGCGCTGGGCGGGGCGACGGACGGAGCGCTGGAGCTACCCGGCGAGCGTAACCCGCTGCTGATCGAGCTGCGTCTGCCGCGGGCGATCCGATCCAGCCCCGCTGATCTGACGCGCGTCACCGTGAAGGGGCAGGCGGGCAACCTGGTGCCGCTGGCGGAGCTGGGGCGGTGGGAGGAGACGCGGGCCGACAAGACGATCTACCACAAGAACCTCGAACGGCTCGTGTACGTCTTCGCGGAGACGGCGGGGCGGACGCCGGCGGATTGCGTTGTGGACATCGAGGCCGACCGGCTGTCCGAGCCGCGCGCGGTGGCGAGCGCGTCAGCGCCGCAAAGCACGCACACACCGGGTACGGGCAGCGGATGGGTCGCCGACACGAAGCCGAGAGGCATGTTCTGGCGGACGTTCCTCCACAACGGCGGCGGAATCGCGTGGGTCGTGTCGGACGGCATTCGCGTCGGCTTCTCCGGCGAGGGCGAGTGGAACATCACGCTCGACGTGTTCCGCGACCTGGGACTGGCGTTCGCGGCGGCGCTGGTCGGCATCTACATCCTGCTCGTCGCGCAGATGGGTTCGTTCGTGCTGCCGCTGGTCGTCATGCTGGCGATCCCGCTGACCGTGATCGGCATCATGCCGGGGTTCTGGTTCCTCAACCTCTTCGCGCGCCACGTCGGAGGCTACGCCGACCCGGTGCTGTTCACGGCGACCGGAATGATCGGGATGATTGCGCTGTCGGGGATCGTGACCCGCGACTCGATCATCCTCGTGGACTTCATTCACATCTCGCTGAAGCGCGGGCGGTCGCTGTTCGACGCGATCATGGAGAGCCGGGTGGTGCGGCTGCGGCCGATCCTGCTGACGACGGGGGCGGCGATGCTGGGGGCGGCGCCGATCACGATCGACCCGATTTTCTCGGGGCTGGCGTGGGCGCTGATCTTCGGGCTGCTGGCCTCGACCGTGTTCACGCTGTTCGTGATCCCGGTCGTGTACTGGCTGCTGTACGAAAAGAAGCCGGGGCACGGGCTGTCGACGGCGAGCGACGTGGCGTAGGCGTCAGCGGCTTCGGGGTGGGATACAATAGCGCGGGCGGGCGAATGGGCTCGCCGAGGCCGGCCGAGCGCTGCCGACGAAGAGCGATTGAGGGCGCCATGCCGACGTATGAATACCAAGCCGTGGACGTGCAGGGCGCGTGCGAGCATTGTCGCGCGCGGTTCGAGGTGCGGCAGTCGATGCGGGACGAGCCGTTGCAGAAATGTCCGCAGTGCAGCGGCCGCATCGAGCGGCTGATCTCGGCGTGCGGCATCAGCACGCACCCGTCCGAGCGCTCCATGCTCAGCGACAAGAACCTGAAAGCGAAGGGGTTCAAGAAGCTGGTCAACGAGGGTGGGGGTAAGTTCCGGCGGGTGACGTAGGGACGGACAAAACGCCGCCGCGCGAAAAGGCGGTTGCGCAATCCCCGGTGCGCGCAGATGGTCTCCCGACGCGCGCCGTCAGTGCCGCACGTACCCGAGCAGGAACAGGAACTGGTTCTGTGTGATGACCGGGATGTACATGCGCTGGGCCTGCTGGACGAGCGCACCGAACTCGCCGGATTGCAGGGCCTTTTGCTGGGCCTGGTCACGGACCACATCGCTGACGGGGACGCCGACGGGCAGGGCCGCAGCGCTGGGGGATAGGCCGATGACGACAAAGTCGACGGACTCGTCGAGCTTGTCAACCACCTGTCCGCCCCATTGCCGGACCATGTTCGTGACCTGCTCCGTCCCGTCAAAGTCGGTTTTGCCGTCGTAGTTGAGGTCGAAGTCGCCGCGCACCACGAACTTGGGCTTGCGGTTCCGCTCGTACGCGATGTTGACGATGATGTCCCCTTCGATGACCGGCTCGCGGGTCGCCTGCCCCGGCTCCGGGCGCGTGATGCGGCACTCCGACGTGTCCTCCATCACGTTGACGACCTCGATCGAGGCCTTGCCGCGGAGATCCGGCGGGGCCGGCCGCATCGGGGCGAAAACCTCGAAGCCCATGCCAACCTTGATCTTGTCGCCGGTGCCGAGGTTGATGTAGACGATGTCGCTGCCCGGGACAGCGCGCAGGATGCGGCCGTCGGCCTTGGTCAGGATCGCCAGCGGGTCGAACGTGCTGGGCTTGAGGGCCTGGATCTGCTTTTGCAGGGTGTCGACGATCGTCTGCTGGCGGCCGATCTCGATGTCCTTGTCGCGCACGACGGAGATGCCCTCGCGCTCCATCGAGACAACCTGCGTCTTGAGGGCTTTGGCCGTCTCCTCCAGCGCCTCCACCTGCGCCTGCTTCTGCTGCACCGCCGTGGTCTTCTCGTCCTCCAGCGCCCGGAGCGTGTTGCGCATCTCCGCGACCTGCGCGTCAAACGTGTCCCGCGTGACCTTGAGCTGCTCGGTCAGCCGGTCCTTCTCCGCCCGCAGGTCGGTGACGGAAGCCTGGGCCGCGTCCGCTTCGTCCCGGGCCTCCGTGTGCAGTTGATCCAGCTTCTCCACCGCCGTCAGCAGCGTGTCCGCCGGGTTGACGGTCCCCGGCTTGCGGTCGGCGATGCCGGTCAGGGTCGTCTTGGCCTTCTCGAGGATCGTCGGGGCCACGTCTTCGGCCACCCCCGTCGTCAGCGTCGCCAGCTTGCGGAGGCTCTCGTCCATCACGGCGAAGACCTTGCCGTCCCGTCGGGCCAGGGCCTCGTCGACATAGTACGAGGGCGGGTTGCCGTAACGGCTTGTCTTCAACTCGGCGTTCTGAGCCTTGTTCTCGGCCGCCTTGTTGTTGACCAACTGGAAGATGAACAGGCCCAGCGACAGCATCCAGAGGATGGCGAAGACGACGACCCAGTACAACAGAGTGGATGCGCCGCCGTGCAGGGTGGCAGGACGACCGGCCATACCAAGCTCCTACAAACTCACACCGGTCACACCGCGCGTGTCCGCCGCCAGCAGGGTCCGGCGGTATCCACATACGGTCACGCTGAACCACGAGAGTATGGAAGATCGGCCCGCGGTTGTCAAAACCAAAACGCCGCACCCGTCCGGACGACCCGGGCGCCGGCGCCCGTGGCGCTTGACCGCCGCCCCCGCCCAGCGGGATGATGCCCCCCGGCAATCTGTCGGGATCGCAACGCCATGAGCAAGCCCGCCAAGCGACTGAAGTTCGAAGACGCCATGCAGCGGCTCGACGCGATCGTCGAGGCGCTTGAGTCCGGCGAGATCGGTATCGAGGAATCCATCGCCCGGTATGAAGAGGCGATGACCCTCGCGGCCCAGTGCCGGCAAATCCTCGACGCGGCGGAACAGCGGATTCAGAAGATCCAGCTCGATGCAACGGGCAAGCCGCAGGTGACGCCGTTCGAGCCGCCGGCGGAGGAGCCGGCCGCGGCCGAGGAGCCCCCGGCTTAGGGCGGCGACGGGGCTATCAGGGTGCCGGGGATGACACGGGTGCTGACGCCCATTCTCGCTACGCTGTGCAACCTGGGCCGCGGCGTGCTCGACGCGACGCTCCCACAAACGTGCGTGGCCTGCGGCATCTGGCTGCCAGCCGGAAGCGGGCTTGCGTGCCCGGGGTGCCACACGGAAATCGCGGCGGCGTTCCTGCGGCCGGGCTGTCCGCGCTGTGGGCGCACACTGCCGCGGGCGTCAATCCACGAGGACCACTGCGCCCGCTGCCGCACCGAGCAATTCTGGAACGTCGCCGGCGTCGCCCGCGTGAGCACATACGAGCCGGCGATCCGCTCCATCGTCCTGGGGCTGAAGTACCGCGGGCAGGAGCGGAACGCGCACTACCTGGCGGAGTGGCTCGCCGCCGCCCTCCAGGATCGCGGCTGGCTGGACGGGCTCGACGCCCTGGTGCCCGTGCCGATGCACTGGCTGCGGCGGTGGCAGCGGCCGTGCGACCATGCCCGCGTGCTGGCCGAGGCGCTCGGTCAACGGCTGAAGATCCGGGTCGTGCGGCTCGTACGTCGGGCCCGGCATTCGCCGAGCCAGACGGGGATTTCGTCCAAGGCACAGCGGTTCGAGAACGTCCGGGGGTGCTTCGCGCCCGCGCGCTGGCGGCGGCCCGACTTCGCCGGCAAGACGGTGTGCATCGTCGACAACCTGATCACCACCGGGGCCACGGTGCACGAAGTGTCCAAGGTCGTTCGGCAACTGGGGGCGCGGCGAATCTACGCCGCGGTCATCGCCCGCGCGGCGGCGCCGGGAGATCCCGTGGCGAGCCTGGTTCCAACGGACCTTGAAGTGCCTTCCACATCCTGAGCGCATCGCGCAGCGCACCGACCTCGTGCGTGCGGACGTACTGCACCCCGTGGAGCGCCGCCCACAGCTCGGTGGCCAGCGTGCCGGCGGACCGCTGCTCGACGGGCCGCGGCGCCGTCGCGCCTCCGAGTACGGCGCCGATGAACGACTTCCGCGAAGTCGACACGCAAAGCGGAAGGCCGAGGGCGGCGAGCTGCGGCAGGCTGCGCAGAACCACCAGGCTCAACGCCGGGTCGCGCCCGAGAAAGAAGCCCATGCCCGGGTCGAGGACCAGGCGTTCGCGCCGAATGCCGCCGGCTTCGAGCACCGCGATCCGCTGTTCGAAGAAGGCGATGATGCGCTCCATGATCGTGCCTGGATCGGCGTCGGCGCGCTCCGCGCGCGCCCCCGACGCGGTCGAGTGCATCAGGATGATCCGCGCGCTGCTGTCACGCACGGCGGCGATGGCGTCGGGCTCGCGCAAGGCCGTCACGTCGTTGATCAGCTCGACGCCGAGGTCGAGTACGGCGCGCATGACTGCCGGCTTGTACGTGTCCACGGAGACGCGCACCCCGTCCGCCCGCAGCGCCGCGATAACCGGCACGAGGCGCGCGATTTCCTCCGCGGCGGGGACGTCCTCGGCGTCGGGGTGGGTGGATTCCGCGCCGATGTCGATGATGTCCGCTCCGTCCGCAACGAGCTGACGGGCGTGCGCCAGCGCACGGTCGGGCGCGAGGTACCACCCGCCGTCGGAGAACGAATCGCGCGTGATGTTCAAGATGCCGAGGATTTGCACGGGTGCCACCGCCGTCACGGTTTCCGGCTTTTCACGCCGCGGGTTTCGTGTCATTATGGTAGCCGGTTTCGGGTCTATCGTATTGTGGGCGAGCGCGGTAGCGCGGAACAGAGGAACAAACATGAACGCCAAGGATGTCATCCGGAACGTCATCGAGTCCTGCTACATGATCACCGGTGAGTACCTAAAGGACCTGCAAGATAAGGACCTGTTCGTGCGGCCGGTGCCGGGGGCCAACCACGCGGCCTGGCAGCTCGGGCACCTGATCGGCGGCTCGCACATGATGCTGACGGGCATCGGACGCCAGGCCCCGGCCCTGCCGGCCAATTTCGCCGCGGCGTACACCAAGGAAACGTCCACGTCGGACGATCCGTCCAAGTTCCACAAGAAGAGCGAGTACATGGCGTGGATGGAGAAGATGCGGGCGGCGTCGCTCGCGGCAGTGGACGCCACGCCCGACGCGGACCTCGACCGCCCGGGGCCGGAGTCGATGCGCGAGTATGCCCCGACGGTGGGCGCAGTCCTCACGATCCTCGGCACGCACCTGCTCATGCACGCCGGCCAGTTCGCTCTGGTCCGCCGCAAGCTCGGCCGGCCGCCGCTGTTTTAGCAGCCTGAGTCGCACGCTCGACGACTAGTTCAGGTGGCGCGGGCAAGCCGCCGCGGCCGGGCCTGAATGGGCCAATTGCGGTCGCCGGCGGCTTGCTTGTGTTGCTGCGCAGGCTGGCGCCGGCGCAATTCCTGCTCTTTTCCCTGTTTACGTGCTCGCCCGGGGGGCGGGAGCGCTCGGCACTCAGACCGTATCTTGTCTGCCGATCCCGCTCCCAAGCGTCCATCCGATTGCCGGCGGGGCCGACGAGAACCGACACGAGCAAGTTGTTGATCCAATCGGCGCAATCCGCGGGGTGGTAAGCCCGTGATGAGCAGAAAACTCGTTTGACATTGATAAACGAGCCGGGCGACTGAAATCCAACGCGCGCCGCCCTGACGTCCTGGAACCTTTTGCGCGTATCGTGGTAATCTAATATGTAGAGGAAACGATTGTGCGACGAGGGACGAGAGAACGGAGTCACGGAATGCCCGGGAGTTCGCCCACACACGCTGCGCCACAGGCCGGCAAGGGCCGGCGGCGGCACTCGCCCCTGGACGACCGCCTCGTGCAGTATCTCGTCCGCGCGGGCGCCCGGCGGGAGCGGCCCCTGGACGCCAAGCACATGGCCAAGGTCCTGGCCGTGCCGTACACGACCGTGACCGCGGCCCTCCGCCGGCTGGCCGCCAAGGGCCGGGTGACGGAGCGCTACATCGTGAACAGCTTTCGCACGTCGTACTGCCACGAGTACATCGTGTCGCTCATGGTCAACGGGCGCGCGATCGCGAGCACGCACAAGAAGCGCCGCGAGCGTCTCGCCAAGCTGGTGGGAGCCGGGCTGCGCGACGGCGGGGCGCAGGAGCTGTTCATCGAGGAGCTGATCGACGGGCTGGCGGGCAACCGGGCCTATCGCGATCATCTGATTATTCGGGACGCGGTCATTCTGCACGGAGCCCCGGAGCGCGACATCGAGCTGCGCGTCCTGACCGATGACGCCCTGTTCTCGCTGGGGCGGTGGATCCGCAACGAGTTGGCGGCGAATCCGTGCGTCCGCCGGGTCCACACGATGACCGTCGGCTTCCGGTTCAGTTGCAACGGCTATTCCGGGCAGGATTTGAACTGTGACGCGGCGGGCTGCTCAACGGCCCCTGACGCGTTGGGATAAGAGCAGCGAGTAGCGCCCGGCCGGTCCGCTTATGCGGCGCGCCGGGACCGGGCGGCAGAGCCTCGCCCTTGGGGGGCGGGGTTGATTGGGTCGGTTTCGACACTGCGGTTGAAGAGTGTTGTGGAGCGTCGCCCCCGCGGCGACGAGCGCCGGGCGTGCGCGTGTCGGTGAGCGACGAGTGTGCGCGCCTGGGCGCGTGAGCGGGGCCGCGCGCTGGAGGACTAGCCATGTTCCGCCATGCGATCAGCGACGTGCTCCTGTGGGTCGCCGGCGGCTTGCAGCCGGTGCCGGGGGGGGTTGTGGAGTCGGTCGGCTGCGCTCCCCTGGGCCCCGCGCGCGCGGAACAGCAGCATGGTCGCTCAACTGGCACACGCCGCCGAGTCGCGCCTGTCACCGACAAGCGCATTTTATCTGCGCGCACGTGCAAGAAACGCCGCGGTTCTTGTCAATGTCCCTGTGGGCAAGAAGTGGGTGAATTGAGAAAGGAGGTGTCATGAAAGAAACCTTGCCACTGTGAAGGCGGACCGGCGGATGAACCGCTGCGCCTCCGTCAACGCAGCCGGTTTTCGTGTGGCGCCGTAGCAGTAGGACGGCATTGCCGTCCCGACGTTGCCCAACGTACGGCGTGGCCGAGACCCAACTTGGCCACGCCCGAAAGTGGAACGCCAATCAGCATTCAGCCAGTGCTCCGGCGTCGGGCCGAGCAGAAGTTGCAACGACAAACCGCGGTCAGGTACCGCGCTGCACAAGGAGTGTTCACAATGAGATGCGCAGGATCGATAATGATTGGAGCCATCATGGGTCTCATCCTGGGAGTGCCCAGTGCGGCAGGCGAATGCACGCCCATTGTGGGGAGTGGTGGCATACAGTACTGCATGGAGCCCGGGCCGGGGGTCGACGAAAACTACTTGGCCCACAAGTACGGTGTGATCGTAGACGTGGAAACCAATGAGGAGGGGCTGGTGACGGGTTTCTGGGTAACGAGCCCGATCGGGACAGTGCACGTTGTGCTCACGTACACGACTGAGTTTCTGTCACAACTGATTATGGATGCATACACAATGCAGCTCAACGTACGGCTGAGCCATAACGTCGAGAATGGACGCAATGTTCTCAATTGGATCGACGTCCAGTACATCGTACCCACCGGCGTATCCTGGAACTTGTGCGTTGCCCCGTACCGGCAGGCGGATCGACCTACGACGATCGGGGGCCATCGGACGGAGTGCTACCCAGCTTGCTATCAGTACAGCAGCGCTCCCGACCCGCTGTGGGTCTGGCACCCGGTGCGTATCCCGCTGGTGCCCCGCCTCCTGCCCAGGTTCGATCCGGGAGGCCCACCTGGGTTGTCGCAACGCGTCACTACTGCAGCGTCGCCCGTAGGCGAGGCTCGCACGGAGCGGGCGCCCGCCAAGCGCATCGACATCGGCGCCGACGAGTTTGGCGGCGTAGCGTTGGCCGCGGGCGAGACGCGCTCGTTACGTTCGCCCGCCGACCGCGTTGANNCCCGCCGACCGCGTTGACATCGGCGCCGACGAGTTCGGCGGCGCAGTCGCGGCCGCCCGTCCCTGGACGGACCCCGAGCAGGAAGAGCTCGGGGGCGCCATCCGGGACAAGTATGACAAGATCCGTCCCGGCGACCCCACCTCGGGTAACGGCAACGGTCGGATCGACGGTCCTGAGCTTCGCCGCCTCATCGCCGATCTGGACCCCGATCACGACAACATCATCACGCCCGCGGAGATCCTCAACTGGTTGACGCAGGTTCTGGGGATGGACCAGGTCAAGGCGAACCGGATCTTGGCTTGGCTGATGGCGAGCTACGACAGTAATGCCGATGGCGTGCTTAGTCTCGGCGAGTTTGGGCGCTTTATCCGGGACATAAACCGCCCGTACGACAACTGGATCCTCGTACAGCCCGTTGACGGCCGCCCAGACGCGGCAATTCAGCCGGCAGGGGCGGCAGGCGATGGGCTGAACCAGAAGGAGTAGCAGGGAAAGCCCTTGGAAGTGGCATGGAACTGTGGATAGCCACCTATCTCGGACCTGCCGGCGTGGCGAAAGATGGGTGGCTGTCCATGGCGCCGTGAAACCCCGCATTGACAGGTCGTTCGACAAGCTGCTGCCGTATTGGAGGTGCCGCCATGAACGTCAACCGGAACATGACAGACAGGGAAGCGCTCGCGTGCTGGAAGAGTCGTCGCGCGGTTCGCCTCGGCGCGCTCAGTATGCTCGTGGTCGTGATGAGCCTGGTCGGCGGCGCGAGCGGGCACCTGTGCGACGGCGGGCCGAGTTGGGTCGACCCCAACGGGCCGCCGTTGGACACTGATCCGCGCCTCGGGGGCCTGGGACAGATGGATCCGAACGACCTCAAGCAGGTCGCGATCTCCAGCTATCGCTGGGTGGGCTCCGGCCAGTGATGGTGGTCGTTGAGGCCGGGCGCGATTGGACGCAAAACGGCTGGGTACGTGGTGGCCTGCGACCTCGTGCAGTAACGCGGGGACGCGGGCCGCTGCGTCCGCAGCAGACACTGCTCAAGAGCAGTGGCACACGGTTGCGTCTACGTCAGGCGCGGCTCACTCCGCCGGTGCCGCCGGCGGCGCGGGCGGGGCGTTGGGCGGCGGGCGGACGATGACTTGGAAGCGCCGGCGGCCGAGAATCTCGCTGTTGCAGAGCAGCTCGAACGCGTACTGGCCGGCCTCGGGGATGCGCAGGCCCTGCATCGCGAACAGCAGGTCGACGACGGCGAGCGGGTTCGGGGCCTCGACTGCCCCCTTCCCGCTGAACAGCACCTGGTTGTCCGTGTCGCGGATCAGCCGGATTTCGAGCTCCGCACGCCCGGCGATCTCCGTCACCGATGCCAGGATCGCCATCTGATGGATGGAGGTCGGCATCTTCGGCACGAGGATCGTGTTGAAGATCCCGATCGCGCTCTTCTTGTTGCTCAGCTTGTCGTCGATGACCTGGTCGCAGATCAGGAACGACACCACCGTCGGGTTCGCCGCGGATCGCTGCTCATCCATGCCCGTCTCCCTTGACCAGAACCGGCATCATACCGCGCGGCGTGCCGCCCGCCGAGGGACCGCTTTTGCCGCACCGGCACCGCTCGTAGAATCGTGACAGGTGCGGCCCCCGCGGCCGTCCAAACGTATGGAGTGCCATGAAGCTCGACCGGCGCCTGCCAAGCCTGCTTGGACCGCTGCTGTGTGCGTGCAGCGCGGCGGTTCTGCCGCGCGCCGCGGCCGAGCCCTCCGTGGCGCTCAAGGTCGAAACGCAAACCGCGTATGCGAACGAGGCGCTTCCGATCTCGATCGAGATCAGCGGCTTCCGCGAGGCCGCGGAGCCCGTGCTGCCGGATATCCCCAACTGCACGGTCCGGGCGGCGGGCGGGCCGGCGGACATGTCGCAGTTGTCGATCATCAATGGGCTGCGCACGGAGTCCCGCACGCGCACATACCATTACGAGCTCACGCCGCAGGCCGTCGGCCAACTGGTCATCCCGTCGATCGCGGTGCAGGTGGACGGCCAGACGCTGCGGACGACGGCGACGAAGATCCGCGTGCTGGCCAGCGAGACGGACACGCTGTTCGCGGCCGAGGTCTCGCTCGGCCGCGCCCGCCTTTACGTCGGCCAGCGCGTGCAGGCCACACTGACGATCTGGGTCAAGCCGCCCTTCTACGGCAGCCAGCGCCTCGAGCCCGGCTACGTGCTGCGCAGCATCAGCCCGATCAACTTCGGTCCGTTCCCGCGCGAGATCAGCAACGCCAGCAACGTCGGGCGGATGCGGACGATCGACGGCAAGCAGGAGACGTACTACGCGTACGATTTCGTGACGCCGTTCGTGCCGGAGAAGCCCGGCCGGCTGAGCTTCGACGACATCGAGGTCGGGATCGCGTACCCGACGCGGACGGGGACGCGCAACCTGCGAGCCCACGCGGGCGCGCCGCCGATCGAGGTCCTGCCGGTGCCGGTTGAGGGCCGTCCGCCGGGCTTCGTCGGCGCCGTCGGCCTGTACGACATCAAGGCGTATGCCAGTCCGACCAGCGTCCGCGTCGGCGACCCGATCGGGCTGACGCTCGAGGTCTTCGGCGACGGGCCGGTCGAGACGCTCCCGCCGCCGCTGCTCTCCGCAAACCAGCCCCTCATGGACGGCTTCCGCGTCCCGGACGAGACGCTCGCCGGCGAAATGAAGAACGGCCGCCGGCGCTTCACCGTCACGATTCGGGCGAAGCGCGACAATATCACCGAAATCCCGCCCATCGAGTACCCCTATTTCGACCCCGACGCCGAGCGCTTCGTCGTCGCCAAGACCGAGGCCATTCCGCTGACGGTCACGCCCGCGGCCGAAGTGGAGGCGCCGGAGATCACGCGCCCCACGACTCCATCCCCCGGCACGGCGACCCCGCTCGAGGCGCTCGACGGCCTGCGCGACATCGAGACGCACGAGACCGCTCTGCTGGCGACAAAGAAACCGATCGCGCCGGGGGCCGTGACGGCCATCATGTTCGTTCCGCCGGCCGTCTTCCTGNNCGGGCGTCGCGTTCGTGCAAAGTCGTGCCGCGGACCCGGCGCGCCGCCGCCGGCAAGCGGCCCTCCGCAACGCCCGTCGCCGGATCGCCGCGGCGCAACAGCGCCCACCGCACGAGTTAGCCGGCGAGATCGCCGCGGCGCTGGCCGGGTATCTCGCCGACCGGCTGAACGAGCCGCCGGGGCGTTTCACGGGTCAGGCGGCGGTGGATTTCCTGCGCGCGCGCGGGCTGAGCGCCGGCGTGGTCGACCAGTGGTCGGCGGTGGTGGCGGGCTGCGAGGAAACCACGTTCGCCGGCGGGGCGCGCGCTGACCTGGACGGCCTCGCCCGGCAGGCGCTCGCCTGCCTGACGGCGCTGGAGCATGTGAAGCTATGAACGGGGTGGCACCAGGAGTGCGAACGGTTGTGCTGGCCGCGGTCCTGCTCGTCGTGGCGGCGCCGCCGCTATCCGCCGAGCCGTTCTCGCCGGCGCGCCAGCACGAGGTTCTGCGCGACGCGCTCGACGCGTACGACCAGGCCGTGGGCAGTGCGCGCCAGGACCCGCAGCGGGCGGCGCAACTCTATCGCCAGGCCGCCGCGGGGTTTTCGGCCCTGGTTGACGCCGGCGTCCGCAACGCCGCCCTGGAGTACAACCTGGGGAACGTGCATTTCCGCCTGGGCGAGCTGGGCCGCGCGATCGTGCACTACCGCCGGGCGCAGCGCCTGGCGCCGTCGGACGAGCGGCTGGCGGCGAATCTGCGCTACGCGCGCGATCGCGTTGAGCCGGCGATTCAGCCCAGCGGCGAAAGTCGCCTGACGCGGCAGCTTCTCTTCTGGCACTTCAACACGTCGCCGGCGCAGCGTTTTGTCGCGCTCGGCGCGTGTGCGGCGGCGGGCTGGCTCCTGCTGACGGTATGGCTCTGGTGGCGCCGGCGCGCGGTGCTGGTGCTCGGTCTGTTGGGTGTGGTACTGGCTTTGGCCACCGGCGTTTCGATCCGCTGGCAGATGGCCGACGAGGCCCACTACCCGCACGCAGTCATCGTGGCGGACAACCCATACCTGCGCCTCGGCCGCGGCGAAGGCTCCGACCTGGCCCTCAAGCAACCGCTCGGCCCCGGCGTGGAGCTGCGAATCCTGCAAGAGCGCGGCGATTGGATTGAGGTGCGTCTGCCGAACGATCAAACCGGCTGGCTCCCCGCCACCGCCGTCGAACGCGTGTAAGGCGGCGCCCAGGTGGGAAGGTGATAACGGAGCGCAGTCGCAGCCCCCTCTGTCACCTCATCACAGTTCGTACTGGCTGCGTTCCTCGTCCGCGAGGATGTCCGCCAGGCGCATGCGGACGTAGTCCACGTCGATGGTCACCTCTTTGTTGACCGCGTCGCTCGCGTTGAACGCGATCTCTTCGACCACCTTCTCGACGATCGTGTACAGCCGCCGGGCCCCGATGTTTTCCAAAAGCTGGTTCGCCCGAAACGCCATCTGGGCCATCTCGACGATCGCTTCGTCGGGGAAGATCAGCGTGACGCCCTCCGTCCGCAGCAGCTCGACCTGCTGCTTGATTAACGCGTTCTCCGGCTCCGTCAGAATGCGGTAATAGTCCTCCGCGCTCAGATCCTTCAGCTCGACCCGCAGCGGGAACCGCCCCTGCAACTCCGGCATCAGGTCGCTCGGCCGCGACTGCGTGAACGCCCCCGCCGCGATGAACAGGATATGGTCCGTCCGCACCATCCCGTACCGCGTGCTGATGTTCGTGCCCTCGACCAGCGGGAGCAGATCGCGCTGCACGCCACTCCGCGACACCTCGGGCTGCCCCCCCTCGGTCAGGCCGCCGCCGCAGATCTTGTCCAACTCGTCGAGGAAGACGATGCCGGATTCCTGCGTGCGGCGGATGGCGGCCTGTTGCAAGGCGTCTTGGTCCACGAGGTGGTCGATCTCCTGCTGGATCATCACGTCCAGCGCCTCGGGCACGGGCACGCGGCGGCGCTTGCCGCGCGGCGGCATGATCCGCTCCATGAACTGCTCGAACTCGGGCCCCATCTGGTCGAGGCCCATCGTGCTCATGACGTGCCGCGGGACGGCCCGCTCCTCGACGGTCACCTCGACGGAGCGCTCGACCAGCCCGCCGGCCTGAAGCTGGCTGCGCAGCTTCTCGCGCGTCCGCTGCCGCCGCTCGACCTGCTCGGGTTCGGCGCCATCGTGGCTGTCGCCGTGCGGCAGCAGTTGATCGAGGATGCGGTCCTCTGCGGCTCGCAGCGCCCGGTCGCGGACGCTCAGCGCCAGGCGTTGACGCTCCAGGGTCAGGGCGCGCTCGACCAGGTCGCGGACGATGCTATCCACGTCCCGCCCGACATAGCCGACCTCGGTGAACTTGGTGGCCTCGACCTTGATGAACGGCGCCTCGACGAGCTGGGCCAGCCGGCGGGCGATCTCGGTCTTGCCGACGCCCGTCGGGCCGATCATCAGGATGTTCTTGGGACAGACGTCGTCGCGCAGGTCCGCGGGCAGCCGCAGCCGCCGCCAACGGTTGCGGATCGCCACCGCCACCGCGCGCTTGGCGTCGTCCTGCCCGACGATGTGCCGGTCCAGCGCCTGCACGATCTGTCGCGGAGTCAACTCGTCCATAAACCGCTCTGTTCCGGCGGCCCGCCGCCGCGGGGGCCCCACGCCCGCGTGAATCATAGCGGGCGGCGCGGCACGCGGGCAAACCGCCCGCGTGGGCAGACGACACGCCCGCGGACGTGTACAATCCGGTCCGAGCGGCCGACAGGGAGCCGTGGACGCCCGGATAGTCTCCGGCCCTTGCGCCCGCGAAACACGGAAGGCCCCGATGACGCCTGAAGAGCTTCGTGCCAAGTTCCCGATTACCCGGCGCTACAACTTCCAGGACCACGCCGGCGTCGCGCCCCTGTCCGCGCCGGCCGCCGACGCGCTGGCGGCGTATGCCCGCGAGCAGTCGGAAACGTCCTACGTGGGCGGCACGCGGTACCGCGCTGTCGAGCACGTGCGCCAGGCGGCGGCGAAGCTGCTCGGCGCGCACGCCGACGAGATCACTTTCATCAAGAACACCTGCGAGGGCATCAACTGGGTCGCCAACGGCATCCCCTGGATCACCGGCGACAACGTCGTCTCCAACAGCATGGAGTTCCCCGCCAACGTCTATCCCTGGATGAACCTCGAGCAGCGCGGCGTGCACGTGCGGACCACCGTCGAGGAGGATGGGCGGATTCCCTTCGACCGGCTCAGCGCCCGCATCGAGCAACGTACGCGCGTCGTCGCCATCTCCGCCGTCCAGTGGAGCAACGGCTTCCGCATGGACCTCGCCCGGCTGGGCGAGCTGTGCCAGGAGCGCGGCGTGCTGTTATTCGTCGACGCGATTCAGGCGCTCGGCGTGCATCCGATCGACGTGAAGGCGATGAACATCGACTTTCTGGCGGCGGACGGGCACAAGTGGCTCTGCGGCCCGGAAGGCGCGGGGATCTTCTACTGCCGGCGCGAGTTGCTCGGCCATTTGCACCCGACCGAGCTCGGCTATCTGTGCATGAAGCACAGTTGGGACAGCCGCGAGCGGAAGATCGACCTGCGCGACGACGCGCGTCGCTTCGACAGCGGGGCCTACAACCTCGCGGGGATTGCGGCGCTGGGCGGCTCGCTGGACCTGCTGCTCGAAGTGGGCATTGACGAGATTCAATGGCAGGTCAAGCAGCTTACGGACCTGCTCGCCGACGGGCTGCAGCGGAAGGGTTGGCGCGTGCACAGCCCGCGCGGTGCCGCCGAATGGAGCGGGATCGTTTCGTTTTCGTCTGATAAACACGACCTCGCCGCACTGCGCGACCACCTGCTCAACGAGTTCAAGATCGTCATCGCCCAGCGGCTCGGCCGGCTGCGGGCCAGCCCGCATTTTTACAACACCGCGGAAGAGATCGAGCAGTTGATTGCCGCTCTGCCCGCCGCAAACGCTTGAAAGCCGCCGCGCGGCCCGCGCCCGCCCGGCGCTTGTGAAATCCTGCGGTCCTCTTTCGCGCCGCGGCACGTGCCACAATCCTCTTGAACGGAGACCTATGTACCGAGATATAATGAGGTACAGAGCGGGAGTACTCGATGTCGCGGCCCGCGGGGCGGGACCGCCGCCAGGAAAGAAGCGATGAGAAGGACCGCGTTAATGATCCGTTGTGTTCCGCGTTACGGGTACGAGAAAACCGAGGTGCGCACGATCGACCTCGATGTGCCGCAGGATGCGGATCCGAGCCAGCTGCGCGAGGCGGTCTACTTCTACTTCGCGGCGCGCGGCATCAGCGATGCCGTCTACGACGTCGGCGTCGACGACGACGGCTACTTCGCGGTCATCAACGACGAGGCCTACGATGCCCAGTGGGGCCGCCCGCTCCTGTAGCCGCTGCCGCCGAGTCCGCCCGCTTCGCAATTCCGAATCCGCCGGGGGGCCGTAGCGGTTATCGTGGCCGGTGCCTATTCTTAATGCGCGTCGAGCGAATCGGTCGGGCAGACCGGGCCTTTGCCGGTCGCGCCTGGGTCGGGGCGCATCGACCGGGAGGCGAGTGGGATGGCTGCACCTGGAACGCCGCTGGAACGCATCGGCCCGCTGCCGGGCGTCGAGCACGTCATCGCCGTCGGCGCCGGCAAAGGCGGGGTTGGCAAGAGCACGATCGCCGTCCTCGCCGCCGCGGGGCTGCTGCGCGCCGGCTACAAGGTCGCGCTGCTCGACGGCGACGTCTACGGCCCCTCGCTGCCCAAGCTCACCGGCACCGAAGACCGCAAACCGCAGGTAGGCCCCGGCGGCCGCCTGCTGCCCGTCGAGGTCGACGGGCTCAAGCTGGTCAGCATGGGCCACCTGCTCGCCCGCGATCAGGCCGTCATCTGGCGCGGCCCAATGGCCCAGAAATACGTCAGGGAGATGCTCGATGCCACCGAGTGGGGCCCCCTCGATTACCTGTTCGTCGATCTGCCGCCCGGCACCGGCGACATCCCGCTCACGCTCGCCCAAACCATCCCGCTCACCGGCTTCCTGATCGTCTGCACCCCCCAGGACGTCGCCGTCATGGACGCCGTGCGCGCCCTGCACATGTACCAGCGCCTCGGCGTCGAGCCGCTCGGCATCGTCGAGAACATGAGCTACTACGTCTGCCCACACTGCGGCCACCGCGACGAAATCTTCAGTCACGGCGGCGCCCGGCAGGCCGCCGCCGACCTGGGCGTGCCGTTCCTCGGCGCGATTCCGCTGAACGTCGCGATCCGCGCCCACGGCGACGCCGGCCGCCCGTTTGCATACTTCACCGACGCCGAGCCCGCCGTCATCGCAGCGTTGAACGACTTCATCACGCGCCTGGCGGAGCAACTCCAAGCGCGGGCCCGTCAGCACATGGCGCTGCCGCAGCTCAAGATCGAGGGTTAGCGGCGGGCGACAGTCGCTTGGCGTGCTCCCAGAGCGACGAGGGGAAGCGGACCGGCAACTTATCGGCCAGCGAAGCGCGCACCGCGACGACGAGTTCTTGTTCCGTCCGGCACGCCTGCAAGGCAAAGGCCAGCGCAGGTGCCCAGCCTTTCCCCTCCAACTCCAGCGGCCCGAGCTCGTCGATGGCGATCACGTCCAGGCCGTCCTGCACCGCCGAGACGATCGCGGCGTTGCCGGCGGCGAGCGCGGCTTCATCGAATCGGAATGTCCCGATCGTGGGCGTCTCGGCCGGCGATGTGACAACGCGCGCCAGCGGACGTTGGCGGCCGGAGCGGAGGTCGAGCAGGTCGTAGCCGGCGCGCTCGCCGTGCTCGAAGACGGCCGGCGACACGACCCCGCCGACGGAGCGTCCCGCCGCGACTGCGTCCGCCACGTATTGGCGCACCAGCGTCGTCTTCCCCTGTCCGCGCGTGCCGGAGACGATCGTGAGAAACATCGTGAGTCGCTCGCCGCGCCGGGTGCCGCGGCCGGAAACGGCCGCATTTCTTGCCCGGCGACAGCCCGCCATGATACACTCACTTACGATGGCCCAGCGCGCAGAGCAGAGCCCACGCGTATGGATTGGAGCGGATCTCCCCCGGATCGACGGCCTCGGGAAGCTGGGCGGATCGGCCCGGTACGTCGACGATCTGGTGGTCGAGGGCGTGCTCCATGGCGGCACGGTCCGCAGCCCGATCGCTCGCGGGCGCATCAAGAGGATTCACTTCGATCCCGCAGTTGACTGGCGCGAGTTCGTGATTGTCGATCACCGCGACATCCCCGGCGTGAATTCCGTCGCGATGATCGAGAAGGACATGCCGGCGCTCGCAGCCCAGGAGGTCCGCTACCGCTACGAGCCGATTCTGCTCATCGCGCACCGCTCGATCCGGAAGATGCGGGAAGCGCTGCGGGCGATTCGCGTCGAGGTGGAGCCGCTGCCCGCAATCTTGGACCCCGAACAGCCGCTGACGCCGGAGCTGACCCAGTACCGCGACGACAACGTCTTCAAGCGGGTGGACATTCGCAAGGGCGACGTGGAGGCGGTATTCGCGACCGCGCCGCACGTCATCACCGGCGAATACCGGACCGGCGCGCAGGAGCACATCTATCTCGAAACGCAGGGGATGCTAGCTTTTCGCGAAGGCGGCCGAATGGTCGCGTGCGGCAGCATGCAATGCCCGTACTACGTCCTCAACGCGCTGGCCTACGCGTTCGGCCGCCCGCCCGAGAACTTCCGCGTCATCCAGGCCGCGACCGGCGGCGCGTTCGGCGGTAAAGAGGACTACCCCTCGCTGCTCGCGGTTCACACGCTGCTCCTGGCCGAGAAGGCCGGCGCCCCCGTCAAGATGATCTACGACCGGCAGGAGGACATGGCCGCGACGACCAAGCGACACCCCAGCCGCGTGCGGCAGCGCACCGCGGTCGATCGCGACGGCCGTCTGCTGGCGATGGACATCGACGTGCTGATGGACGGCGGGGCGTACGTCACCATGTCGCCGGTGGTGCTGAGCCGCGGCTGCATTCACGCGGCGGGGCCATATTCCTGCGAGAATGTCCGCGTGCATGGCGAAGCGCGGCTGACCAACTCGACGCCGTACGGGGCGTTTCGCGGCTTTGGTGCACCGCAGACGCTCTTCGCGCTCGAACGTCACATTGACGTGATCGCGCAGCAACTGGGCCTCGATCCGGTCGAGCTGCGGCGCCGGAACTTGCTTCGGGAGGGCCAGACGATGGCGACCGGGCAGGTGTATCGCGATGGGCCCGACCTGACGGCGCTGCTGGATCGCGCGCTGGAGCTGGGGTCGTACGACGAGCGGCGCCGGCAGCACGCCGCGTTCAATCGCACGCATCCGTACCTCCGCCGGGGCATCGGTCTTGCGACTTTCTGTCACGGGGCGGGCTTCACGGGCAGCGGCGAGACGTATCTGGCGTCCAAGGTCGCGGTGGAGGGGCTGCCCGACGGCTCCGTGGAGGTGCTGACGGCGCAGGTCGACATGGGGCAGGGCGTAATCACGGTTTTCACGCAGATTGTGGCGGATTTCCTGGGGCTGACGCCTGCACAGGTGCATGTCGCCGACTCGGATACGTCGCGCGTGCCGAACAGCGGGCCGACGGTCGCCAGCCGCACGGTCATGGTCATCGGCGGCCTGCTGGAGAAGGCGTGCGATGACCTGCGGGTGCAGCTTGGTGTCGGCGCGGGGACTGCGGCGGCGGCGCTGCAAGACGCGATCCGCCAGTGGCACGGCGCGCACTCCGGCCAGCACCTGCTCGGCCGCGCGCAGTACGTGCAGCCGCAGGAGATCGTCTGGGACGACAAAACGTATCGCGGCAACGCGTATGCCGCGTATGCGTGGGCCGCGCACGTCGCCGAGGTCGAGGTGGACTTGCGGACGTACGCGGTGCAGGTGACGGACTACGTCGCGTTGCAGGAGGTCGGCAAGGTGGTGAATCCGACGCTCGCCCGTGGGCAGATTCAGGGCGGCGTCGCGCAGGGCATCGGCTGGGCGCTGTTCGAGGAAGTCGTGCTGCACGAGGGTGCGATGCAGAACGCCCAGATGACGAACTACGCGATCCCGACGTGCCAGGACCTGCCGCCGATTCGCGTGTACTTCGACGAGCAGCCGTCGCGTTACGGCCCCGCGGGTGCCAAAGGGCTGGGCGAGCTGCCGATGGACGGCCCGGCGCCCGCGATCCTCAATGCGGTTTGCAGCGCGGTCGGCGCATCGCTCGACACGATCCCGCTGACGCCCGAGCGGCTGATGGAGCGGATGGAGGGCGACGGTGGATAAGTTCGAGCTGCAATTCACGCTCAACGGCCAGCCGACGACGGTCACCGTGCCGCTCGACGCCCGGCTGCTCGACGTGTTGCGCTACGACTGCGGCTGCACGGGCACGAAGGAGGGTTGCGGCGAGGGCGAGTGCGGCGCGTGCACGGTGCTGCTCGACGGGCTGCTCGTGAACTCGTGCCTGGTGCCGGCGTTCCAGGTCGCGGGGCGGAGCGTCGAGACGGTCGAGTCGGCCCTCGCCTCGGTGCTCGATGTGCTCAACAAAACCGGGACGGCGCAGTGCGGGGCGTGCTCGACCGGCGTCGTCATGTCGATCCGCTGGCTGCTCGCGCACCCGGCGGAGGCGCGCGGCGTGAACCTGCGTGAGTTCCTGGCCGGGAATCTGTGCCGCTGCACGGGCTATGACGGCATCGTCGCGGGTGCGGCGGCCGCGCAACAACAGGCGGGAGGTTGAGGGCGTGCGGGTTCTGACGCCGACAACGGTGGACGAGGCGCTGGCGATGCTCGCCGCGGACGGCGGCAAGCCGGGCGGCCTGACACCCATCGCCGGCGGCACCGACTTGCTCGTGTCGTGGCATCATCACGCAAAGAACGGCATGAGCCTGCTCGATCTCTCGCGGCTCGGGGCGCAACTGCGGCCGTTTCGCCTCACGGACGGCGAGTTGGACCTGGGCGGGCTGACGACGTATTGGGATGTGATCTCGTCGCCGGAGATTGCCGCCGCGTTCCCGCTGCTGCCGCTGGCGGCGCGGCAGATCGGGGCGGTGCAGATTCAGATGCGCGGCACGTGGGCGGGGAACATCGGCAACGGCTCACCGGCGGCCGACGGCGTGCCGGTCCTGATGGCCTACGGCGCCCGCGTCGTGCTGCAATCGCGCACCGGCCAGACCGAAGTCCCGCTCGATCAGTATTACACCGGCTACCGGAAGACAGTGCGGCGGCCGGACCAATTGATCGTCGCGATCCGCGTGCCGCGCCGGCCGCGCGAGTGCGAGTGGTTCTACAAAGTCGGCCCGCGGCGGGCGCAGGCGATCAGCAAGGTCGCGGTCGCGGTGGTGAAGGATGCAGAGGGCTGGCGCGTCGTAGCCAACAGCGTCGCGCCGGTCGTGTGCCGCTGCCGGCACCTTGAGCAAGCGCTAACCGCCGGCCGCACATTCCAGAGTCCCGCCGAAATCGCCCAAGTCCTCGCGTCGGACATCTCGCCGATCGACGACATCCGCTCGACGGCTCGGTATCGCGCGACGGTGCTTAGCCGACTGCTCTACTTCTGGCTCTGTGAGCAGCGAGGTCGCTGAAGGGCCTTGGGGGCTGGGCAAAGCGCCTCCCTACACGCCGATTCCCACGATTACCGTGCCGATAATCCACCAAATGCATGCCAAAACCGTCAACACGACGTGCAACGAGTAGGGGAGCGCTCCAAGTCTCGTCCGCCAGAGCAGCGTGAACCAGCTGCCCCACAATACTGCGAAGACCACGTAGACAAGAGTGAAAGGATCGGAGAACGAGACGGGCAAAACCAAACGAAGTGGGCCGCAACCCGAACCGGCGATTGCCCGAAGCGCAGTTCGCATGCCGTAAATGCCGTACGACGGCCCTCTGGTCAGGACGAAGCTGATCCAGAGCGCCGCGTTCAACGCCAGCGGTACGAGGTACATGCCGATCAGGGCCGGCAGGTTCTTCCGTCGGTGACGGGTGGGGGAATACGTTCGTGGGTCGCTCGCATCGAAGGGACGGGCACACTCGGGGCAGCGCGGCGCGTCAAGGCCCTGCAGGTCGTACCCGCACGCCATGCAGTACTTCTCGTGTTGGGCCTCAGCCATGATCCACCGTGGGCTTTTCTGCGGACGCGCGGCCGGCAAGCCGCGACGCGCAGAACACAGCTCATTCTACACGGCGCTCGCCTCCAGCGGTCCCTCCACCAGCTTCGGCGTGTGGGCTCGGCGGACCTGGATTAGTTCGCCGAGGATGCTGACCGCGATCTCGTTCACGGTCACTGCGCCGATGTCCAGGCCGATCGGCGTGTGGACGCGCTCGATTTGCTCCGGCGTGACGCCCGCGGCCGCGAGCCCCTGCAAGACGAGGCGCGATTTGCGCTTGCTGCCAATCATGCCGATGTAGCCCGCCGGCCGGCGGATGACCGCCTCCAGCGCCTGCGCATCGTGCCGGTGCCCGCGCGTGACGATCACGACGTAGCAACCGGCGTGGATCGGGCACTCCCGCAGCGTGCCGCCGATGTCGCCGACGCGGCATTCGACGCCGGCCGGGAAACGCTGCGCTGCCGCGAATTCCGCGCGGTCGTCGATCACGACGACGTGGAAATCCAGCTCGGTCGCGAGGCGGGCGACGGCCTGGCCGACGTGTCCGCCGCCGGCGACCAGCAGCGTCGGCGGCACCTCCAGATGCAGGCGGTACGTTAGCCGCCGGCCTTCGTGCTCGACGATCACCGGTACGTGCGCCGCCTCGCCCCGCCGGGCGGACGCGATGGCCGCGCGCAGCGTCGCGAGGTCGGTCTGGGGCGTCGCGGGCATGACCGCGATGGACATCTGCCCGCCGCAGATCAGCCCGTCATCCCAGCCGTACTCCTGATCGAGGTCGAAGCCGAGCAGGGTGGACTTGGCCTGCCGCATGAACTGGTATGCGCGGGTCTTCACTTCCGCCTCGACGCAGCCGCCGCCCAGCGTGCCGCACGTGCTGCCGTCGGCCCGCACCAGCATCGACGCCCCGGGCACCTGCGGCGTCGGGCCGGTGGTCTGGACGACGGTGCAAAGGGCCACCGGCTGGCCGGCTTCGGCGTCGGCGACGAACGTCTCGAGGACCGGAATCAGCTCGCTCATCGGCGTACCTCCGATATGCACCCTGAGCACCCGGGTTGATTGTAGTGTTCGCGACGTGTGGCAGACAGACGGGACCTGCGCTACGCGCTCGTCCTGTGTGTGCCACTGCTCTTGAGCAGTGTCTCGCGCGGGGGACGCGGGAATACGGCCAGGCGGCCTTGCACGCCGCACTGCTCAAGAGCAGTGGCACACGGCCTAACCCACTTCGGCGCCCGGCTTGAAGATGGCTTGGGCGGCGGGCGAGTCCTTCATCGGCAGGCTCGTGCGGTGGATGCCGTCGTACGCCTCCAGGGCGGCCGCGACCGCCGGGGCTGTCGGGACGAGGCCGATCTCGCCGACGCCGCGGGCACCGTAGGGCGTCTCGGGGTCGGGCTCTTCGACGAGGATGACCTCGACTTCCGGCATGTGGTGGGCCCGCAGGACGTTCAGCGAGCGCACGGTGCTGCTCTGAATGTGGCCACCCTCGACGACGAAGTCCTCGGTCAGCGCGTAACCGAGCCCCATGTGGACGGCGCCCTCCATCTGGCCCGCTAGCAGCGTCGGGTTCATGATCCGGCCGACGTCGTGCGCCGCCACGACTTTCTGTAAGCGCCCGCGGTCGTCCAGGATGACCACTTGCGTCGCGAACCCGTACGTCAGGTGCGTCTTCGGCTCCGGCACGTTGGCCGCGAGCGGCGTCGTGTCGGTGCACGCGTAATGCCCGCGGAACTCGCGGCCAACGAGATCGGCGAGCGTTCGCCCGGCATCCAGCTCGGCCCGCAGCCGCCGCGCCGCCTGCATGACCGCCATCCCCCCGAGCACCGTCGCGCGGCTCGCCGTCGTCTGGCCGCAACTCACGTCCACCGATGTGTCGGTCGTCGGCACGAAGACCGCGGGCGGCAGGCCGGTCTCCTGGCAGGCGGTCTGGACGCAGATCGTGAAGTACCCCTGGCCCATCTCGGTGAATCCGGTGCGGATGCTCACGCGGTCGGGCGACTCGACCCGCAGCACGGCCTTCCCCTCGTCCGGCACGCCGTTGCCCACGCCGACGTTCTTGAAGCCGCAGGCGATGCCGGCGTACTTCGCGTTTCGATATGCGTCCCGCACGGCCAGCAGCGTGCGCTTGAAGCCGAACGGATTGTCGAGCTTCTGGCCGGTGCCGAGGCGGTCGCCGACGTCGAGCGCGTTTCGCCAGCGGAATTCCCAGCCGTCGAGGCCGGCGAGCCGCGCGAGGCGGTCCAGGCTCCGCTCCAGCGCGAACGCGGCCTGGCAGACGCCGAAGCCGCGCATGGCCCCGCTCGGCGGGTTGTTCGTGAAGACCGCCCGCGACTCGATGTCGATATGCGGCACTTTGTACGGCCCGGTTGCGTGCCCGGCGGCGCGTTCGAGCACGTGCGCACCCACCGAGGCGTACGCGCCGGTATCGCCGACGAGCCGCATCCAGACGGCGGTCAGGTGTCCGTCGGCGTCGCAGCCGACCTTGATGTGCATCTGCATCGGGTGTCGTTTGGGGTGCAGGCGGAAGCTCTCGGGCCGCGTCAGCGTGCATTTGACGGGCCGCCCGCACAGCACGGCCGCCAGCGTGGTCTGTCCCTGAATGCTCAGGTCTTCCTTGCCGCCGAACCCTCCGCCGGTCGCGACCAGCTCGACGTGGACGCGCGCGGGGTCCCAGCCGAGGATGGCGGCGATCTGCCGGCGGTCGTCGAACACGCCCTGCCCCTGGCTGAGCACTTTCAGGCTCGCGACGGCGCCGGTTTCCGCGATTTCGGGGGTCGCGAGGCACGCCTCCGGTTCGAGATACATGTGCTCGATGCGCTGCGTCGTGTACGTGCCCTCAACGACGTGGGCCGACGCGCGCAGGGCCTGCTCGACATCGCCGCGGCGGATCACGGAGCGCGACAGCACGTTGCCGCGCGGTTGAATCTGGGGCGCATCGGGTTTCAGAGCCTCCTCGGGCGTCGTGATCGGTTCGCGGACCTCGTATGCGACGGCGATCTTCGCCGCGGCGGCGCGGGCGGTGTGCACATCATCGGCGATGACAATCGCGAGCACGTCGCCGATGCAGCGTGTCTCTTCGCCGGCCGCGACCAGGATCGGCCAGTCCGCCTCGACCAGGCCGACGCAGCGCTGCCCCGGCACATCGGCCGCTGTGATGACGCGCTGCACGCCGGCAAGCGCGAGGGCCGGTGCGGCGTCAATCGACTTGACCAGCGCGCGGGGATGGTCGCTGAACCGCAGCGCGACAAAGAGCATGCCGNNGGCGTGCCGACGCGGCCGCTCTTCTCCGCGGCCGGCAGCGGCTCGCCTCGTCGCACGCGGGCCAGAAGCTGAATCGCCGCGACCGTCTTCGCGTAGCCCGTGCAGCGGCACAAGTGTGGCCGCAGGGCGCGAACGATCTGGTCGCGGGTCGGGTCCGGGCTCTGGTCAAGCAGCGCGACCGCCCGCAGCGCGATCCCCGGCACGCAATAGCCGCACTGCACCGCGCCGGCCCGCACGAACGCCTCCGCGACCTGCCGCCGGACCTCCGCCGACAAGCCTTCGGCGGTCGTCACGGCGCGTCCGGCGACGCGCGTCGCAAGCATCGTGCACGAGAGCTTCGCCTGCCCGTCGATCAGCACCGTGCAGCAGCCGCACGCCCCCTCCGGCGCGCAGCCGTTCTTGGGCGAGATGATCCCGAAGTCGTCGCGGAGCACGTCCAGCAACGACCGCCCCGGCTCCACAACGACCGACACCGGCCGGTTATTCAAGACAAACGAGACCACCGATCGCGGTTCGTTGGGCGACAGCGGATTGCCTTGTATGGTACTCATCATCAGCCGCCCCGCATCGTAGGATTCGCAAGTACCGGGTGCAAACGATCTTGCGATGTTGAAGTCGGCGTAGCTATGATTGTGCGTACAATGAGTGTGCTGGTAACAACCCCCTTCCTTCGTTGCTTGCTGATCACGAGGGTCCAACATGAGTGAAGCCGCGTGCGCTCGCGTCTCGGTTCTGACCGACACGCAGGCGCAATTGGAAGCCTCTCGCTGTCTGATGTGCGAAGACTCGCCGTGCGTGGCGGCGTGCCCCGCGCGCGTGCCGGTGAAGCACTTCATCCGGGCGCTGCGGTTCGAGTCACCGCGCCGGGCCATCAACCTGATCCGCGAGCAGAACGTCTTCGCGGGCGTCTGCGGCCTGGCGTGCCCTGTGGACCGGCTGTGCGAGGGGGCGTGCTCGAGCACAGAGCTGAGCATGCCGATCCAAATCGGCCGCTTGCAGCATTACGCGGCCGAAACCGCGCTGCGAGCGGGTTGGAAATCCCGCGCGACGCCGCGCACCGGCCAGAAAGTCGCCATCATCGGCGGCGGCCCGTCCGGACTGGCGGCGGCGGCCGAGCTGGCCCGCTGCGGCCACCGGCCGACCGTGTTCGAGAAGAGCCCGCGGCCCGGCGGCATCTGCACCTACGGCGTGCCGGCGCACCGCGTCCCGCAGGAGCTCGTCGCGGGGGAGGTTGAGTACGTCAAGAGCCTCGGCGTCGAGATCAAGCCGAGCAGCCCGCTGGGCGACGGCACGACGCTCGACGCACTGCTGGCGCAGGGCTATCGCGCCGTGTACGTGGCCGCGGGGGCACAACAGGCCGCCGCCGTGCCCATACCCGGTGCCGACCTGCCCGGCGTGACCACGTGGAAGCAACTCCTGAACGCCTTTTCTGCATTCAAGCTCGGCGAAGGCCCCAAACCGGACGTGCCTCAGAACGTTATTATCGTCGGCGGCGGCAGCGTGGCGATGGATGTCGCGAGCGCCGCCCTGCAACTCGGGGCCGCCGAAATCGACATGGTCTGCCTCGAAGCCCCGCGCGAGATGCCCGCCGACCGCAACGAGCTGGACGAAGTCTGGGCGGCGGGCGCACGTTTCCACACGCGCTCGACGCCCATCGAGATCACCGGCACCGGCGGCAAGGTCACCGGCCTAAAAGTCGCCCGCATCCGCTGGAAAGAGCCGGATAAGTTCATCCCCTCCAACGCGGTCCGCATCGCGGGCACGGAATACTGGCTGCCCGGCGCGATGGTGGTCTTCGCCATCGGCGCCAAGCCGTCGCCGGAGCTCGCCAAGCTGCTCACCGGCGTCAAGCTGGACGCGAGCGGGCGCATCGTGATCGACCCCGAGACCGGGGCGACGTCGCGGCCGGGCGTGTTTGCCGGCGGGGACGTGGCGGCGGGCGGCGGCATGACCATCGTCCGCGCCGTTGCCGAAGGGAAGCGAGCCGGCCAGGCCATCGACGCCTATCTGCGAGGAGGCGTGTCATGATTACCAACGAGCGCGACTTGTCGATCGACTTCTGCGGCGTGCACTTCGTCAACCCGTTCCTGCTCTCGGCCGCCCCGCCGACGGACGACCTGGACATGGTCCGCGCGGCGTTTGAGGCCGGCTGGGCCGGCGCCGTGCTGAAGACCACGTCCGTCGAGACGGAGAAGGTCGACCTCGTTTATCCGATGATGAGCGCGGTGCACTACGACGGCCACCGCATCATGGGGCTCGGCAACATCGACCTGATCTCCGAGCACCACATCGACGTGGTCGAGAAGCGCGCCGCGACGCTCAAGCGCGAATACCCCGACCGCGTCGTCGCCGTCAGCATGATGGGCTCGAAGAAAGAGGAATGGCAGGAGCTGGTGCGCCGCCTGGAGGCGGCCGGCGTCGACATCATCGAGTGCAGCTTTTCGTGCCCGCAAGGCAGTATGGGCGAGGAGCCCGGGGCGATGCTCGCGCAGAGCCTCGAAGCCACCGAACGCGTCGCCGGCTGGGTCAAGCAGGCTGCGAAGCGCTGCCCGGTCGTCATCAAGATCACGCCGCAGGTCGCCAACATCGTCAAGGTCGCCCAGGCCGTGAAACGCGGCGGAGCGGATGCGATCTGTGCGGCCAACACGATCCCGTCGCTGATGGGCGTGAACGTCGACACGTTCGTACCGTATCCCGACGTGCAGGGCCGCAGCACGTACAGCGGCATGTCGGGGCCCGCGACGAAGCCGATCACGCTGCGCACGCTGGCGGAAATCAGCCGGCAGGTCGATCTCCCGATCACCGCGACCGGCGGCCCCGTCTCGTGGCACGACGCCGTCGAGATGATGCTCGTGGGCGCGACGACCGTGCAGTTCTGCACCGCGGTCATGCACTACGGCGTGGACATCATCGACGACCTGCGCGACGGGCTGGCGTTCTACCTGGAGGACAAGGGTTTCGCCAAGCCGGCGGACATCATCGGCCGCGCGCTGCCCAACATCGTCAACCACGGCGAGCTGTCGCGCGACGTGAAGGTGATCTCCGCGCTGATCGAGGAGCGCTGCGTTAAGTGCGACCTGTGCTACATCGCCTGCCGCGACGGCGGCCACCAGGCGATCAAGCTCCGCAAGACCGACCGTCTGCCCGAGATCGACCGCGAAAAATGCCCCGGCTGCCGGCTGTGCGTCACCGTCTGCCCGGCGGATGCGCTGACGATGGTGAAGAAGTAGGTGCGGTCCGGCTGAATGCCGCGGAATGGTAAACGGGGTGGAACGCCTCTGTCAGAGGCGCCAGGCGCAGCGTGCCGGGCTCTTTGTACAGAACTCTCGTCACATATCACGCGCCGGGCTGCCGGCTGCACGCCGCGCCGCACAAGACTCCCCAGTCTGGCTGCATCTCTACCAGCCGAGCACCCGTCGCAAACCCGGCATTCACCTATATTCACCCGGTTGACGCGCGACGTGCACGTCGATAGACTTCCAGTCGCCGAAAGTGGGTCGTACACATTCGATGGGACTCTGCCTGGGGGCCGAGGTCGGGTGGCTCCCCAGCATCGGAAGATACGCCATGGACATACCGGCGACGAATCCTCACGCGGCAGATGGCGAAAGTCGCCGGTGGCTTGCTCGCCGGCCTGGCCATATCCGGAGTCGCCGGCCTGACGAGCGCGGTGCTCTGCAGCGGCGAATCCGTGGGTCTCACAAGGGAGGTACGACGATGCGAACGAGACGGGTGACATGGGGCGTCGTGGCATTGGCACTGAGCCTGCTATGGACCGGCTGCAACAAGCCGGTGCAGCATCAGCGCGCCGCGGGGTACACGCAGTACTCGGCGATCGAAGGGCAAAAGAACAGCACCAACTGCCTCTACGGCGTGCCCGCGAAGGAGGCGGGCTGGAGTCACGGCCCCACGCGGCTCGTGATCCGCGAGGGCTACGCGCTGGAGCACAGCTCGCTCGACAAGATTCCCCTGTGGGTGTGTGAGCATATCGAATCGGGGCACATCAAAGGTCCGGCCGAACGCGCCGACTTCAAGCCCGATCCGGATCTGCCGCACGGGGAACGGGCCGAGCTGGCCGACTACCGGAACTCGGGTTACGACAAGGGACACCAGGCGCCCGCGGCCGATTTCAAATACAACCAGAAGCGCATGGACGAGTGCTTTTACTTGTCCAACATGGTTCCTCAGGTCGGCCTGAACTTCAACCAGTCCGCGTGGCGCGTGCTGGAGGGCCGGGTTCGCGATTGCGTGGCCGAGCGCGGCGAGGCCTACGTGATCACCGGGGCCATGATCTGGGATCCGAAGGAGGACGTCGAAACGACCGCAACGGGCCGCACCGTCTATTACACCATCGGCGCGAATGAGGTCGCCATTCCCACGCACCTCTACAAGATTGTCGTCAGCAAGTCGGCCTCGGGAACCTGGGAAGCCGTCGCGTTCGTGATGGAGAACAAGGAATATCCGCGGTACAAGGACAGCCAATACGACTTCATGCCCTATGTGAAGTCGATCGACTGGATACGGCAGCGCACCGGCTTCAAGTTCATGCCGCAGCTCGATACGCAGGACCCGAACCTGCAAAAACGGCTCGAGTCTGAGCCCGCTTCCGAGTTATGGCCCTGTTTGCAGGCTGAACAATGAGCGCGCCATCCGGAGCTGGACAGGTGACTCTCCGCGCCGGCCTGGGCATCGTGAATCCGGACTGCGGGCTTCAAGGGACCATCGGGCTTATCGCGCGCGATCCGCTGGATCAGAGCCTCTGGATCGTCAGTTGCTGCCACGTTCTGATTCGCCCGCCCGATTGGAGCGGCCAACCCGCCGCGGCGTCCGAAGCCGTCGAAGTGTCGGGCGCTCCCGGTATTCCCTGCGCCTGGACGGACGCCGTGCGGGCGAATGCCAGCTTGGACTGCGCCGCGGCCCGCGTCGCCGGGGGCGTCAACGTCGACGCGAGCATCGCGCACCTCGGTCTGGCGCTCGCGCCCCCCGCCAATCCCGAGCCGTACATGCAGGTCGTCAAGCTCGGTGCCGCGACCGGGCTGACGCGCGGCAAGGTCGAATGCGTGGATGCGACTGGCGTGCGCATCGTGATCCGGCCGGGTTGTGCCGGCCAGCTTACCGAGCCGGGCGATTCTGGCGCCGTCTGGTTCGACGAGGCCACCGGCGCGCCGGTTGCCCTTCATCGACGAGGCAACGTGAGCGGCGTGGAGTTCTCGCGCTCGACGCCGATCTCGGCGGCATTGCAGTCGCTTCGCCTGGTGCCGGCGTAGCGCATTCCGAGCTCGTCGAAGTTCCGCGCCGGGGCGGCTGTCGCAAGCGCGCCGCGGCGAGAGACAGCCGCGGTCTGGAAACGAGATCGGCGCACTGCGCTGCGGACGGACGTTTCGAGGCCGAACCTGCGGCCGGCACGTCTCGCGCCTCTATGAGTGCGTGAAACCGTGAGTCGCGCAGGTCGCTCCCCTGCCCGCGCCCGCCGCGGCCACCCGATCATCTTCCCGGCGACGCTGACGCCCTTTGTCGCGTCGCCGGCGTGCGACGACGGCTTGCACGCCCTGCCGCGCGCGTTCCCGGATCGCGTCACCGCGGTCGAATGCCGCTCGCCGGGCGTCACGACGGACGTGGACACGCCCGACGACTACCGCACGCTCGCCTGATCGCCCGTCTACGTGATCTTCGCCATCCGCTCCCACAACCGCCCGGCGATCCTGGCGGCGTCGCGGCGGACGTGCGGCTCGTCGCAGGTCTTGACCACGCGCTCGCGCATCACCCACCGGCCGTCCGCAATCACGCTCGCCACGTGCCGCGCGCTCAGGCCGAACACGAAATGCCCCGGCAGATTGTCCGTGGTCACCGGCGTCGCCGGGCGATAGTCCGTGATAACCACGTCCGCCGCCGCGTTGACGTCCAGCTTGCCCAGCGGAATGTCCAGCAACGCGGATGCCCGCCGCGCCGACGCCGCCAGCATCCCCAGCACGTCGCCCGGCGACAAGCCCGCGTGCTCATGGCAGGCGATCCACCACGCGGCCTGCGACTCGGCGAACATGTCGCTGCCGATGCCGTCCGTGCCGAGCATCGCCGCGCGGCCAAACGCCTTGACCGGCGCGTAGCCGACCGCGTTGTTCATGTTGGACCGCGGGCAGTGGGCGAGGGCCGCTCCCGACTGGCGCACGCGCTCGGCCGCCTCCGCGTCGAGGTGCGTGCCGTGCGCAAACACCGACTCCTCCCGCAGCATCCCGTGCCCCGCCAGCCAGTCGATCAAGAACACCTGGTGCTGCGACGAGCATTGCTCCTCGTCGCACGGATCCTCCGCGACATGCACGTGCACCCCGGTGTTGAAGCTCTTCGCCAGCTCCGCGAGCCGCTCCAGCGTCTCCTCTTCGAGCGTGAACGCGGCGTGCGCCCCGACGAGCCCGGCGAAGCGATGGTTCTCCTTCTGCCAGCAATGCTCGAGATACCGCCGATTCTCCGCGATGCCGTCGTCGCGCCCCTTCGCCCCGTTGCGGTCGGTGGTCTCATAACACAGCACGCCCCGCACGCCGATTGCCGCCAGCCCGCGCTCGATCTCGTCCAGCGACCCCGCGATATGGTCAGGCGACGCGTGGTGGTCGATCAGCGTCGTCGTCCCGCAGTGCACGGCGTCGAGCGCCCCGATCCGCGCCGACATCTCGTTCGACTCGGCGTCCAGCGCCCGGTCCAGCCGCCACCAGACGTACTCGAGGATTTGCGGGAAATTCGTGGGCGACTTCGGCGGCTGCGGCATCCCGCACGCCAGCGCGGAGTACACGTGCGTGTGCCCGTTGACGAGCCCCGGCAGCACGACGGCCCCGCCGCAATCGACGACCTCGGTCGCCCCCTCGTAACTCACAGTCGCTCCGCGGGCGACGATGCGGCCGGCGTCCAGACGCAGGCTGCCCACCTCGACGCGCACGGGGTCGATATCCGCCAACAGGGCATTTTCCAGCACAATTGCCATCGGTTTTCTCCAGCATTTCACGAAAAACGAGCCGCGCGGTAGTATACCCGGCTTCGTAAACGCAACCAAAGACAGCCCCTGGAGTGGCCGCCGTGAAGATTATCGACCGCATCGACGAGAAAGTGCTCGAACGCACCGCGCGCCGGTGCCGCGAGCGCAACATCATCATCCCCACGTTCGCCCAGCAGAAAGACCCGACGACGGTCCCGCAGCGGATCAAGGACCGCCTCAAGAATGTCGGCCTGTGGGACCTCGACCCCGCCAACCTCTTCCGCATCACGTGGAAGAACGAGCCGGTCGAGCGCGGCGGCGGCTTCAACCAGGGCAACTGGATCGAGTTTCCGCCGGAGCTGACCGGTGTGCCCGCCCGCATCGTCGGGCTGGTCGGTAAGTGGTTCCCGACCGGGGCGCACAAGGTCGGCGCCGGCTTCGGCTGCCTCGTCCCGCGCTTGGTCTCCGGCCAATTCGACCCGACTACGCAGAAGGCCGTCTGGCCGAGCACCGGGAATTTCTGCCGCGGCGGTGCGTTCGACTGCGCCCTGCTTTCGTGCACCGCGGTCGCGATCCTGCCCGAGGGCATGTCGCGCGAGCGCTTCGAGTGGCTCAAGTCGATCGGGGCCGAGGTGATCGCAACTCCCGGCTGCGAGTCGAACGTCAAGGAAATCTACGACAAGTGCTGGGAAATCCGCCGCACGCGGCCCGACTGCGTGATCTTCAACCAGTTCGAGGAGTTCGGCAACGCGATCTGGCACTACCACCTCACCGGCGGGATCATCGACGAGGTCTTTCGGCGCATCGGCGGCCCGCGCGGCCGGCTGGCGGCGTACATCTCGGCGACCGGCAGCGCGGGGACGATCGCGGCCGGCGACTTCCTCCGCACCCGCTACCCGCACCTGAAGGTCATCGCCACCGAGGCCCTGCAATGCCCAACGCTTCTGCAATGCGGCTTCGGCGACCACCGCATCGAGGGCATCGGCGACAAGCACGTCCCCTGGATCCACAACGTCCGCAACACGGACATGATCGCGGCCATCGACGACGAGCAGTGCCTCGCCATCCTGCGGCTGTTCAACGAGCCGGCGGGGCACGCGTTCCTGCAGAAGCAGGGCGTCGCGGCGGACGTGGTGAAGCAACTGCCGCTGCTGGGGATTTCGGGCATCTGCAACGTGGTCGCCGGGATCAAGGCGGCGAAGTACTACGAGCTCGATTCGCGCGACGTGCTGTTCACGCCGCTGACGGATTCGACCGACCTGTATCGCTCGCGCGTCGAGGAGCTGCGGGCGGCGCACGGGCCGTACAGCGAACTCAACGCGGCCCAGCACTATTCCCGCTACCTGCAAGGCGCCGGGATCGACTACCTGCGCGAGCTGGGCTACTACGACCGCAAGATGCTGCACAACTTCAAGTACTTCACGTGGGTCGAGCAGCAGCAGCGCGACGTCAACGACCTGCGCAAGCTCTGGGACCCCGATTTCTGGCCCGAGACGTTCGCCCAGGTCGACGAATGGGACAAGCTGATCGCGGACTTCAACCGCCGCGTGGGCGTGCCGGCGTAACGGCAGCGTAGCGTCGGCCCCCCGTGGCCGACGTAGAAGACGAACGGCGCATAGGACGCGCACCAGGCGTATAGGACGGAGACAACCATGACCCCGAAGAAAGTACCCACGCTGCTCGACCAGCTCGCAGCGCTCAAGACCGGCCTCTACCAGAAGGACTTCCTGCTCACCTGGAAGCAGTCCGACGCCGACCTGCGGGCCGTGCTGCTTATCGCCGAGACACTCGAGGAGCTCTGGCGCGCGAACATCGACGCCCGCGCGTTCCGCGGCGGCCTCGCCGTCTCGAATTTCCGCGACAAATCGACCCGCACGCGCTTCTCGTTCGCCAGCGCCGCCAGCCTGCTCGGCCTGAGCCTGCTCGACTTCGACGAGAGCAAATCGCAGGTGGCCCACGGCGAGACGGTCCGCGAGACCGCCAACATGATCTCGTTCCTCACCGAGGTCATCGGCATCCGCGACGACCTGTTCATCCACGAGGGCCACGAGTACATGGCCGCGACCGCCGAGGCCGTCGACACCGGCTTCAAGGAGGGCGTGCTGCCGCAGCGGCCCGCGGTCATCAACCTGCAATGCGACCAGGACCACCCGACGCAGTCGCTCACCGACCTGCTGCACCTCCAGAAGACGTTCGGCTCGCTGGATGCGTTGCGCGGCAAGAAGATCGCGATGACCTGGGCGTACTCGCCGTCCTACGGCAAGCCGCTGTCGGTCGCGCAGGGCATCGTCAACCTGATGACGCGCTTCGGGATGCACGTCGTTCTCGCGCACCCCGAGGGTTACGACCTGATCCCCGAGCTCGTGCAGCAGCCGCAGCGCTTCGCGAAGGAGTCCGGCGGTTCGTTCGCGCTGGTGCACAGCATGGAGGAGGCGTTCAAGGGCGCCGACGTGGTGTATCCCAAGAGCTGGGCGCCGTACCAGATCATGGAGCGGCGGACGGCGTTGCTGCGGGCGAAAGAGGCGAAGAAGCTCGAAGAGCTGGAGAAGGAGTGCCTCGCGAATAACGCGAAGTACAAGAGCTGGGAGTGCACCGACCAGCTCATGGGCCTCACCAAGGGCGGCAAGGCCCTGTACATGCACCCGCTGCCGGCGGACATCACCGACGTGAACTGCAAGGCCGGCGAGGTCGCGGGTAACGTCTTCGAGCGCTACCGCGTGCCGACCTACCACGAGGCCGAGCACAAGCTGTACGTCATCGCCGCGATGATCCTGCTCACCCGCTTCGAGCACCCGGCAAAGGTGCTGAAGCAGATCGTCGATCGCGCTGAGCCGCGACGGGGTGTGTAGCGGGCAGGCTCCGCATCAGACTGTGTGCCCGCGGTTCGTTCACTCAGTTCCGGTCTTCGCAGCGGGACATCCGTTCCTCATGTAGCAGCACTCGCACTGAGCGTTGGCCGGGCGGCACCACTTTCTTCCCACATCCCATGGGGCGAAATCCAGGAGGCCCGGAAACTCCGGATTGTGTTCGCGGGCCCAGGTGATGCATCGGTCAACCGTCGGATCAGGGCCGGTGAGGCCAAGCCGGCCGAAGACACGCCGCACGTGGACGTCTGCCGAGACGTCTATGGAGCGATAGTCCGCGAACGGAACCTTCAGGTCGCGTGCGAGACAGTTGGCCGCCGCGCTTGCGATCTTCGGCCCCACTCCTTCGAACTCGCGGAACCTGTGGACGACTTCCGCACTGGAGGGACGGCCCTTCCAGATCCGCGATGCATCGCCTTCGTAGTGATCCACAATTCGGCAAACCGCCGCATGGAAGACCACGCTCATCACGTTCAGAAACCGGTGTAGAGGCTCCGGCTTGGACATCAGCTCCCGTACGTCGTCCGCCGAAAGCGCAGCCAGCCTGCCGATGGAGAAGTCCCCATCCAGTTTCTGCTGGAACCGATACGGGATGAGGCACGCCTTCTCCCTTCTCATCTGGCGACCCATGAGGCAAGCCAGCACGAAAGCGTGAGGGAATTGATCCAAGTCGTTGAGTAGGCTGTCCGCTTCGTCGTTTTCCGTGAATCGGACCCGCTCCCGGGGCGCATCAAACAGCTTCCTGCCATGGTCAACGAGCTGATCGCGAATCCACTTCTGGACCGTGTTCATCCACGCACTCCCCGTCGGCCACGGAGGGCCGACGCCACAGCCGCCACCAAACGAGCCACTGGCGCGCCCCAGCGCCAGCACCAGCAGCGCCATCCGCATCACCACGCCGTTGAACGCCTCAACCCGGCAGCGGGAGCGGCGCGTCGTGTCCACGCGGGCCGGCCCACCCACGTAGAAGGGCCAGGATGTCTTGCTGAGTTTGCTCCAAGGACATTGGCGTTCTCACCGGTTCGTCGCACGAGTCCTGATGTATATATACATCAAACGACCCGGCAAGCGTGAAACGCCGGGATGCGGCTGCCCGCGACACGCGTCGTGCGTGCCCACAAACCGCGGCACGCGACGGGCGAACTCGCGCCCGCCAACAGCCGTAGGGCCTTACCCCGGCGTCGGCTGACGTATATATACGTCAGCCGACCGCTGGCGAAGTCGAATCACGCAGTTGGCACCGCCAAGCGCCGGATCGACAAAACGCCGACCCCGCGAGCGCACTTCAACAGCGTGCCCGGCACCGTGTCGTGGGGGTCGTCAACTGGTGTGCGTTACTCCCTTGCCCCCAGCACCAGCGCCAGCAGCGCCATCCGCATCACGACGCCGTTGAACGCCTCGATCCAGTACCGCGCGTGCCGCGTCGCGTCCACGTCCGCCGGCAGCTCGTCCATCCGCGGCAGCGAGTGCAGGATGATGCTGTCCGGCTTCGCCTTGTCACGCATCAGCTCGCGCGTCACCTTGTACGCCGCCGGCGTCAGACCCTTGTCCTGCGTTGTTTCCACGCGCGACTTGGTGTAATCCGCCTGGACCACCGGCTCCATGTAGATCACGTCCGCGTCCCCGATCGCCTCCGTCACCGTCTTCACTTCGCGGAACCGCAGGTTCAGGTCGCGCAGCTCCTGCTTGAACTCCTCCGTCAGCGACATCTCCGGCGGCGAGATGAACGTCGCCGTGATGTTGAACTGCGACATCGCGTAGCCGATCGAGTGCATCGTGCGCATCCGCATGTCGCCGACGAGCAGGAAGTTGAGCCCGTCGAGCCGGCCCATCTCCTTGTAGATCGTGTACATGTCGGTCAGCACCTGCGTTGGGTGCTCGCCCCAGCCGTCGCCGCAGTTGATCACCGGCACCGTCGACCACTTGGCCGCCTCGGCCGGCGCACCCTGCTGGAAATGCCGCATGGCGATCACGTCGCCGTAGTACTCCAGCATGTGGACGGTGTCCTTGATGGACTCCTGGTAGAAGTCGCCGGCGCGGGTCATCTTGGCGTCGGAGAAGCCGAGCACGTGGCCGCCGAGGCGGTGCATCGCGGCCTCGGTGGCGAGGCGCGTGCGCGTGCTGGGCTGGTAGAACGCCGTCAGCAGCGTCTTGCCGCTCAGCAGGTCGCTATTGCGACGATTGCGGGCGATGGGGGCCAGGTCGTCGGCGACCTCGAACACCCGAAAGTACTCCGCCCGCTCCCACTCCTTCAGCGACAGAATGTCTCGGCCCAGAAAACTGCGCATGGTTCTGCTCCTTAGTGTGCCTAACAGTACCCCCCTCCCTCTTAGGGAGGGGTTGGGGGAGGGTTGAAACGCCCGGGTCTTAATGGGGGCTCTTAGGAATCAACCCTTCTTGAAAATCTCGCTCAGCGCGCTCGCGTTGGCCGGGACCGCACGCGGCTCACCGGCCACTTTCATCACCGATGCAATGTCCTTGAGCCCGCTCCCGGTCATCAACACCACGATCGTCCACGCCGGGTCAATGCGGCCCTGCTCGACGGCTGTCTTCAGACCGGCGTACGCAGTGACGCCCGCGGGCTCCCCAAAGACGCCGCTGTCGCGGGCAATTTCCGGAATCGCGGCCAGGATTTGGTCGTCAGTGACCGTAATGCCGAAACCCTTCGATTCCCGCACCGCCTGCACCGCCGCCTCGCCGTCGCGCGGCACACTGACCGAAATCGAATCGGCCACCGTCTCGCCCGAGACGGGCTTAATCGTCCCGTCGCCCGCCAGCGCGTTCACCACGGCCGCGCTCCCCGCCGCCTGCACCGCCAGCAACCGCGGCAGCCGGTCGATGAAGCCGATGCGGTGGAAATCGGCAAACCCCTTCCACACGCCGCTGATGATGTTGCCGTCGCCGACCGGCACGACCACGAGGTCCGGCGCGTGCCAGCCCATCTGCTCGCAGATTTCGAACGAAACGGACTTCTTGCCCTCGCGCGTGAACGGGTTATACCCCGTGTTCCGGTTGTACCATCCGAACTGCTTCGTCGCGGCCAGGCAGAGATCGAACGCGTCGTCATAGGTGCCGTCGACCGCCAGCACGTCCGCCCCGCACGCCAACAACTGGGCGATTTTCGCCCGCGGCGCCGCCTTCGGAATGAAAATGCGGGCTTTCATCCCCATCGCCGCCGCCAGCACCGCCGTCGAAGATCCGGCGTTGCCCGTCGATGCCCCGGTGACCAGGTCGCGCCCGATGTCCCGCGCCCGCGCGAGCGCAATCGCGGTCGCCCGGTCCTTGAACGATGCACTCGGGTTCCGGCTGTCATCCTTGATAAGCAGGTGACGCAGCCCGAGCCGCCGCTCCAGCCGCGCCACGCGCAGCAATGGCGTCCAGCCGATCGGCAGGCAGTCGAGCTTCGTGGCAGTGGGGTAGAGCGGCAAATACCGCCAGATCGACCGGTCCGCGTTCCGCGCCAGCTCGTCCTTGCGCCATGCCCCGCGGATCGCGTCGTAGTCGTACTCGATCTGGAGATTCCCCCCGCACGCCGCGCAGTTGTAGACGGTCTCGCCGAGCGCACACGTCGCGCCGCAGCGCACGCACCGGAGCCCGCACACGTAATGCCGCCCGGCCGCACTCATGGCACGATCCGCGTGCCCGTCTCGCCCGCGACCGCCCGCGCCAAGTTCGCCGGATCGGTGATGATCGCCATCTTCCCACCCTGTTCGATGAAGTCGACGACCGCCTGGATCTTCGGCAACATGCTGCCCGGGGCGAAGTGGCCCTCGGCGATGTAGCGTTTGGCCTCGGCCACGGTCATCTTGTCGACGTCTTTCTGGTTCGGCTTGCCGTAGTTCAGCGAGACCTTCTCGACCGCGGTCGAGATGATCAGGATGTCCGCCTTGAGGAGCTTCGCGAGCAGCGCCGTCGCGAGGTCCTTGTCGATCACCGCGTCCGCCCCCTTCAGCGTCCCGTCCGCGGTCTTGACGACCGGAATCCCGCCGCCGCCCGTCGAGACCACCAGCACGTCGCGCTCAACAAGGTCTCGAATCGCCTCAAGCTCGATGATCTCCTTCGGCGCCGGCGACGCGACCACCCGGCGGAACCCGCGCCCCGCATCCTCCACGATCGCCCAGCCCTCTTTCGCACGCCGCTCACTCGCCGTCGTCTCGTCCATGAAGCTGCCGATCGGCTTGCTCGGCTTGCGGAACGCGGGGTCGTCGGCGTCCACGAGCGTCTGCGTGATGATCGTCGCGACCGGCAGCCGTTTCGGCCACTCACGCATGCAGTTGTACATGGCCTGCTGAATCTGGTAGCCGATCGCCCCCTGCGTGTCTGCTCCGCACGAATCCAGTGGCACCGGGTGCAGTTCCTGCCGCGACAGCTCCGACCGCCGCAGGATGAACCCGACCTGCGGCCCGTTGCCGTGCGTAATCACCAGCCGGTAACCCTGCTCCAACAACCGGACGATATGCCGGCAGCACTCGAACAGGGCAGCGTACTGGTCCTCTACGCGCTTGTGCTGCGCGTCGACGATCAAGGCGTTGCCGCCGATTGCAAGCACGATCAATTGCTTCTTCGTAGACGCCATCCGGTTGCATCCTCCCGCCCTGCCAGCCCCGCACCCACGCGGGCCGGGGCCACTCCAGGCCGCTCCCGCGGCTCCACGGCAGATCCGCGGCCATTCGACGCGGCCGAACCACGCATGATGCCCCCGGGCCGGCCCGCGGTCAAGACCGCCGCGCGACGCAAAACGCTTGACTCTGCCCGCGTGATTCGTTACCAAGTGAATTGTGGGCGGGAAGCCTTCAACGGGGGGCGGTCGGCCGACCGCCGTGCGCCGAAAGTGAGCATCTCTTATGCCGAAAACGCTGCTGGTCGATCCCGATAAGTGCACGAGTTGCCGCTTGTGCGAGTTGGTCTGCTCCGGCCGGAACGCGGACGCATTTCAGCCGGCCCGCGCCCACGTCCGCGTGACCATCGACGTGGACGAGGCCTTCTACTTCCCGCGCGTGTGCCTCCAGTGCGACGATGCCCCCTGCCTCGACGCCTGCCCGTGCGAGGCCCTCGTCCGCGACCCCCGCACGAACGCCGTCGTGATCCTCCACGACAAGTGCAACGACTGCCGCGCGTGCGAGGCCGCCTGCCCGTACGGGGCGATCCGCTGCTGGGACGACCGCGCCTGGAAGTGTGCCCTCTGCGACGGCGACCCGGAATGCGTGCGGTTTTGTGCCCCGCAGGCTCTCCGCTACGAGCCCGCCGAATCCTGGCCCGCCGCCGCCCGCCAGGCCTACGCGGCCCGCCTGCGCGAGCTCGCCCAGGAGGCCCGGCCATGACCCACGCCTACGTCGGCCAGCTCCTGCGCGTCGATCTCGACCGCCGCCAGACCCGCACCGAGCCGCTCAACCGCGACCTCGCCCGCCTGTTTATCGGCGGCCGCGGCCTGGCGACCAAGCTGTTCTCGAACGAGGTGGACCCCAACGTCGATCCGCTCCACCCCGCCAACAAGCTCATCCTCGCCGCCGGCCCCCTCACCGGCACCGCCGCGCCCTGCGGCAGTCGCTTCATGGCCGTCACCAAAGGCCCGCTCACCGGGGCGATCGCCAGCTCGAATTGCGGCGGCGACTTCGGCCCGGACCTCAAATACGCCGGCTACGACCTGATCGTCTTTGACGGCGTGGCCAAAGAACCGACCATCCTCGTGATCGACGATGGCAAAGTGGAGCTGCGCCCCGCCGCCGACCTGTGGGGCCGCACCGTCGACGAGGTCGAAGACACGCTCCACACCCGCCTCGGCCGCGACTTCAAATTCGTCAGCATCGGCCCCGCCGGCGAGAACCTCGTCCGCTACGCCGCCATCATCAACGACAAAAGCCGCGCCGCCGGCCGCTCCGGCGTCGGCGCCGTCCTCGGCTCGAAAAAAGTCAAGGCGGTGGCCGTCCGCGGCACCGGCGGCCTGACCGCAGCGGACCCGGCCGGCTTCCGCACCACCTGCCTCGACGTCCTCGAGAAGCTGAAAAACGGCGCGGTCACCGGCACTGGCCTCCCGCGTTTCGGAACCGCCATCCTCGTCAACGTCATCAACGAGCACGGCGCCTTCCCCACCCACAATTTCCAGCAGGGGCAGTTCCCGGGCGCGGAAAAAATCAGCGGCGAGACCATCGCCGACCAGATCCTCCGGCGCAACCGCGCCTGCTGCTCCTGCCCGGTCGCCTGCGGCCGTGTCACCGAAATCAAGGGCGGTCAGTACGCCGGCCGCGGCGAGGGACCCGAGTACGAAACCATCTGGGCCCTCGGCGCCGCCGTCGGCGTCAGCAACCTCGCCGCCGCCACCAAAGCCAACTACATCTGCAACCAGCTCGGCCTCGACACCATCTCCGCCGGCGCCACCATCGCCTGCGCCATGGAACTGGTCGAGAAGGGCGTCCTCACCGAGCAGGAGATCGGCTTCCCGCTGCGCTTCGGCGACGGCGAAGCCCTGGTCCGCGCCATGACCCAGATCGGCCGCCGTGAGGGCTTCGGCGACGTGCTGGCCGAAGGCGGCGCCCGCCTCGCCGCGAAATACGGCCGCCCCGAGCTCTTCATGGGCGTCAAGAAGCAGGAATTCCCCGCCTACGACCCGCGCGGCATCCTCGGCATGGGACTCCAGTACGCCACCTCCAATCGCGGGGCCTGCCACGTCCGCGGCTACATGGTTTCCACCGAGATTCTGGGCCTGCCGATGAAGATGGACCCGCACACGACCGCGGGCAAGGCGGCGGTGAACATCGCGTTCCAGAATCTGACCGCCGCCGTCGATTCCGCGGGCATGTGCCTGTTCGCGACCTTCTCGATCGGGGCGCCCGAGCTCGCTGCGCTGCTGAAAACCGCGACGGGCTTCGATTACGACGTCGACGAACTGCTCCTGGCCGGCGAGCGAATCTGGAACCTCGAGAAGCTGTTCAATCTGCGGGCCGGCTTCAGCCGCAAGGACGACACGCTGCCCCCGCGTCTGCTGCACGAGCCCATGCCGGCCGGTCCCGCCGCCGGCAAGACCGTCCCACTCACTGAGATGCTCGACGAGTACTACCGGCTCCGCGGCTGGGACGACCAGGGCTGTCCGACGCCCGAGAAGCTCGCCGCCCTGCATTTGTAGCGTTAGCCCTCTGTGGCTGACGGTGGGTGGCACGGTCTGGCGCAGCGGCGAGCGAAGCCAGGCCGTGGGCGCCGCCTCTGATCGTCCTCCGCCTTTGCGCCTTTGCGTCTTTGCGTGACCCATGACCATCGAACTCCGACTCTTCGGCACTCTCCGCGCGTACCTCCCCGCGGGCCATCCCCCGCCCGGCGTGCAACTCGACATGCCCCCGGACGCCTCGATCGCCGACGCCCTCGCCCGGCTCGCGATCCCGCCCGACGAGGTTGCTCTGACGGTCGTCAACGGCCTTTACGAGCGCGACCGCACCCGCCGCCTCTCCGACGGCGCCACCCTCAGCGTCTGGTCCCACGTCGCCGGCGGCTGACCCCCGCCCCCTGACCTGTTTCTTAATTCCGCTCGTGCGTGAATCCGTTCTCGCACGGAGACCCGCGGGAATCCCTTCCCGCTTCTGACTTCTGCCCTCTGATTTCTTACTCCTCTTCTCCGCGTCCTTGGCGCTCTTGGCGTCTTGGCGGTTGCCGCTGCCGCCGCGCCTCCGCCATCACGATGCTCGCCGCGTGCGACAGCGACAGCGACGCCTCCGCCCGCGTCGGGATGCTCACGAACTCGTCGCACACCGCCCGCACCGCCCCGCTCAGCCCGCGTTTCTCCCCGCCGATCGCCAGCACGACCGGCCCAGCGAGCTCCGCTTCGTACAGGCTCCGTTTCGCCCCCGCCACGCACCCGATCACCCGCACCCCGCGTTTCTGCAAGCCCCGCAGCACCTCCACGTCCTCGATCTGCGCCAGCGCCAGCCGCTCGTACGCCCCCGCCGCCGGCCGCCCCACCTCCACCGCGTCGAACTCCCACAAGTGCTTCTTTATCATCACGGCGTGTACGCCAAAAGCGTCCGCGCTCCTCAGCGTGAACCCCAAATTCCGCGCATCGTCCACCCCCTCCAGCAGCAGCAGCAGCGCCGGCTCCCGCAGCGTCCCCGCCGCCCCACCCTGCTGCTCCTCCACGTCCTCGCCTTCATCTGCCCCTCCGCCGGTTGCCTTTGGGCCCTCACCTATGGTTCTTCTCTGCGTCCTTGGCGCTCTTGGCGTCTTGGCGGTTGCCTTTCCCGCCCCGTCCACCAGCGCCAGCAGCTCCTCCGCCGTCAGCCGCGGCTTCGCCGTGCAAATCGCCACCACGCCCCCGTGCGTGGCCCCATGCGCCAGCGCGTCCAGCTCGGCCGCCTCGACGTACCGGATCGGCACCCCCCGTTTCTCCGCCAGCCCGATCACGTCCGCGAGCTTCTCCCGGTGCGCATCGTGCCGGATCAGGATCACCTGAAACCGCCGCTGATACGCCCGCAACGCGGCCAACACCGACTGTCGCCCTTCAATGTGCTCCATTTACATTGCTTCCTCGCTCAACTGGCCAATTGTCCGCCACGCGTCGCCGCGTAAGCTCTGCCGATCGTCCCCGCCACTACGTCGGCCTCGCCGGAGCGTTGTTCGCCCGCCGTAGCCTACTAAACTCCTCATCCGTTATCTCACACTCCTCGTACTCGTCGTCATCGCGCAAAACGAACCTCCCCGCGTCCAGATCGAGCCGGTGCTTGTAGCCCACAAGGTGGCAATTCGGAAGGTATATGCCCTTCACAAACGGGTCGCACTCCGCGGATTTCCTGACGTAGGTCTCGCCGGGAACGGGAAACAACCACGGCAGAGAGGCACAACAGCCAAACTGCTCACTTATGATTTTGTTCAACTGGCCAATGGCCTCCAATGCCGCTCCACGCGCGTTTGAGTCAACCTCCGGCCTAAAATGCAGACCACGATTTCTGGTCACACAGAACTCCCGGAACAGCTGCGCCACCTCCGGTCGCAGTATTGACCAGGATTCCAGTGCCCTAATAGCAAGCTCCCAATTATCAAACGAGTCTTTGGAATACACGTGTTTGTAGCTCGCTGAGTTGCGGAACTGTTCTCTGAACATTAACACAAGATGATTGAGTATCCGCTCGCCGAGACCACACGCGCCCGCGAGGGCTGGGTAGTATGCCCCCATGACAAACGCCGTCCTAATCTGTCTTTGAAACGCGTTGTGGAATGCTATGACGGACCAAGGCATGGCCCCGAGATCAACAAAGTCCAGTTTCTTCCGGTGATCGTCAAGAGTACCAAACTCGTATATCAACCCCTCCTCGATCTTGCGCTGGTTCTGCTCGTGCATCGACTTGACGCGCGCCTCCGATTCGTCCTTAATCGCGACCGTTAAACTGTTGACGCGCGCATCGAAGTCGAACGACAAGACCCTGTACCTTTTCATGGCGCGTGCGGAACCTCCCTGGTATTAGGCAGACGATTAATGGAAAACCACGGACAGGCACCCATTTCTCGCGCCTGCGCGACGCGCTGCTTTGCTTGCTCGCGCGTGCCCGTCCAGCGGACGTTCCGCTGATCGGCAACTACACCGCGCGGCGCGCTGCAAGTGTCGCCGCGGCCTGCCCGTTCGTGCCGCATTCGTATCACCGCGCCGGACGGCCGCTCCACCCTCGAGAAATCGCTGCCAATCCCACTTTGTCATCCGCACGTAGTGTCGAACAGAAGGGGCGCAACGCGCCAGGTCCATCGCGAGTCCAAGGTGTCTCCCTTCGTCACGGCGTCCGGGCAGGCAATTGCAGCGTGACAGTCTCGTCGCCCGCGACGTCTTTTAGGACGACTCGTTTGTATTCGAAGCTGATTTCGGTGATCTGCCAGGTACCTACCATGTCTCCGGTATGTAGGTAGAGTTTCTTACCGCTCTCCTTGTCCGCAAAGTAGGCCATCGGCCCCTCCTGGAGAGACCTGGACACGCTCCGAAGAACGTATCGCCCCGCTGGGGGAACCGGAACCTCGGCGGCGGGCCGTGATGTCGGCCGACTGGCGCCCGTTGCAGCGTCCTTTGCCGGGGCGCCCTGCTGGCCCGGTCCCTTGGCGGACGAAGACGTGCCTTTGCCGACCTTAAGCGACTCCACGAGCCGGTCGTCGCGGTACAGCGTTTCGTCATCTATCGTCAGCACGGCCAACTTCCACGTTCCATCTCTGATCGTGACTATCGTACCCCACCGGTGAGTCAATTCGGCCCCAAAGGTGTTTTTGGCCTTTACCTTGGACGAGTAAGAAAACGTATCCTGTTCCGCGTTGTACTTCACGTCGGGGGTGTCCCAAAACCCGAAGCTCGCATCGTCGGGGTATTTCAGGAATCGCCGCACACACTTCTTCGAATAATCCTCGCCGTCCGCCTGACGCGACTCCACGTCCATCTGGCGCTTCTTGTCCGCCTCTTTCTCCGCGGCGCGCTGATCCTCTTCAGCTCGCTGTTCAGGTGGCAGCGCTGCCCGACGTGCCTCCTCCGCTTTCCGTGATTCCTCGGCCCGGTTGAAGCAGCTATTGATGCCGTACCCGGCAAGTCCCAGCAGCAGCAACGCCGCAACGAGCTGTGACCCAAAGCCAGCTTTCTTCATTCGTGGGCCGCCTTTCTCGTTGACCTAGGTGGTAGCTGCGATTGCTGAGCCGCGAGGTGCAAACCGCGCGCCGCCTCACCCACGCCCTCATAGTCCCGTGCCACCGCTAACACCCGCGCCGACGAAGGGGCCGCACCATCCGCCCCTGGCCGTCTTTCCCGCAGCATACCGCCGCCCCCGCCCCGCCACAACCCGCCCGTCCCCGCTCCCGTCCTCAAGCTCGTAGCTCAAGGCTCAAGGCTCAAAGCTCACAGCTCGCGGCTCAAGGCTCACAGCTCACGGCTCAGAGCTCACCGCTCGCCCGCCCCCCGCCTGGGCGCGCAAGCGTTCCTGATCCCGCTGGAATTCCTCGCTGCGCTGCCGCCAGTACTCGATCTGCTGCTCGACGGTCATGTCCTTCAGCCGCTCGTGCACGCGCAGCGCCGCNNCGTTTCATCTCGACGCAGTCAAATGTCTTGGCCTTCATACTCAATCACGTCCCGCATCGATTATACCAGCCCGCCCCGCCCGCGTCATAGCTGGCTTCGGGCCATGCTCGCCCGCCGCCCTGCCTGCCGGCGCCGTTCCCGCGTTCCCACGCCCCACGGCCCCCATCCACCACTCGGCCCCTCGGCCCCTTGGTGCCTCGATCCCTCTCGCATTTTCCGCCAATCTCGCGCACCCGCTGCCAGAATCCGCCCAGCCTCGACAAACCGCCCGTTTCCTTCCCCGCCGCCCCGTTCTTCGTCTATACTATCTAGACCAGACGCGGCCGGTTCCCCGTACGCCCGCGCCGCCCGATCGGAGCCCCAAGCGCAAGCGCGGGGTTCTGAGCTAAAAGCTGACCGCTCAAACCGAGACCTGGTGACCGAGTGCCCAACGCTGCGCCCCGCATCCCGGACCCCGAGCCCCGGCCTCTCCGCGTCCTCCGCGCTCTCCGCGCTCTCCGCGCCTCCGCGGTTGCCTTGCCCTACGTCCGGATAATCAAGTGTGCCAAGGGGGGGGTACACACCTTGGCACACT